>CAYUOY010000105.1:0-14792 GCA_964446495.1 uncultured Woeseiaceae bacterium | reverse complement strand
TACACGACCGTAGTAGTAGCCACCCTGCCAAGGCACGATGCTACCGGATACGTAGTTGCGACCACAACACTGATCGTTGTTGCTCGCAACCCTGTCGGTCTTGTCGGGGAACGTATCGAAGACGTTACGCCCACCAAGAACCAGACGCCAGTTGTCGTTGAACCGGTATGAGGCTTCCATATCCCACATCATGACAGAATCAAAATTCTGCACGATCAAAGGATCCGGGAAATTAGCCGGCGGACGGTTTGAGTTCTCTGACTCACCGTAGTAACGACCTCTAATCATGAAGCCCAGTGATTCCGTGAACGAATGGTTCGCGGTCAGATTCCAACGAATGTTCGGATCGACGTTTTCGAAGTCGAACTGATCTTCTTCGTTCAGGAATTCACTCGCATCCGACTCAAGACTGCTCTCGTTGTAGTTCCACGCGAACTGCAGGTTCGTATCCTGGCCATTGCCCCAGTCGATCGGGTATGACGCAACAATGTCGACGCCTTTCGTATTGCTATCGAAAGCATTGGCAAAGTAGAACACGCCACCGATGGTTTCAGCACCCGGTACGCCAGCATTCTGTAATGCCAGGAAGTTGTCATAGGCCTCTTGGTCGAAACCCGGCTGACCCGGCGGAATTGGCGAAACATCCAGAGTTGAGATGGCGTTGAAGCGATCATCAATGTCGATATTGTAGAAATCGACCGTGATGGTCAGGTCCTGGAGGTCTGCTGTGAAACCGACCGTGTAGCTGGTGGATTCCTCAGCTTTAAGCGCTTGTGCGCCGAGCGCCTGGGCGACATCGCCGGAGGGCGGGAACAGACCCGTTGCTACCGGGAAGCCGTTAGGCAATCGCGTAGAAACGTTGGTCGTACCCTGCTGACCCGGTGTTGGTGCCCGGAAGCCTGTGCCAAACGATCCCCGCAAAGCGAAAGATTCGTTTATGCGGAAGCGACCTGCAATCTTGTAAACCAGCTGATCGCCGAAGTCAGAGTAATCTTCGTAACGAACGGCAGCCTGCAAGAAGAGGTTCTCGCTGACATCCGTGCTGAGATCGCCGTAGACCGCATATGAATCACGTTGATAGACCTCGGAAAAATCCGGTGAATAACCCGGGAATCCGTTTGAGCCTACACCCACGACTTTGAAAGCGGGGTCACTAGGGTCGTTGCAATTCAGACCTGCGACTTGATCACCAGCAACAGCTGCCTGACCGCCGATGCTCTGTGTCCATGCGCCTTCGCCAGCAGTGGTAGTTGGTACCATGTTGCCAGTGCCAGTACCGTCGTCCTCACAGAAACCGTATGGATCTGAAAGTGCGTGCGGACCAGCAGCATAAGAAGCTTCCTGTGAGCTCTGCTGAACGTCATATTCCTCGTCCATGTAGCTTAAGCCGTAGGCGAATACCAGCGGTGTGTCCATGCCCACGTCAAACTCATTGGCCAGATCAAGCTGAACCTGGAGTTCTGTATTGCTCAGCTTACCTGGCTTGAAGTCTGTCGGCGTATCAGGACCATACGATGGGTTGATCGTGTTGAAAAGCCGGTAGTCGATTTCGCTCTGGCCGTAACGAACGCTGGCGTCATAGCTGAAGCCACCATCGCTGGAACCACGTATGCCACCGAGTGCGCCGATATCCGTAACCTCGCCCTCAAAGCGCGGTGTAAAGCCACCGGGGAAAATCTGCAGCGGGTTGTACAAGCTGCCATCAGCTCGTCGTACCGTCTCGATGGTGCCGTTGAACGGATAACGATAGAAGAAACTGCCGTCGCCCTTGCTGGTGGAAAAGTTACCGAAGCTGTAAAGCTCCATGCCGTTGTCGAGGTCAATGCCGGCGTTGTAGAAAAACCGCGCTGACTCAGTATTCGGCTGGCCCCATGGCTGTACTGCCTTTCCTTGTACGGAAGCGGAACCAACACCACCTGGATACGCTGCCTGTAAGCCCTGAGTGAAGGCGTCGGGAGCGGTACCCACACCATTAACGAAGCCCTGATCGATGGCAGAAGTGGAGTCAAAGATGGGGTTATTCGCATCCACGCAGAACCAGCTTTCACAATACTGGTGACCGCGTTCCGTGAAATCCTGCGAATCGACTTCACCCGTCAGAGACAGGAAGCCGTTTGCGCCGAGCGGCAAACCAACGTTGCCTGACAGCGTGTAGCCCTGACCGTCACCTTCGTAATACTGACCTGTGCTCAGTGCCAGGTTGAAGCCTTCCCTGTTTTCTTTCAGGTTGAAGTTGATCACGCCGGCAATGGCGTCAGAACCGTATTGTGCCGAAGCACCATCACGCAGCACTTCGATGCTCTGAATCGCACTGGACGGAATGGTTGCAACGTCAGGTCCCTGCTGACCAGCACCACCGATGCCAACGAGAGTGGAGCGATGACGACGCTTACCATTCACGAGCACGAGGGTGTGATGCGAGGGCAGTCCACGCAATGTTGCAGGACGGATAAAGCTCGAACCATCCGAAATCGGCTGACGGGCTACGTTATAAGACGGAACCAGTGTCTGCAGGATGTCCTGTGTATCAGTGTGTGAGATTGCTTCGATCTGATCAGCATCGAAAGTATCAATCGGTACTGCGGAGTCAACGGCTGAACGTGGCTTGCCACGCAGGCCGGTGGTGATGATTTCTTCAATCGCATCATCATCCGCACCTTGTGCCTGTGCTTGCAAAGCAAGCCCCGGGATCGCAAGTGCGAGCGCCGATACAGGCAATATTAGTTTGGCGAGTTTCCTCATTTATATCTCCCCCATGGAAGGCTGGTGTTAGAAAATTCTGCTGCACCAGCTTTTGCTAATTAGCAACAAGACAGGTGCAACGGACGCAATTGAACCACCATGCGTTGTAAAAAGAAAGCAAAAGAGCCGTTTTTCTTGGTTTCAAGCGAAATTATTTGTGGTTTTTTGACCACACACCCCGGTCAGGTGTTGCTTTGGCGACGAAATTTCGCAATCACCGAGGCTGCCTCAAGTGCCACCAGCACACTGGTCACAAGGACTACCACATCAATCGTCACCAGCAACCAGTTGCCGTCCTGATAGAACTCGATCAGTTTGAGGACCGCCGCCCACGCTGAAGTGATCAGCACGAAGACCATCGGAATCAACGTATATCGCGCCGGCCGGCCCATTTTTATCAGCATGACGCTGATAACCAGCAGGGTCAGGCCCGCCAGGATCTGGTTGGTTGAACCGAACAGCGGCCAGATCGCCAGCCCGCCCGAGCCGGAGGAGCCACCCGCGCCGAAAGCCAGCAGCAGACAACAACCGACCGCGATCAAGGTCGCCAGCACACCTTTCTTAAACAGAGGGATGCCATAGATCTCGCCCCATTCCTGAATAATGTAACGCTGCAGTCGAACTCCGGAGTCCATAGTGGTGCCCGCAAACAGCACCACCATCGTCGCCAGCAGGGTCGTCGATATGTCAAGCGGCAGGCCCCAGCCATTGGTGATCAATTGAGCGCCACCCTGAATAAAGGTGCCGGCACCGGCCGTGCCGTAGGAATCGTAAATCTGGTGCCAAATCTCCGGAGTGGATGCCAGCGCGGCGCTCGCAACGGCAATAATCGTGATCAACGCCAGCGTGCCCTCGCCGACCGCGCCGAGATAACCCACGAATCGCGCGTCTGTCTCCTTATTCAGTTGTTTGGAGGTCGTGCCCGAACCAACGATGCCATGGAATCCGGAAACGGCGCCGCAGGCGATGGTGACGAATAACAAAGGCATTAACGACGGTGCGTCCTCCGGCATCTGCGCATTGAAGGCCGGTGCCGAGATATCCGGTAGTGACAAGAGGACCGCGCCATATAGAAGGATCAGACCGACAAACAGCTGCATGCCGTTGATAAAATCGCGCGGCTGCAACAACACCCAGACGGGCAACATGGAGGCAATCGCCGCATAAATAAACAGAATAATGATCCAGTTGGCGTTCGCCGCCAGGCCAAACAGGTCGGCCGGCAACTCGATGGGGAACGAACTGCCCACAAAAATTGAGGCGTACAGCGCGGCGACACCAGCGACCGTGAGTATCGTCAACTTGTAGTTTCTATGGATAAGCTGGCCAATGACCAGTGCCACTGCAATGGCTGACCAGGCCGGAAAAACAGCGTTCGGTGTGTTGACGAAAGCCCGCGCAATCACCACGCCAAACACCGCATTTACCATCAGGAGCACCAGGAAAATCACGATCATGAACAAGGCGCGCGTGCGCTTGCCGATGACGTCCTCCGATAACGCGCCTATGGACTTGCCCTTGTTCCGTGAACTGGCCCATATCGCGCCAAAATCATGGATGCCGGCAAAGAATACAGTGCCAATAGTGACCCACAGGACGGCCGGCACCCAGCCCCAGTAAACGGCAATAGACGGCCCGACAATCGGCGCCGCACCCGCCACGGAGGTGAAGTGATGACCCCACAAAACGTATTTGTTCGTCGGCACAAAATCGACGCCATCCTCAAACTCATGCGCCGGCGTCACGAAGTCCGGGTCGAGCTGGTAGATTTTGGTGGCAATAAACTTCGAATAGACGAACCAGCCAAACGTCATCCCGGCCAGACCAAGGACGATGATCATCACAGACTGCATAGGTACTCCCCCTGAAAAAAAGGGCAGCCCCTTTTTTCCTGTTATTGTTCTTGCTGTCGCCTGTCAAAAAGGGGTTCCGTTTCCTTTTCGATCACAAAGCGACGGTACACCTTATACAAGAACCAGAGCGCAACGCCAATAATCAAAAGCAACATGACCCAGCGCATGACGCTCGCAAGAAAAGCCGCGTTCATGATCGGCAGGGAAAACTGGTAGGCACCCAGGGCGCTCGCCCGCTCACTCATCCAGTGCCAGCCACTATGCGCCAGCAGCGCCGACAGAAGAATGGTGCCCATCCGCTCCGTGACCGCAGTGCGAAACAGGAGATTCAACAATGGAACCGCCAGCAGAATGATCACGAGCTGCCCGATCTCCACGCCGAGGTTGAAGCCGAGCAGAGACGTCAGCAGGTGGCTGCCGGCAAACTGCAGGGAATCTCGCAACGCGAACGAAAAACCGAAGCCATGCACCAGGCCGAAGCCAAAAGCGATAATCCAGCGCCGCTCCCAGTTTGAACCCACAATGTTCTCCAGCGCCATATAGACGATAGACGCGGCAATCAGCATCTCGATCAATGCCGGGAACCACAGCGCATTGGGCAGCAGCGCATACGCAGATGCGATCAGGGTGATTGAGTGAGCCACGGTAAATGAGGTGACAATGGCGATCAGCGGACGCAGTCGTCGAAAAGGGATGACCAGGCACAGCACAAACAACAGGTGATCCGTACCATCGAGAATATGGCCAACACCGCTGCTGACGAAGCGAAAAAAGGCCTGGTGCCAGCGCGGGTCCAGCGACACAAGACCGGGACTGCCTGAAAACTCGAAGACCCGCTCCACACCCTCGGTCGGCAGGAAATGCAGGACCGTCGTCGTACGTAATCCAAGCCTGCCAAGGTCGGGATCGATGGAAAAATCCGTAGCGGGTTCGACTAGCGGGTAACTGATGATGACATCAAGCAACGCCTGATCAAGATACAGCTCGGTGCTGGTATCCATGGGTGCAGCGATGACGTGCTCATAGGCTGCGTCATAGGTGGCAAACGACCGGTCAGAGGGCAACGACAGGCGAACGGCGTCTATGCTCCATCGTTCAAGCGGTATGTTATCCGCTTCAATGGTGATGAAATTGGCGAGCCAGATCTCGACCGCGTCGCGCAATGTTTCGTCTGCTTCACCGATATTGATGTAACCGGGCCCCCGCGATGGAAAGTCAACATCGCGCATGGCTTCAAGGGGCACTCGCAGCAAGAGATTCACCTGACCGCTGTCCGGTTTGAGATACATCTGAATGACCACATCATTCGGAATCTCATGCGCAGCGACGGTGGTTGCCACGAATGACCATAAGGAGAGCACGGCCAGCGCCGACAGTGCCGGCAAACTCAGCTTGTTCTTAAGGGTTCGCAAAAATCGGGTCCCGGGAAATGGCTTCGTCGTCTGCGGCGAAAGCGCGAGCTGTTCCGCCCACCGAGTCGTTGCCGGGATGCGGGGTTTGGTTCCATAGTATACTGCGCAACGCCGGCATCAAGACCTCAAAAAGGCGACTGCCGGCAGAGAGAATGACTCGCACAACCGGTGGGGAATACCGATGTTAACTAAAAGTAATGTTTTCACGCTAACTGCCATTGCCGTAACAATGCTCACACTGGGCTTTGGCCAAAGCTTTCTGGACAGCAAGGCATTGGCGAAAAGCACCGAAGCGCCGATGTTTGAGGTCGATCCATTTTGGCCGAAACCGCTACCCAATCACTGGATTCTTGGCGCCACCATCGGCCTGGCTGTCGATTCGCGCGACCACGTTTACATTATTCACCGCCGCGATACGTTTAATGAACGCACCGAGATCGGTGCTGCCACTGATCCGGTTAAAAGCGATTGCTGCATTCCCGCACCGAACGTACTCGAGTTTGACCCTGAGGGAAATCTCGTCAACCACTGGGGCGGACCGGGTGACGGTTATGACTGGCCCAGTTCGAATCACGGTATCACCGTCGATCACAAGGACAATATCTGGATCGGCGGCAACGGCCGCGGTGACTCCCACATTCTGAAATTTACGCGTAGCGGTGAGTTCCTGATGCAGTTCGGCACGCCGGACTCTGGAACCGACAGCCATAGCCGGGAAAATTTCGCTGGTGTCGCTGAAATTTCTTTCGATGCAGACGCCAATGAAGCCTATGTCGCCGACGGCTATCGCAACAAACGGGTTGCGGTTCTCGACGCCGACACGGGTGAGCTCAAACGTTACTGGGGTGCCTACGGCAACAAGCCCGACGACACCAACATCGGCCCATTCGTACCGGGTGAAGAACCGGCACAGCAGTTCCGCAATCCCGTACATTGCGCGCAACCATCTAATGACGGACTTATCTACGTCTGTGATCGGGTTAACAATCGCCTGCAGGTCTTCAAGCCGGACGGCACCTACATCACTGAATTGTTCGTCAAACCCAACAGCATGGGCGACGGTGCGGTTTGGGATATTTCCTTTTCGCCTGATCCGGAGCAGCGGTTTATCTATCTCGCCGATGGCACTAACCGCAAAATTTTCATTATCGAACGGAAAACGCTGGAGATTCTGACCAACTTTGGCGATGGCGGACGTAATCCAGGCCAGTTCTTCGCGGTCCACAATATCGCGACCGATTCCAAAGGAAATATCTACACGACCGAAACCTACGAGGGCAAGCGGTTGCAGAAGTTTACCTACAAGGGCATGGGGCCGGTCACCGTCATGGACCAGGGAACACCGTGGCCTGCTGACAGGAAATAGCTAAGGAACCTCTGATCTATTCTAAGCGGATATCTTGTTTCAACGGATTCCTCAGGTTGGGTGGAATCTGTTTTGGCGGGGTCGCGCGTCAGGTCGCGCTCCTACAGGAAGGCCCTGCAGGTGCGCGACCTGAAGTGCGACTACAGGAATTCCTTGTAGGAGCGCGACCTGACGCGCGACCCCGCGAATCCAGACTCCCACACCCTGTTTGCGGCTTCAGAATTGATCAGAGGTTCCCTAAGCGACTACACTGTTCGTACAGATGAGATTAAGGAAGGTATCCACGCAGTGAATCCAAACCTTTCGCGCCGGCACTTCATCAAGGCAGTGATTGCCTCAAGTGTCGCGGCCGCTTCCCATACAGGTATTCGCACCGCCAGCGCCCGGGACAAACGCCGGGGTGCGGTCGAACGCCTGATTTCCCTTAACATCAATGGCCGGACCCGCCGGGTCGATGTCTTGCCACAAGAGACGCTGGCCTACACGTTGCGCTACAAGCTCAGCATGACGGGAACCAAAATCGGCTGCAATCGTGGTGAGTGCGGCGCCTGCACGGTGCTGATTGACGACATCAGCCATTATTCCTGCTCGACGCTGACGCACAGCGTGCGCGCAAGAAGCGTCGTGACCATCGAGGGTTTGCAGGCGGCCGATGGCAGCTTGCATCCTGTGCAGCAGGCATTCATCGATGAACTCGCGCCGCAATGCGGTTTTTGCACACCGGGCCAGGCATTGTCAGCCGTCGCTCTATTAAAGGAAAACCCCAGGCCGAGCCGGGAAGAAGCGCGACAGGCACTGGCGGGCAATATATGCCGCTGCGGCGCTTATGATCATTATCTCAATGGCGTCATGCGCGCATCCGGACAGAGCTGATGGCTGACTACAAACACATTGGCAAGAATTTCACCCCACCCGACATTCTTGGGAAGGTCACCGGCAAGGCGAAATACGCCGAGGATTTTCGTGCTGATGGCATGGTGTTCGCACGTTTGTACACCAGCCCGATTGCCCATGGAACAGTAACCAATATTGATGTCTCCGCACTCGATGGAATGGACGGTGTCATTGGCGTTCTCACTGCCGATGACGTACCCACCGTTGAAGCACCGAACGGAGCCATTCTCACCAACAATCCAGCCTACATCGGCGATCCGATCCTGGCGGTTGCGGCGATCGACGAGCTCACGGCGGAAGAGGCCATGACACGCATCAAAGTGGATATCGAGGCATTGCCCTTCGCCGTCGATCCGCTTGACAGCCTGATCGCTGGCGGACCGGATGCGCGCGTGGAAGGCAATGTCTTTGTACGTTCCCGCGAAGGCTCCGGCTTCCGTACCGTCAAATGGAGCGAGCAACAGATAGAAGAGTTCAGAGCGGGCAAAGAACCGACCGGCGAGTATGCCGACGAATGGTCATACGGTGATGTCGCGGCTGGGTTTGCCGATGCGGAGGTTATCCTCGAAGAGCCCTTTGTCACCACCGGCTACGCGCACATGAGTATGGAATCGCGCACGGCCATGGCGTATTGGCAAAATGGCACCTGCTACGTCCATGGTTCGGCGCAAAGCCAGAGTTTCTGGATGCCCGGTCTGGCCAGATTGCTGGGCGTGGAGATGGACAAAGTTGTCCTGATCAGCGAAAACACCGGCGGTGGATTCGGCTCTAAAATCGGCGCTTATCCCATCGCTGCTTTACCCGGCTATTTTTCGAAAAAGCTTGGGCGCCCGGTGCAGTTGCGCATCACACGCGAGCAGGAGTATTACATTGGCTCGGCCCGGGTTGGTTTTCAGGGCTGGATAAAGATGGGCTTCGCCCGTGATGGCCAGGTCACGGCGGCCGACATTTTTATCATTGAGGATATTGGTCCCAACGCAACGGGCGGCGACGGCTCTTCTGCCGGCGGTGCGGTGTCACTGGTTTACGACCCACAGGCCATGCGTTTTCGCGGTTTGCCTGTGCTCACTAATACGACGCCGCGCGGCGCGCAGCGCGGACCCGGCCAGAATCAGATTGCGGCGGTGATGGCGCCGATCATGGATAAAGCCGCACGTCTGCTGCATATGGATCCCCTGGAGATTCGAAAGATCAATGCAGTCAACAGCGATACCACGGTGTATGCCGAACAGAAACCACTAACCAGCGCCTATATGAAAGAAGCACTGGAGAAAGGCGCGGATATGTTCGACTGGGATTCGAAATACCAGCAGAAGCGCCGCAACGGCAACAAGGTAATCGGCGTTGGCATTGGTCAGGGTTACCATTCTGCCGGCACCAAGGGTTTTGACGGACTCATTCGGATCACACCGGATGGCAAAATTCATTTGCATTCCGGCATTGGCAACCTGGGCACCTACTCTTACGTCTCGACCACCCGCGCGGCAGCCGAAGTACTCAAGTGTGAGTGGGAAGACTGCGTAATTCATCATGGCAACACCGAGGCCAATTTGCCCTGGAGTTCTTACCAGGCCGGCAGCGTGTCCACTTTTACGCATACTCGCGCGAACTACGTCGCCGCACTGGATGCGGTGATGAAGTTGAAGGAGATAACCGCTGAAACGCTGGGCGGGTCGACCGATGACTATGATATTGACGGCAAGCGGGTCTTCAATATTAATAACCCGACGCTTGAAATGACCTATGCCGCTGTAGCGGCACGAGCCATTCAGTTGGGCGGCGATTACAGCGGTGTAACCTATCCCGATGAGATTCACGAGATTACGCAACGAGCGGTACAGGGCGTTGCCGGCACCGGCCTGATCGGCGTCGCAAAAGACAAGCTGCACCAGGAAGGCGTCATACCGGGACTTGCTGCGGCTTTTGTCGAGATTGAACTCGATCTGGAGACGGGCAAGTACGACATTCTGGACTACGTCGGAATTGCCGAGTGTGGCACCGTCATCCACCCGCAGGGACTGGCCGGACAAATGAAGGGCGGCTCGGTCTGGGGCATGGGGATGGCCGCTACCGAACGCCACGTTTACGATCCGCAAAACGGTTTACCGGCTAACGTTGGTTATCACCAGTGCGGCGTTCCAACCTACCTCGACGTGCCCGCGATAACCCGAACCGGTGCTGTCGATTTGCCCGACCCCCAAAATCCGTTTGGAGCCCGCGGCATCGGTGAACCCGCAATGGGTTGCTCGGTAGCCGCGCTCACGGCCGCCATTTCCGATGCACTGGATGGCCATACCTTCGGCCGCACGCCGATAAGCCGCGATATGATCGTGAATCACGTCGCCGGCCGGCCGCAATCCTTCAAGCCACAACAGACCAACAACTTCTGAGGTAGTCATGCCTTCCTACGACGTCATGCCCGATGTACAGCTCTTTCAGCCAGCCGAGGTTGATGACGCGTTAAATCTTATTGACCATTACGGTGAAGAGGGCTGGATTCTTGGTGGTGGCCAGGATACCTACGGCTGGTTGAAGGATCGTGCCAAGAAACCGACCGCGCTGATCGACCTCAACGGCATCGCAGCACTGCACGGCATCCGGGCGACCGACGAGGGCATCGAGATTGGCGCCACAACGACAATGCGCGAGATTATTGCGAGTCCCTTGATAAAGAAGGATTACGACCTTCTCGCCAGGGCGGCCTCCAGAGTTGCGAGCCCGCAGATCAGAAACGTTGGCACGCTGGGCGGCAATGTCGGTCAGGACGCACGGTGCTGGTATTACCGCCGCGGCCTCGATTGCTACCGTGCCGGTGGCAACCTTTGTTACGCCGACAGCCCGCAGGGCATGAATCGCGAACACGCTTTGTTCGATGCCAGCCGCTGTGTGGCGGTCAGTCCATCCGACACCGCCACGGCGCTCGTGGCCCTGGAAGCGACGATGATCGCCCGCAGTGTCAATGGCAGTCGCCGGATTGCGGCGGAAGATTTTTTTGTGGGACCGGCAACGCATATCACCAGCATGACCTCGCTCAAGGCCGATGAAATACTGATGGCGGTGCAGATTCCCGCGCGCTGGGCCGGATCGCGTTTTTACTTTGAGAAAGTTGCGGATCGTGATGTGTGGGATTTCGCACTGGTGAGCATTGCTGTAGCGATGACGATGGACGGCGATACGGTAACGGACAGTCGGTTTGTTTGCGGCGGGGTGGCGTGTACGCCCTACCGGCTCCGCAACGTCGAAAAGGCCGCGCGGGGGAAATCACTTTCCGACGCAAGCGCCGAGGCCATCGCCGGGCTGGCCAGCCGGGGTGCGAGGCCGCTGAATTACAATCACTTCAAGATTTCGCTGATGGAAAATCTTGTACGTCGGGCAATGAGGGGTTGATGCTGTGGATTTTGTGACCTACAAGAACGATGTATGGGGCCGCGAAGTCCTTCTCGGTGTGTCCTGGGATCTGTTGTGGGTCGTAATCGTGGCAACGTTCGTCATCATTGCCATGCACGCCATCATCTTCGCAAACAAGAAGCACCCGTCACCGCCCAGTAGCGAAGGAAAACGTATAGAGCGACACGACAGCAAGGACCGCGTGTTTCACTGGACGATGGCTGGCAGTGTCTTGGTGTTGCTCGTTACCGGCATTTTTCCAATCATCGGCATCGAATTCAGCTGGCTTACGATTCACTGGGTGGCCGGCCTCGTCCTGACCGCCAGCATTCTTTTTCACATCGTTCGGGCCCTGTTCTGGCAAGACATGAAATCGATGGGGATCACTCCAAACGATGTAAAGGAAGGGTTTGACGAGGCAAAGAAACCCGGCAAATATTCCATTGAGCAAAAGGGCATGCACGCAGCGGTTACCGTGCTGGTGCTGCTGGTCATTGGCAGCGGACTGGTCATGTTTGCCATGATCGATACACCGTGGTGGGATCGCACCAATGCCTTGTCAGAGGCCACTCTCGGCTGGGTCTTTTTGTTGCACGGATTATCCACACTGGCACTCATCGGTGTGATATCTCTGCACATCTATTTTGCTTTGCGGCCCGAGAAACTTTTCTACACCCGCTCAATGATCAAGGGCTGGATTTCCGAGGGCGAACTGAAGGCCAATCACGACCCGCAAAAATGGCCGGAAGAATCGTCCTGACTTTTCGTCAGTCTTCGCGTTCTGTCCCTGCCAACCTGAACCTTTAACCCGCGAGCCTTTACCCGTGAGCATTGCCGTGCATGAGCAAATAGAAACCATCGAATCCGGATATGAGTACTTGCTTGCCTATGCGGCGCAAGGCAAAGACACCGACCTGTCCGGGGGCCACACCACTTCGGAAGTTCGCACACGCCTGACCGACATGGCCGACGCCGCATCCAGCATCGCAAGCATTCTCAAAGACGACGCCAGCACCTTTCGCTGGGTCATCGTCGACGATGCCAACAAAGCCCATGCCGCAATTGCGCTGGTGCTCGAGCAAAAAGGCATCAGCTCAGAGATGGTCGATAATCTGAATGCCTCCATCCACTTGCGCGCCTTGCTGACCGATTT
This sequence comes from uncultured Woeseiaceae bacterium, assembly GCA_964446495.1. Classification (GTDB taxonomy): domain Bacteria; phylum Pseudomonadota; class Gammaproteobacteria; order Steroidobacterales; family Woeseiaceae; genus JAADHU01. The sequence goes on along the minus strand of CAYUOY010000105.1, from coordinate 1,985 downwards.
GTTCCTGTTGAGCGAGGCTGGTGAACCCGCATCCTCCTGACCTGAATACCTCGCTTGCTCAGTAGATTCGACCCGCCAGGCGCCTGCTCTCCCTCGATTCCGATGTGTTACGCATGCTGCAAGTACGGTTGTGGCTTGTTTGAATTCGCCCGGCACATAATGCCTAATACCGCATCCAGCGTCCGGGCGGGATGGAACTTATTCCCTGTCATCGAAACCAAGAACCCATGGGGATTATAATCAACGCATGAATCGACCCCGCATGCCCCAATTCAGCAGACTACAAAAAGCATGAACAATCTTTCGCGTCGAAATTTTCTTGGCATGGTAGGAGCCGCAGGCGGTTCCTCAGCCATTTACAAGACCAGCCTCGCAATGGGTCTTTTACCAGAGACGGGTCCGAGGGCCATGCTCGACCTGCAACAATCTGCACCCGGGCAACGATCGGTCGCCATTCTCGGCGCCGGCATTGCCGGACTGACCATCGCCTACGAACTCGAGCGAGCCGGCTACGACTGCACCGTCATTGAAGCGTCGCATCGTATTGGCGGACGTAATATGACGCTACGGCACGGCGACCTCATCGATGAGATGGGCCAGAACCAAATCTGTAATTTCGACGATGACCCTGAACTGTATTTCAACGCCGGGCCGGCGAGGCTGCCTGGTCATCACAAACGTGCTTTGCATTACTGCAAGATCTTTAACGTCCCATTGCAGATCAAGGCGAATGTCAATCGCGCCGCCTACATCCACGAGACCGATCATTTTGGCGGCAAGCCGATGCGCAACGCGGAATATATTGCCGATGCGCGCGGATTTATGTCGGAACTGCTCTCCAAGGCAATCGACAAAAATGCTTTTGACGAACCACTATCCGAAGAGGACCAACTCCGTCTCCGTGAATTTGCCAGGAGCTATGGCGACCTCGACGAAAAGGGCAACTACAAAGGAACGCCGCGGGCCGGTTATGCCTCGGGCGGCTTCTTGTCGCACGGTGAGATCAAGCAACCGACCGAGTTCGGCGCATTGCTGGACAGCAATTACTGGCGCCGCGGGGGTCTGACGAGAAGTGAGAACTTTGACTGGGGTGAGCCGCTGATGGAAGCGGTTGGCGGAATGGACAATATCGTCAAGGGTTTTGTCCGCAACATAAAGTCGCCGATCGTTCTGAATGCCCAGGTACAGGCCATAGAGCTGCAGGATAAGGGCGTCGATGTCTATTACAACCACAAGGGTGAACGCAAGAAATTGCATGTCGACTTCTGTTTCAACAGCATCCCGACACACTTGATGAAAGGCATCCCCAACAATTTTTCCAAACATTACAGAGACGGCCTCCAGGCGATGGGGCCGGGCAACTTCTTCAAACTCGGTTTGCAAATGAGCGAACGATTTTGGGAGCGTGAAGGCATCTATGGTGGCATCACCAGCACCGATCAGCTTATCAACCAGATCTGGTATCCCTCTCACGGGATTCATGGTCGCAAGGGCGTGGTGCTGGGTGCGTATACATTCTGGGGCCAGTCAAACTTCTTTGAAAGAATGACGCCTGAAGAGCGCATTCAGTTTGCTGGAAACGCCGGCAACAAGATTCACAAAGGCTACTCCGGCTACATCGAAGCGGGCGTCAGCGTTCCCTGGGGACGCATGAATCACATGATGGGCTGCGGCAGCCGCATGAAGCCCGAAGACGAAGAAACCTACTTCGAGCTGATACGACAACCTGAAGGTGGGCACTACATGGTCGGCGACCAGATCAGTTTTCACTCCAGCTGGCAGGAGGGCGCGTTCGCTTCCGCCGAATATGCCATGCTTGATCTCGACAAACGTGTTCGTGCCGCGTCGACTACCACGGGATGAGGCGAATGAAATATTTTTGGGAACCTCTGATCTACTCTAGACTGATATCTTATTTCAAAAAATTCCGCATGTTTGGTGGAATCTGTTTTGGTTGAGTCGCGCGTCAGGTCGCGCTCCTACAG
>CAYUOY010000104.1:0-14987 GCA_964446495.1 uncultured Woeseiaceae bacterium | reverse complement strand
CCTCTCGCTGATCAACTGCCTGGCATGCACACACGAGTTCAACAGCGGGAACATTGTAGCTGATGTTGAGAATATCCCGCGCGCGCCGCGCTGCGACCAGCCCCATGGACACGTGATCCTGAAAGTCTCCCGTTGTTGTCAGTGTCTGGATTGAGACCGGATGGCAAAGGGAACGCATTTCGGCCATGGTCGAAGCAGCGCAGTATTGGCCACCCATGAGTCCATGGCGCAGCCCGGGATCCTCTTTGCACAAAAACGGCGGCAGCCCGTTATTGTGATAGGGATCAAGGTATCGATCGATACGCCGATCGTGCAAGTTACAGGCAGTCGTCAATGCAATGGAGACATGATCCATGGCCTGACTGACATATTGTCCGTGAAAATGAGCATTGTGAAACGCATCGCCTTCCTCGACGATGACGAGCGGATTATCCGTGGTGGAATTGATTTCTATCTGCAGCGTGCGATCTGCCTGCCAAAGCGCGTCCACTGACGGGCCAAGAATCTGCGCTGCTGCCCGCAAGGAGTAGGCATCTTCTATTTGCTGGTCCATGGCCTGCGGTTCACCGCTTCGCATCGAAGACAGCCAGCGATCAACCTCTTCATCCTGTACCACCATTTTGCTGTCAGCGAGCGTCGTCCAGACAACATCGGCCACTTTGACCTGTCCCGGGTGGGGCTTGTTTCGGTGCACGGCCGGATGGTAGGGCATGATCTTGCCACGCAATGCCTCAAGCGTAAGCGCAGCCACCAGCGCAGATTGTTTGAGCAACTTCTTGGCATGGTAGACGACCGGCACCGCAACTCCGACCATCATCGAGGTGCCATTAATCATCGCCAGGCCTTCCTTGTAAGAAAGGCGTGCCGGCTCAAGCCCGGCCCGTTTCAGCGCTTGTGCCCCCGGCATGATCTCATCTTCGTATTTCGCTCGCCACGCACCCGTGACGACCAGTGCAATATGGGCGAGCGGTCCGAGATCGCCACTTGCACCCAGGGAACCCTGCTCTGGAACGCATGGGATAATTCCCGCGTTGTAGACGGCGATGTACTTGGCGAAGTTTTCGGGGCTAATGGCCGAGACTCCGCGGCCCAGGGAGTTGATACGGCACAGCATCGCCGCGCGCACGTAATCATCATCCAGGTTGGGGCCAACGTTGCTGGCAACGCCGCGCAGTATGTTGTTCTGCAGTTTCTCGGCGAGTTCCGCGGGAATCAGCCAGTTAACGAAACCACCCACCGCCGTAGTGACGCCGTAGATGATGCGGCCCGACGCAACGAAACCATCCAGCAAATCCCGGGATGCTTTGACACGCTCAGCCTGCTCCGGAAATACTTCGATTTGTGTATGGCGGAATGCCGCCTCAGCCAGTTGATCGACCGTTAGTGTTTTACCGTCCAGATACATTTCATTTCCTTCTGCTTGCAACAACGATGAACAATATTCTCTTCCAGAAAACAGTTTAAACCGAAATTTGTGGATAACCCTTCCTTTTATTCCTCAAACTTCGATAGAATCGGATGACTCTTTCTATTTTGTTCAATTATCGAAAGGATTAACCGTGATGTCACAACCACCCGAGACCGAAGCCGTCCCGTTGGACCGCTATGAGCGCAGCATATTGATCGCGCTACAGGAAGATGGACGACTCAGTAATCAGGACCTGGCCAGAATGATTGGTCTGTCACCTTCAGCGTGCTGGCGTCGTGTAAAAAGACTCGAGGAAACCGGCGTCATTCAGCGCTACACGGCCATCGTGAACCCGAAGAAAGTCGGCATCGGAGAAACCGTATTTGCCCACGTATCGATGGAACGCCATTCAAAGTCATCGAGTGTGGAATTCGCCGGACTGATGCAGGAGCAACCGAGCGTCATGGAGTGTTTCTTCACAACCGGCGCTGCCGACATCATTTTGCGTGTCGCAACACCCAGCATCGCCGCCTATGACCACTTCCTGGAAAATGTCATATTCAATGCCTCCGGTGTCTCACAGGTCCACTCTGATTTCGCCCTGCGGCGGATCAAATTCGAGACGGCGCTACCGCTTTGAAATTACTCGTTCGTTCCCGTTCGAACCACGACTAGTGGTCCATCAATGTGATACTAACGGATGCCGGAATTGGCCTGGGGTCGCGCCTCAGGTGACGCTCCTACAGGAGTGCCACTAGAATCGCTGTAGGAACGTCACCTGAGGCGCGACCGACAGGGTCAGGCGGCACACATCGACTCGAAAATATCACATTGAAGGATTACTAGCCCTCAATCCTGCAGCACTTCGCCGCGCGCAACCGCGATTGCCAATGCTTCGCCGGGATTGGGGGGTTTGGCTGCTGTGCGAAGTTCAAGCATTGTTTCATTGTCCTTTTCCGCCAGAGCCTCAGCCAGTGGTTTGCCGGACAAGTACTGTGGCGCCCAGTACTGGTCTGTATTGCCATAACGGGCCGCGGCCATCAGGACGAAATGTGCTTCGTTCATAATCGTACGGCCGAGGGCGATGATATCGGCGCGGCCCGCGGCAATCAGCGTGTTGGCCTGATCGGCTGTCGTTATGTTGCCGGCGACGATTGTCGGTATGCCGACTTCGTTGCGAATCTGATCGGAAAACGATGCCTGGAACATGCGCCCGTACACCGGATTTTCGTCTTTAGTCACCTGCCCGGTCGAGACATTGATCACATCGACACCGGCACCTTTAAGCATTGCCGCTGCCGCGAGCATATCGTCCTCGGTTAGCCCGCCCTCGACCCAATCGGTCGCCGAGATTCGGACCGACAAAGGCTTGTCATGCGGCCAGGCTTGCCGAACGGCGGCCAATACGCGCAGCGGGAACCTCATCCGCGCCGCCACGTTGCCACCGAACTCATCGCTGCGTTGATTCGTCGCCGGACTGATGAAACTCGACAGCAGATATCCATGTGCCAGATGCACCTCGATCATGTCGAAGCCGGCACGCTCTGCATTCCCGGTCGCCGAGACGAAATCCGCAACAACCCTGTCCATGTCATCAATGGTCATCTCCCGTGGCACGACACCACGATCGAGGTAGGGCAGTGCCGATGGTGCGATAATTTCCCACGACCCTGCCGGCAACGGCTCGTCCATTCCCCCGTCCCACGGCAGACAGGTCGCACCTTTGCGGCCCGCATGGCCGATCTTGGCACCAATCTTGGCCCGGCTGTTCGCATGCACGAAGTCCACAATGCGTTCCCACAACGTCGTTTGCTCGTCGTTCCAGATACCCGTGCATCCGGGCGTGATTCGGGCGGTGGAAGAAACCGAGATCATCTCTGTATTCAACAGACCCACTCCACCGACCGCCCGCTGGCCGTAGTGCATCAGGTGCCAGTCGGTCGGATTGCCCTCTTCGGCACAGTATTGACACATCGCCGAGAGCTGGAAGCGGTTTTCAACTCGCATGTTGCCGATATTGAACGGTTGAAATACCGGCACGGTCGGATTCACACTGTCGATATCGTCGAACCCGGTGGCCGCTTTGGTTTCCTCTGCAAACCATCTGTCGACACTCTCGACGTAAGCAGGGTCGCGCAATCGCAGGTTCTCGTAAGTAATTCGTTTTGCGCGGCACAGCATATTGAACGTGAATTGTTCTGCACTTTGCGTGGCCGCGTAGCGATCGATGTGCTCGAACCAACTCAGGCTGACCACCGCAGTACGTTGCAACCGGTCTGCCTCATCCTTGCGCACACCCTGGTACATCTCCAGGGCCGTGGCGACATTGCCACCGGTCTTTTGAAAAAAACCGGCAAGCGCGATGCCATCCTCCATCGCCAGTTTCGTGCCGGAGCCGATGCTGAAATGTGCTGAACGCACGGCATCGCCCATGAGCACAATATTCTTGTGATAAAGTTTTTCGTTTCTGAGCACGGGGAAGGTGCGCCACACAGAACGATTTGTGACTAAAGGATGCCCGTCCAGGTCTTCCCTGAAGACTTCCTCGCAATACGTCTTGGTTTCCTCCTCGCTCGCCGTATCCATGCCAGCCGATGCCCAGGTCTGCTCACTGGTCTCGACAATCCAGGTCGTCGTGCCCTCCTCGTAGCGGTAGGCATGCACCCACCACCATCCATGCTCGTTTTTTCTGAAGCTGAAGGTGAAGTCGTGCAGTGGTCTTGACGTCGCGAGCCAGCAAAACTTGTTCGCTCGCCAGTCCATACTGGTGCCGAACTCCTCTTGGTAGGCTTCGCGCAGCAACGACGTAATGCCGTCACCTGCAACGACCAGGTCGTACTCTTCCATGTGTAACTGGTCGATATCGGTAATATCCGTGTTGAAGCAGAGATTCACTCCCAGTTCATCGCAGCGATCCTGGAAAATGTTCAGCAGCTTCAGGCGCGACATGCCACAAAAGCCGTGCCCCTGCGAGTTGATGGTCTTGCCGTGAATCTTGGTATCGATCCCGCCCCAGTAGGCAAATTGCTCCACGATGCGCTTGTAGCTCGGGGCATCGGCCTCCATAAAACCCTGCAATGTCTCGTCCGAGAATACGACTCCAAATCCCCAGGTCGAGGACCGCTCGCCACGCTCGATCACCGTGATGTCGTGGGCAGGATTTGCCTTCTTCATCAGGATGGAGAAATACAGCGACGCGGGCCCTCCTCCCAGACAAACGATTTTCAACGCTTTGGTCATTCAGATTACCTCTACAGAGACTATGAGCGAACGCTCGGAATTTCCCACGTGGGTGGCAGGAGTCGCCGGCGACCATCAGGTGACAGCACCACGCCAGGTTCACTCTTGTTCTCACGGTCCCAGAGCTCACAGGTAACCTGTTTGTGCCGGGTATCGAGCGCTTCGCAATAATTGCTATAGATACAGACACGCACCTGATCACCGTAGCCGAGACGCATCTTCAGAAACCAGTCGGGATCGGCGATCGACTGCCTGGCGGAAGCGACGATATCTGCCTCGCCATCCCGGAGGATGCGCTCTGCCTCGACGAAGCCGTGGATGCCACCCGCCGCGACCACCGGCGTGTCAAAGCCCTCGGCACGAATGGCTCGCCGCACTTGTGCAGTCGCAGGCAGATTGCGGCCGAACGGTCCTTGCGCATCGGAGATGTACTGCGGCATGCATTCATAGCCACTCCGGCCGGTATACGGATAGGCGGCGGCCCCAACTTTGGGCTGCTGCGCATCCTCGAACTTGCCGCCGCGCGAGAGCGACAGAAAGTCCATTCCGGCCCGCGCGAACTCCACACCGAAATACGCGGCATCCTCAGGCACGGAACCGCTGTCAATAATCTCATCCGCGAGAAAACGGCAGCCGACAACATAATCGTCACCGACTGCCTTGCGCACAGCCGCATAGACGTCGAGCGGCAATTTAGCGCGACCAGCCAGGTCTCCGCCGTAACCATCCTCCCGCGTATTACGCGCAGACAGAAACGATGCCATTGTGTACGCATGGGCGTAGTGCAGTTCAATACCATCGAATCCGGCTTCACGCGCGCGAACGGCGGCATCCGCAAACAGGCCGGGTACCTTCCATGGTAATTCCCTGATATGCGGAAGATGAACGTCAGTGACCCGCTCGCGATAACCATAAGCGTATGCCTCGTACTCCCGCCTCGTTAGCGCCGTCAGCAGCGCCTCATCGTTCAGCTCGAGAAATTTCGCACGGATTTCTGCGTCCGTGTGCTTGTCATAGAAATAGGCACGATGATCAGCGGTTATATCCAGGTATCTCTCGAAGTACTTCTCCGCGGTGGGCCGCCGCTTGATGCGCAGGAAATCAATGATTTGAATAAAGAGCTGTGTCTCACCGTCGCTTGCCTTGCGGACAGTCTCTACCAGTTTTTTCAGACCGGGTATGAACCGCTCATGACCGATACGCAGCAACGGACCGCTCGGGATATCGCGAATGCCGGTCGCCTCAACGACAATCACTCCCGGTTTGCCACACGCAAATCGCTCGTACCAGCCCAATAATTCGTCGGTGATCATGCCATCTTCCGTCGCCCGCCATGGCACCATCGCCGGTACCCATGTGCGCTGCTGCAGAGCAGCCGAACCTACTGTCACCGGACTGAACAGCAGTGAGGATGCGGCCACCTCCCTTGACGGCCAGGCACCGGGTTCGGGCTTGTATTTGATTCTTTCTTCAGGACGCCACATTGGTCTATTCCAGACTCGCACTACCCGGTACGACTGCGGTTGTCTCGATTTCAAGAAGCGCCTGCCTGGCAACCAGGTCGGCGACACCCACCACGGCCATGGCGGGGAAATTCTTGCCAATGATCTCCTGATATCTCTGACCGACAGCCGGGAGATTATCCCGATACGAATCCAGATCCTTGATGTACCAGGTCATGCGCACGATATCGGCAGGCGTTGCTCCCGCCTCGCCAAGCACTGCGACCGTATTCTTCAGCACCTGCTCAAATTGTGCGACAAATCCTTGCGCGAATTCCCCGGACTCATTCCAGCCGACCATGCCTGCAACATAAACGCTTGTTCCTTCAGCCATGACTCCATTGGAGTAACCGGCCGGTCTCGGCCATCCCGGGGGAAGCAGGTGTTTCATGCGTTTTCTCCACGATAGGTTTGCCGTGCGATAATGACTTTCTGAACCTCGCTCGCACCTTCATAAATCCGCAGCGCACGAATCTCACGATAAAGAGATTCGGCGATGTTGCCTTTGGTGACGCCCCTGCCACCGAATAGCTGCACGGCACGATCGATAATTTTCTGGGCGGCTTCCGTTGCGTACAATTTTGCCATCGCGGCTTCCCGTGTGACCCGTTCCTGATAGCTATCTTTGGCCCACGCGGATCGATAAACCAGCAATGCACTCGCATCGATCTCAGTTGCCATATCCGCAATACTTTCTTCGGTCATTTGCAAGGCGCTCAGCGGCGCCCCGAAGAGCTGTCTTGTGCTTGTATGCCTTACCGCCTCATCAAGCGCCCTGCGCGCAAATCCGAGAGCTGCTGCGCCGACCGTCGTTCTGAATACATCGAGAGTCGCCATGGCAATTTTGAACCCGTCACCCGGCTCACCCAGTCGGGCTGCCGCCGTAACGCGGCAATCGTTAAACGAAATCCGAGCCAGGGGGTGTGGTGCAATCGTCTCGATTCGTTCTGTTATTACGATACCCGGGTTTGAGCCATCAACAATAAATGCACTCAGTCCACGAGAGCCCGGTTGCTCGCCGGTCCGGGCGAAGACGCAGTAAAAATCTGCAATGCCACCATTTGAAATCCAGGTTTTCTCGCCATTCAGGATGTATGCGTCGCCCGTTCTCTTTGCGCTGGTCTGCATCGCTGCAACATCGGAACCCGCCTCTGCCTCCGACAACGCAAACGCTGCTATTGCATCCCCTGCCGCTACCTTCGGCAGGTATTGCGCACACTGCGAAGATGAGCCAAACAGCGATATTGCACCACTACCAAGCCCTTGCATCGCAAACGAAAAATCTGCGAGCCCGGAGTAATAGGCAAGCGTTTCCCGACAGAGCGCAAGACTTCTTACGTCCAGCTTGTCTGATGCACCGCCCCACTGCGCCGGTACACAATATTGCAGCCAGCCCGCCTTCCCCAGGTCAGCGACGACTTCGCGACAGATTTCATCAACGTCGTCGTCGTGCCTGAAGGTATGCCGCTCGCACCAGGCAACGAGACCGTGGCGCAATTCGCGATGCCTGTCTTCGAAAAAAGGCCAATCCACAAACGTCTTATCTGCCATTCCTCAATCGCCTCTGAACCGGGGCTTTTCCTTTTTGACAAAGGCATTGTAGGCACGCTCAAAATCGGCTGTCTGCATGCAGATAGCCTGAGCCTGTGCTTCCGCCTCGATAGCAGCGTCCAGCGACATATCCCATTCCAGATTCAGCTGGTTCTTGGTGATGCCGTGCGCAAAATTTGGTCCGGCCGCCAGCTTCGATGCTGATGCGACTGACTTCGGCAACAGTTCCTCAGGCTCAAAAATCGCGTTAAGGAATCCCCACCGCTCACCTTCCTCGGCGCTCATCGAGCGACCGGTGAACAGCAACTCGGATGCCCGACCTTGCCCAATCAGCCGCGGCAACATTGCGCAAGCACCCATGTCCGCACCCGCGAGGCCTACACGTGTAAAAAGGAATGCCGTTTTTGTCCGGGCAGTGCCGTAACGGAGATCGCAGGCCATGGCAATCGCGGCGCCTGCGCCCGCACAGATACCATCGATCGCTCCGATAACCGGCTGCGGACAGTTGCGTATTGCCTTGACCAGATCACCCGTCATGCGCGTAAACTCCAGCAAGCCAGTCATATCCATTTTGGTCAACGGACCGATAATTTCGTGCACGTCACCGCCGGAGCAAAAGTTGCCGCCGGCACCTGTTATCACGACAGCTTTGACGTCTCTGCTATTGACCAGGGAACGGAAGATATCCCGCAGTTCCGCATATGATTCGAACGTCAGTGGATTCTTCTTCTCCGGCCGATTGAGCGTAATGATCGCGACGCCGTTCTCAGCAAGCTGCCAAAGAAAGTGTTCTGCTGCTATCTCTGCCATCGTACCCTCACATGATTTCTCCACCGGCAATGGCGATCGCCTGTCCGTTAATTGATGGTTGCTGGCAAATCCAAAGCACGCTATCGGCGACTTCACCGGGTTCGATCAGTCGCTGCTGTGGATTGACGTTGACCAGTTCGGCCAGCGCCTCATCGCGGCTCCGTCCGGTCGCCGCAACGATATTTTCAATTGATTGCGCAACGATTTCGGTGTTCGTATAACCAGGGCACACCGCGTTCACGGTAATTCCTCTACGGGCATATTCGAGAGCTAGTGCCCGGGTGAGCCCGAGTACACCGTGTTTCGCGGCACAGTATGCCGACACGTATGCATAGCCGGACAGAGCTGCCGTGCTCGCGATATTAACGATCCGCCCTGATTGAGCCCGGAGCATTTCCTCAATCACTGCTCTGGTGCAGTTATAGACACCGGTCAGGTTTACCGCGAGCATTCGATCCCAGAGATCGTCCTCCATTTTGCCAAAAGCACTTGATTGGGCTTCGCCGGCGTTGTTGACAAGGATGGTAACTGGCCCGTTTGTTTTTATCGCGGCAGCGAAGGCTTGAGCTACTTGCAGGCGGTCGGTGACGTCCGCCGCCTGATGTTGCGTGCCGAGTTCCTCTGCTTTTACCGTCAGTCTGTCGGGATTGCGACCAATCAGCGTAACTCGCGAGCCCGCATCAACCAGAGCCTTCGCTGTAGCAGCGCCGATGCCGCTGCCACCACCGGTGACGATCGCGTGCTGCTCGTCGAACCAACTCAAAGAATCATCTCCATACCTGAGGAAGCGGGTATTCTCAAAGCCATTCCTTGAGGTTCGCCCGACCGTACATACAGTGTATCCGTTCTATTGCTTGCGTTCGTCGATCACGCGAACCGCTTTTCCTTCGGACCGTGCCACACCACCCGGATCGCAGATTTCAATTGTCGTACTTACGCCCACGTAGTCCTTAATGTCCTTGCTCAGCGCATCCGCGACAGTGCGGGCATCCGTTGTTGTAGCAGCAGCGCTGCGTTCCACCACCACGGTTAGTATATCCAATCGACCTTGCCGTGAAACCCGTAGCTGGTAATGTGGCGCGAGCCCGGGCTGCTTCAGTACCCGTTCTTCGATCTGCGTCGGAAACACATTCACACCGCGAATAATCAACATGTCATCGCAACGGCCGGTAATTTTTTCCATGCGCCGCATGGTCCGTGCGGTCCCCGGCAGAAGCCGGGTCAGGTCGCGGGTTCGGTAACGAACGAGTGGTAGAGCTTCTTTTGTCAGTGAGGTAAAAACGAGCTCGCCCATTTCTCCCTCCGGCAATGGCTCGCCGGTCTCCGGATTAACGATCTCCGGGTAGAAATGATCCTCCCAGATTGTCGGCCCGTCTTTCGACTCGGCGCATTCAATCGCGACACCGGGACCGATAACCTCGGAGAGTCCGTAAATATCTATGGCTTCCAGCCCGCATCTGCGCTCGATCTCGGCACGCATCGATTCCCCCCATGGCTCCGCGCCGAATATTCCGATCCGCAGTGATGAGTCGGCGGGATTGAGACCCTGGCGCTCAAACTCGTCCGCTATGTTCAACATATAAGACGGCGTCGCCGTGATGATGTCCGGTTCGAAATCCTGAATGAGCTGAACCTGTTTTGGCGTCTGTCCACCTGACATCGGGATCACCATCGCGCCAAGGCGCTCCGCGCCATAGTGCGCACCCAGTCCGCCGGTGAAAAGACCGTAGCCGTATGCAACGTGGATCTTGTCCTTACGCGTTCCGCCAGCGGCGCGAATCGACCGTGCAACGACATCTGCCCACATATCGATGTCATTCTGTGTGTATCCGACAACCGTTGGTTTACCGGTGGTGCCGCTCGATGCGTGTATACGAACCACCTGCTCTTGCGGCACTGCAAACATGCCGAAAGGATAGCTCTGACGCAGGTCGTCCTTGACCGTAAAAGGAAAAAGAGAGAGATCCTCCAGCGACTTGAGATCTTCAGGCACAACACGTGCCGCCTCGCATCTGGAACGAAACGAGGCGACATTCTTATAGGTATGTACCAACGTCGTTTTCAGGCGTTCCAGCTGCAGGCTGCGCAGCTCATCAATGCTGGCCTTTTCGATTGGCTCCAGTTCGTCCGTATTACGTATTTGGCTTGCCACAACGCCCTCCCGCTAAAAGTGCAACCATTCTTCCGAGCGCTTGTTGGCCTCGACATCATCCTCATAAAACCACACGCGCTTCCGGGCAAACTTCTGATACATATCGAACTGATCATCGTAGTGCTTGCTCTTCGCCCCATCCGGGCTGATGAAGGCGTTCTGACCCGGTGGCGCAACCTCCCAGGCGACGATCGCATCACGTTGCATGACAATCATATTGTTTTCCGTGCCACGATTCTGCTCTATTGGCGCCGTCATGAGTTCATCCTTGCCCGCCTGTGGAATGCCAAGAAAGTTTCGCGGCGCAAAGGGCCTTCTTGCGACCGGCAGGCGTAGCTCGGAAACATGCTCCCCCTTCGTCCCGGTCAACTGCAGCACTGTCTGACGCAGTGCCGCGAGAATCACGGACTCGGGCGTTTCACCATTCAGGATGTCAAATTCGGCTCGACCTTCAAGTGCTTCCACAATAGCTTTGACCCCTGTCGGAATATTGGTGCCCGAGCCCGTCGGCGTCTCAGCCGTGGGATAGCCACTCCCGGAAAATAGCTCATAAACCGGACCGAGGTCATCCGCCAGCACGCTGTGCACAAGTCTGGCAACAAAGGTCCGGAAGATAGCCGTCGCCGCCTCATCGTAGTAGCCATCTGCATCGGCGTCTCGCGATTGTCCGTCCCAGTTTTGCAGGATATCGTTGGCCTCTCGTAGTCGCGGGTCTTCCGCGTTTGACGCCGAAATATCGATCAGGGGCAGAAAATATCTCGCGTTCACATCGGCGTAGGCGCTGCTCTCAATAATGGCCCAGGCCTCGTCAGCCGTAAACTTGCCCCTCGACGCCAACACATCATTGAGGAAATCGACACGATCCGCAGCCGACCAGCTATAGAAGAAGAAGTCCGGGTTCATGACGCCGTGCCCGGGCTTGTTATTCCAGTTGGCAAGGAAGCCTGCCGCCGGGTTCAGCACATGCGGATTGGCAACGTCAACGGGCTGCCAACCCTGCCAGTCCATACTGCCATCACCGTTTGCCGGAAAGCGATTGTCGTGACCCGCTGCGCGCCGGGGAAACCGGCCGCCATGGAAATAACCGATATTCCCGTCGACATCGGCAAAGTACATATTGACGTTGAGCGCCGATTTCTCGGCTTCAGACTTCCAGGAAACGAAATCCGGCGCCCAGGTGGCACGCAACCAGGCAAGCAGCGTGTTCAGTTCAGCGCCATCCCAGGCGCGATGTTTTGCATAGACAACACCGGCATCGGGTTCGGCATGAATGACCGGACCATGCACCGAGCGATAGACGTCAAAAACCACATCGCCGGCGCCACGGACCTCTATGGTCTCGACGCGGTGCAACAGGTCGATGTACTCGCCTTTGTACAGGTACTGGCCTGGATCGTCGGGGTTCAGCTGCTCGGCAAACAGGTCGACAATGTCGCTCGCGCCCCAGGTACTCCCCCACGATATCGTCTTGTTGTGACCGAACATGATCATCGGGTAGCCGAATGGCGTATTGCCGGCCACGTCTATCCCGGCACCGTGCATGCCGACTGAGTAAACATAGGACGGATTGAACCACCCGAATTGCGGGCCATTGATCAGTATCGATCCACCATCGACCAGTTTGTCCTTGCCAAGGACGTAGCAGTTGCTGAACCCGGATATATGCGGGTCGGCGAACGCATTCTGCATCATCGGTAACGGGGAAACATTCAAATTGGCCGATGTGAACGTATCCGGTACCGGACGTGACCAGTCCTCTCTCGGGATTGTTGTCGGTGCAATATCCGTAAAACGAGGATTCAGCAGATCGAACAGCTTTCGCCCACGCGCCTCCCCGTGCTGCCCGACAACCGCCTCAAGAATCGCGGCGTTCTCAAGCTCGGTATTGAAATCGCCATAGCGATTGTTCATCGTACCGATGAAGATCATTGCGACGTCATAGGCCGTCCAATTCGTTGGTGAAAATCCAAGATCGATATATTGCTTCGGCGTCAGCCTGTCAGGTGCGTCGCGGATCTCACGCAACCATGCATTGACCCCCGCGGCATACCCGTCGAACACGTCCAGGTCATTCTGCCCGAGCACAGCGAGTTGCATTCGAATAGAGGCTGGATCGAACAACTGCCGCGTATGCTTGTCGTAGTCGATATGATCCGGACCGAGTACTGCAGCGACGGTACCCTGCGTGCTGCGGCGCGCCATCTCCATCTGGAACAGGCGATCCTGAGCGATGGAATGGCCGTAGCCGTAGTAAAGTCCGTAGACAGTGTCCGCATAGATATGCGGTGTGCCGTAGTCGTCCCTGACAATGCGGATTTGATTGCTGCCCGACGTCTGTGCGGCCGGTTCGCAAGCAGTCAGTCCGAACAATACGACAAAGAGGATTACTTTTTTCATCAATTAATCAATGGCTTAAGGTATTCTTGTTGCGGTCGAATCTATATGCCCTTCCTGCGGTCGCGCAAAAAACCCGAACAACGTCTCCAATTCCGCCGCAATGGCAAGCAGCTCTCTGTCGGACCCCGCCGGACCGTCAATCTCGATGCCCACCGGCAAACCCTCGGCTGTCAGACCAATCGGCAGGCTGATCCCGGGCAGTGCTGCAATGCTCGCCGGGTCCGTATTGCGGATATAGGTCAGGAGAGTCGGCACCTGCTCACCATTCAGTTCCACAGTTTGCGTGCTGCCCTCGATTGGCCGCGACGGCAGCACGGTCGTTGGGAAGATCATTGCATCGAGTTCGAGATCGTCGAAATACTGACGATAAAGAAGACCAAGTTCATCGCGCGCTGCCAACGCATTTTCATATACGTCCTCTGGTATCTTCATGTCTTCCTCAAGCGACGCGAAGAGACCCCGAACATCCGGACTGGCCGCTGCGGCAGCTATCCCTGCATAGTCCTGGCCGGTTTCATACTCGTCAAGATAGGCGGGCAGGTCGCGCACAAATTCGTACAGGGCAATCGGAAAAGCGCTCTGCTCAAGTAATGGGCCGATCTCGCCCGGGTCAGCTTCCACCAGGGTCACGCCCGCATCACGAAGTCTTGCCAGGGCCGCTTCGACGACGACCGCTGTTTGCGGATCGAGGTTTTGGTAGTAGTAGACTCTGGGGACACCCAGACGGATTTGCTGCAGTGCAATCGATGCTGCTGCCGGCCCGTGCGGATCCACGACCCGATCCAGGAGAATAACGTCATCGACGGTACGGCCGATTAATCCCACGGTATCGCGAGTGTGCGAGATCGGCGTCACTGCGGACGAATCATAGCGACCCGTCGTCGGACGAAATCCAACGACTCCGGTCAACGCCGGCGGAATACGCACCGAGCCGCCGGTGTCAGTGCCAAGACCCGCTGGTGCGAGTCCTGCCGAAACGGCGCTCGCGGTACCGCCGCTACTGCCGCCGGCAAACATCGTCGTGTCGAAGGGATTGGCAACCGAACCGTATGCAGCATTGTCGCTGGTGATGCCAAACGCGAGTTCATGCATATTGGTTTTGCCAAGGATAATGGCACCGGCAGCACGCAGCGCAGCAATGACCGGGCTGTCGGATTCCGGTTGGAATGCCGACAGTCCGGGCGTGCCGGCAGTGTTGGGCAATCCGGCGACATGAATATTGTCTTTGACGACCAACGGCAGTCCATGCAGCGGTCCCAGCACGTTTCCCAGCGTACGCATCTGATCGAGCTCTGCCGCTCGTGCAAGAGCCCCTTGCGCGTTGACAGTAATAAATGCATGCAGACTTTCCTGTTCATCCACACGACGCAGTAATTCTGCAACGATCTCCGTGCTCGTGGTTTCGCCAGCGTCCAGCATTGCGAGCAGCTCCGTCGCCGTCGGATGCGGCGGCACCGGAACGGCCGGTGACTCATGGCTGCAGGCACCGAGGATCAGTGCAACGAACAGGAGGACAGGTTGTTTCATGGTGAGCCCAACTCACTGCGAACGAGTTGCGCCGCAAACCCGGCTCGATCAATCCCGGCACGTTCGCTACGGTCACTCAGGGACACAGAAATCATTACAACGAACGCCGCTATCACGGAAAACAGCGTCGGATAGGCATAGGGGTAAATGGCGGTCTCGTTGCCGAGCACATTGACCCAGATCGTCGGACTCAGAATCGAAAGGACCACAACAACGATCAGGCCAGCCACACCGCCGGCAATCGCCCCTCGTGTCGTCAGGTCCTTCCAGAAAAGTGCCATGAAGATGACCGGGAAATTCACACTTGCGGCGATCGCCAGTACGAGCGTGGACATCACGGCAACATTCAGATTACGGAACATCAGGCTCAGGGCCATTGCAGAGGCAGCGATCAGGACGG
>CAYUOY010000103.1:0-15063 GCA_964446495.1 uncultured Woeseiaceae bacterium | reverse complement strand
GAACGTTTTGAAATGCAATCTGCTTCGCCCAGAATTAGTCAGAGGCTCCCTGGTGTGGAACCCCTGCTGGAGGACGCATTCCGTCCGTCCGCAATTCGTCTGCCCATTGTAGGGCTTTGGTGTCACCCAGTCGCGGCTATTTGACTCGCATACCGGGGGTGGCACCGCTGTCGACAGACAGCAGAAATATGTCCTCCCCACCCGGTCCTGAAGCCAGTACCATGCCTTCGGATACGCCAAAACGCATTTTGCGCGGAGCAAGATTGGCGACGGCAATGACCTGTCGGCCAATCAGGTCTTCGACCTTGTAGGCGGCCTTGATGCCGGCGAATACGTTGCGGGTTTCATCGCCCAGGTCCAGCGTCAGACGCAACAGCTTGTCGGCTCCTTCAACAGCTTCCGCGTGAGTTATTTTTGCAACACGCAAATCAATTTTCATGAATTCGTCGATTGAAACAGTGTCCGCCTTAGTGACAGCTTCTGTTTTTCCGATCGACTCTTGGGACTGTTCTACCATTTTGTCTACCTGTGCAGCTTCGATGCGAGTAAGTAACGGTTCGTAACGATTGATCTTCCGACCGAGCAATGCTTCCGACGCCTGCGCCCAGTTCCAGGGGTCCTCCTGAAACAATTTTTGCACGTCGATGGCCAGCGCCGGCAGTACCGGGGTCAGATAAATCATGAGCGTACGGAACAGATTGAGGCCCTGGGTACAAACGGCCTGCACCGCATCGGCTTGCGCGTCGTCTTTGATCATGAGCCAGGGTTTCTTGTTTTCGATGTATCGATTCGCCTTGTCGGCGGAGGCCATGATGATTCGCATGGCCTTGGAATACTCCCGTTTCTCGTAATGTTCGGCAATGACCTCCGACTGACCAGCAATCTCAGCGAACAAGGTCTCATCGTCCAGCGATGTGGCAAGTTTGCCGTCAAAACGCTTGCTGATGAAGCCGGCACAACGGCTGGCAATATTGATCAACTTGCCGATCAAATCGGAATTTACCCTGGCGATGAAGTCATCGAGATTCAAATCGATGTCATCCATACCTGGGCCAAGTTTCGCTGCATAATAGTAGCGAAGGTGGTTGGGATTGAGATTGTCCAGGTAGGTGCGGGCATTGATGAAAGTGCCGCGCGCCTTTGACATTTTCTTGCCGTTCACAGTTAGAAATCCGTGTGCGAAGACGCTGGTTGGTTTACGGAAACTGGCACCCTCAAGCACGGCAGGCCAGAACAGCGTGTGGAAATATACGATGTCCTTGCCAATAAAGTGATACACCTCGTGGGGACTGTCCGTTTTCCAGTACGCTTCGAAATCGAGGTCTTCGCGTTGTGCACAAAGGTACAGAAAACTGGCCAGATAGCCTATTGGTGCGTCGAGCCAGACGTAGAAATACTTGTCTTCAGTAGCGGGGATTTTGAAACCGAAATAGGGCGCATCACGGGAAATATCCCAGTCCTGCAATCCGACCGTGAACCATTCCTCCAGCTTGCTGGTGATATGTGGGTGCAGGTCTGCCGATTTGATCCAGGCACGTAGCGGCTCGCCAAACTTGCTTAAACGAAAGAAGTAGTGCTCTGAGTTCTTCCAGATAGGGGGCGTGTCGGACAGCACCGAAATCGGCTCAATCAGGTCGTTAGGCGCATAGGTCGCTCCGCACACTTCGCATGCATCGCCGTATTGATCTTCACTCTTGCAGCGTGGGCAGGTGCCACGGACGAAACGATCCGGGAGAAACATATTCTCTTTCTCGTCATAAGCCTGCTCGATGACCTTGGTATAAATATGACCGGCGTCATTCAGCGCATGATAAATGCGATAAACGACCTCTTTGCATTCCTCGGAGTGTGTCGAATGAAAGCGATCGAATGCGACGCCAAATGCCTTGAGATCTTCGTGTTGCTCGGCAGCAATCCGCGTAACCAGCTCTTCGGGAGTGACACCCTGTTGCCTTGCTTTGAGCATGACGGGCGTGCCGTGAGCGTCGGCGGCGCAGACATAGGTGCACTGGTGCCCCCTGAGCTTCTGAAATCTTGCCCAGATATCGGACTGGATATATTCAACCAGGTGCCCCATGTGAATGGAGCCGTTGGCGTAGGGCAGGGCGCTACTAACCAGAATGTTTCGTTTCTGTTTCGTCATTTTGTTTTTACGGAGGGTTGCTGCCGGCCTGTCGCCAGGGTTGCTCAACATATGCGGGAGATTATGCCACGAGCGGACGGCGCTTGGTACGTACGTATTTTACTCGTTCACGAGGTGATCATGGATCTCCGGGCTGGCGTCGTCTTGCGGCAGAAATGACTGAAATTTGGCTTTGTTGTTCGCCTGCAGATACGCATCCCGGCCCTCGATTTCGCCATTGTCGACCAGCTTCATCAGAGCTGAGTCCATCGTTTGCATGCCGGTGGCGCTGCCGCTTTGCATGGCGGTTTCTATTTGATCGAGCTTGCCCTGTCGAATCAGATTGGCGACGCCGGATGTGTTGACCAGAATTTCCAGCGCTGCTACACGCCCGGGCTTGCCCTTGGTGGGCAATAGTTGCTGTGAAATGACACTGCGGAGCGAGGTCGACAGCATCGTGCGAATATGACTTTGTTTGTCCGCCGGAAAGGAATTGACCAGACGATCGATGGTGGCGGCGGCTCCATTGGTATGCAAGGTGCCCATAACGAGAATGCCCATTTCGGCGGCTGTCACCGCGACCCCTATGGTTTCGAGGTCGCGCAGCTCACCGACCAGGATAACGTCGGGATCTTCGCGCAAGGCGGAGTGCAGTGCTGCCGCAAAGGACTCACTGTGAACACCAACCTCACGTTGACTAATGAGACAGTTTTGCCGCTTGTGCACGAATTCAATGGGGTCTTCGATGGTTAGAATGTGACCTTTCAGACGCCTGTTGATGGCATCGATCATGGCTGCGAGGGTGGTTGATTTGCCGGAGCCCGTTTTGCCGGTCACCAGGATCATACCCTGGGTGTTTTCGCATAGCTCATGCACGACCGGTGGCATGTTCAGCTCGTCCAGCGTCAATGCCTTCGATGGAATCGCTCGAAACACGGCACCAATTCCGTTGAGGTGACGCATGATATTGACGCGAAATCGGGACACATCCGGAATGTCGTAGGCAAAGTCAACGGCATCGTTGGACTCAAAATCGCGTTGCAGCGTGCCGCTCATGATCTCGTAAAGACATTCTTTGACTTCGTCGATCACCAGTCTTTGTTCGTCGAGTAACGCCAATTCCCCATGAATTCTGACGCGTGGAGGATCGCCCGAAATAAAGTGCAGGTCGGAACTGTTTTTCCGTAGTGCATTGAGCAGGTAGGTGTCGATTTTATTTGCAGCGACCTCACTCATTGAGTAACTACCCCTCGGCATCTATGGAAGGCAGGACCATGCTGTCTCCCACAAAACGCTGGAAACGCTTCTTGTCGCTGGCGTATCGAATGGCATCACTGGGATCGACCTCATTTGCATCGATAGCCTCCAGCAACGCCTGATCCATGGATTGCATGCCGACATTGCGGCCGGTTTGCAATTGCGCGGGAATCTGGTGCGTTTGATCGGTTGTAATCAGTTTCGCGATGGCTCGATTGCTGACCAGAATTTCCAGCACCGCCCTGCGGCCGCGTCCGTCCGGTGTTTTTACCAGAACCTGGGTTACCACGGCCTTGAGGCTCTGGCCGAGGAAGCTTTTGGTTTGTTCGCGTAGTTCGCCAGGTAGCGCGTCGATGATACGGTCGATCGTTTTTACGGCACTGGTCGTGTGCAATGTACCCAGAACAAGATGGCCGGTTTCCGCCGCCGTCATGGCCATTGAGATAGTCTCGGCATCACGGAGCTCGCCAACCAGCACGACATCGGGGTCTTCACGCATCGCGGATCGCACGCCATCCGCGAACGAGGTCAGGTGAGTGCCAAGTTCTCGCTGGATAACCTGTGATTTGTTACTGGGGTGCACGAACTCGATCGGATCTTCGAGGCTGATGATGTTCAGGCTGCGGGTTTGATTGAGATGATGAATCATGGCCGCCAGGGTGGTCGACTTTCCGGTCCCGGTCGATCCGGTCACGAGCACCATACCCTGGTGAAAATCGCAAAAATCTCGCAATATCGACGGCATGTTCAGTTTTTCGAGCGTTGGCACTTCGTCCGGGATAAAGCGAAAAACCGCCCCGATGCCACTGTCTTTGCGAAACAGATTGACCCTGAAGCGACCGCCTTCCTCGCCAACATAGGAGAAATCGAGATCCTGGCCTGAATAGAACAGCTCTTTCTGCGAGTCGCTCAGAATCTCCATCACGTAACTCTCGAGCTCGGTGTCCGCGAGGTCACGAAACTTGATCGGCAGCAGGTCGCCATTCATGCGTAACATCGGCGGCACACCCACAGCGAGGTGCACGTCGGAACACCCTTGGGCGAGACCCAGTTTAAGGAAGGAATCAATGCGCGGCATGGCTTGTCCGTGAACCGAAAATCAAAAGCTTGCGCGTATCCTAGGCGGAATCGCGGCCCTGTTCCAGTGCGCTACCGCACTTTTCTACAATTTGATGCCGCTGAGCGCGTCAATCAATTCCTCCATTGATTGGTGGCGCTTCGATTTGTCGACGGACATGGCGGTGGCAATGAGCGCGGCGTAGTCGTCAGGTATGTCCGGATTGAGCTCCTGACACAGTTTCGCCTTGCCCTGCACGTGCTGGTACATCACCGACATATGATCGCCACGGCTATAGGGCGGAACTCCTGTGACCATTTCATACATGATCACACCGATACTGTAGATATCGGCTGTTTGATCAACCTTCTTACCGAGAATTTGTTCTGGTGCCATGTACTTGGGCGAACCGATGACGTAACCGGTTTTGGTCAGCTGAGTATCGCCGCTGCTGGCCGCGGCGGCAACGCCGAAGTCCACGATCTTCAGCAGGCCTTCGCTATTGACAAGAATGTTGGCCGGTTTGAGATCGCGGTGAATAACGCCGGCCTCATGTGCGACGGCCATGCCAGTTGCCATGTCATTGGAATATTGCAACGCCTTGGTAAATGACATCGGCTTGCTGTCGGGCATCTCGCCGCTGAGCGTATGCGATGGGAAATATTCCATGGAGATGGCGTAGGCGCCCTGTAAATGCAGGAAATCGTAAATGCGAATTACGTTGTGATGGGTAATCTTTCGGGAGTAACGTAATTCATGCACAAATCGCTTCAACATTTCCTCGTCCGAAGAAACGTTCGGGTTCAGGAACTTGAGGATCAGGCGTTCATCCACAACCTGGTCTTCCATCAGGAGTACTGTGCCGAATGCGCCCTTACCAATTTTCTCAATGTATTTATAGCGTCCATCGATAATCTCGCCGGGCTCGAGTTTAGACACATCCAGTACGCCGGGTCCTTCCGCCGCCGCAATCTCCTCCGGAGGAGCGGCCGCCGCAATAATGCTCTCGATGTCTTCGTTCTCGATTAGAAGCGTCCTGGTGTGCTCCGACATCTTCTCGGCCCGGACATTCTCTTCGATAACCGCACTCGAGAATTTAGCGTTAATTTCCTTGATGGCCTTGTCAGCACTATTGATGATCGTGGCGTCGTCTGACTGCTTTAGTTTTAGCAGAACATTTCTGATCGAATCCGCATGCGCTTCATCGGCCAGGTGCGATATCGCTTTGATAGCCTCAATCTTGATGCCACGCTCCGATCGCTGCAGCAATGGAACCAGCTTGTCGATAATGCCCTGATCACCGAGCTTGCCCAGCGCACGCACCACCACGGTGTCTGTCTTGGGGTTTTCCCCCAGCATTTCCAACAATCGTGGTACCGCCTCGGAGCCGCCTATATGTGCGAGGGCGTCAACGGCTCGTTCGCGTACCCACCAGTCGGTATCGCTGGTCGCCTTGATCAGGTGCTTGATCGCTCTTTCGTCTTTGGTCGCGTTGAGAATTTCAATGGCAGTGCGGCGAATATCGTCGTCTTTGTCTTTGACCAGGGTAAGAACGGCATTCACTACCTTGGGACCACCAATTTCAGCCAGCGCATCGCCCGCTCTGGCACGTACCCACCAGTCGTCATCCTTGATGGCGTCGAGCAGATCTTTTATCGATTCGGCATCCCCGATCTCATTCAATATTTCCACGGCGGCACGTCGCGTGTACTCGGACTCATCCTTGAGCGCGTCGACGAGAAAGCGAACGGTGTCGGGATGGTTGATTTTAACAATGACATCCACGGCTTTGTTCTGCACGTCCAGGTCCGGGTCATGCAGTAGTTTGCTGATACGATCAATGTTTATGTCGCCATCGCGCTTGGCCAGCGCGCCGAGCGCGGCACTACGGACAAACTTGCTGGTGTCGCCCAGCTGTACTTCGAGCGCACGGTTAATTTCCGTGCTTTTAAATTTGGTGAGCAGGGTTATCAGGTGGACTTTGACCATGGGGTCTTTGCCGCCCATCCTGTTGATCAGATCCGGCACCATATCCTCATGCGCAACATCTTCGATGATCTTGAACACGGCCGCTTTTTCGTTGGGTTCGAGTTCATAGGCACGTCTGAGCAATTCGTGCACATTCAGATCCTGTTTATGAACCTTCAGGATCTCGATCAATGCGGGCTTCGAGACTTCCGCATCATCGAAAAAATCCAGCAGATTGTTGGGGTTGTAGTTGTGGCCACTCGATAGCGCCCAGGCGGTACCTGAAATGACCCTTTCATTGCCGTCCGCAAGGCCTTCCTTGAAGTGGGAGAGAGTCTTGTCGCTGACCTGGCTGGCCAGAATATCGACGAAGACCATGGTGTGGTTCTTGTCGCTCGTGGCCAACGCATCAAGCGTTCTGGAGATGACTTTAGGTCCGATTTTCTTGATTCGATCAACGAGTTTGTGCGCCGAGGCCGAATCGAGATCGTTTTCGCTGACTAGCTGGCTGATTAACTGATCGGCGCGAAAACCGCCGAGGATACTCATACCGCCACTCTCGCGTTGAATATTCCAGCTATTGCGCACAGCTCAGCCACGGTGCCTGGATCTAACATCCCTGCATCCAAATCATGAGCGCTTTGCTTTTTTGAAGCTGCCAATCGTGATTCCGCGAAAGTCCAGTCAGACGTCGAACAGCAGAACCATTCAGCGTCGCATCCCTACCGACCCAATGCGATATTATGCCACATCAGACTTGCACCGAACGGGGCAGCTGGATCGATTTCTATCCTTCGCAACAGCATGAAAATGGGGCACTATCCGGCTCAAACCTCCGCTACAATAGCGCCCCGAAATTCGCGAACTGCGAGTTCCGGCCAATTTAACCTAATAAGTAACCGTGGAGTGTGACCTTGTCTTCAGATTCTGACCTGAAAACCGCTCTGGCTGCCGCTTCGGTGCCAGGTATTGACCATCCCTTGCGAGATGTCGGAAAAGTTCGACGGGCCGAGATTGACGGCAATCGCGCGATTGTAGAGCTTGAACTAGGCTTTCCAGCGGCGACCTGCATGGATGAACTTAACGAGTTTTTCACCGCGGTGGTGACCGGAGTCGTTGCTGACGCCGAAGTGGATTTGAGCATTGAGTCGCAAATTACAGCCCACGGCGTACAGAAAACCCTCAAACCGCTCAAAAATGTCAGCAATATCATCGCTATCGCATCCGGAAAAGGTGGAGTCGGCAAGTCCACGACGGCGGCCAATCTGGCCCTTGCGCTGTCCCAGGATGGTGCGCGTGTGGGCGTTCTCGATGCCGATATTTACGGGCCGTCACAACCATTGATGTTCGGTGTGGCAGGACAACGTCCTACCAGCGACGATGGCGAAACAATGAATCCACTGCTGGGTCACGACGTGCAGATCATGTCGATCGGCTTTCTGACCGATGCCGATCAGCCAATGGTGTGGCGCGGACCGATGGTGACCTCCGCGCTGAATCAGTTACTCCTGCAGACTCGCTGGGACAATCTCGACTACCTGATCGTCGATATGCCACCGGGCACGGGCGATATTCAGTTGACGCTGTCGCAACAGGTTCCGGTCAGCGGTGCAGTGATTGTCACCACACCGCAGGACATCGCCTTGCTGGATGCGCGCAAAGGCCTGCAGATGTTCCGCAAGGTCTCGATTCCGGTTCTTGGCATCATCGAAAACATGAGCACGCACGTTTGTAGCGAATGCGGGCACGAGGAACCGATATTCGGTAGCGGCGGTGGAGTGAAAATGGCCGAGGATTTTGCCGTAGATTTGCTCGGCCAGTTGCCACTCGATATCTCCATCCGTGAGCAAACCGATAGTGGCAACCCGACCGTCATCGCCGATCCGGATGGCACCCATGCCAGCAGTTACCGTGCAATTGCACGACGCATGGCCGCCCGCCTGGCGATCCACGGCAAGGACTACAGCAAGCTTTTCCCCAAAATCGTGGTTGAAAACACCGGATGAGTATCAAATCGGATCGCTGGATCAGGACCATGGCGGCTGAGCACAGCATGATCGAGCCGTTTGAGCCCGGTCAGGTTCGTGAGGCCGACGGCAAACGAATCGTCTCATACGGCACCTCCAGCTACGGCTACGACGTTCGCTGTTCGAGTGAATTCAAGGTATTTACCAACATTGAATCCGCCATTGTCGATCCAAAAAATTTCGACGAGTCCAGCTTCGTTAACAAAAGCGGAGATGTTTGCATTATTCCACCCAACTCCTTCGCCCTCGCGCGCACGGTCGAATACTTCCGCATTCCACGCAATGTCCTGACCATTTGCCTCGGCAAATCCACTTATGCCCGCTGCGGAATCATTGTCAACGTAACGCCGCTGGAACCCGAGTGGGAAGGCCACGTCACCCTGGAATTCTCGAACACCACGCCGCTGCCCGCAAAGATCTACGCGAACGAAGGCGTTGCTCAAATGCTGTTTTTCGAATCGGACGAAGCCTGCGAGACCTCCTACCGGGATCGTGGTGGCAAATACCAGGGGCAGCTCGGGGTGACTTTGCCGAAGACCTGATGTTTGGGTTTCGGGTCTAGTGACTTCTGCATCGGCTATTCGGTCGCTGGGAGGTTGCATAGGTGCGATTGCGGATCGGCGTCGGTGGTGTGTATCCACTCACTCGGAGAGCCTTAACTCGATCGCGGACACACACCACCGACGCCGACCCACCCGGGCATTTTTGCGGGGCATCAATAGCGGCGCGAGCCAAGGCTTGCTACAGGACGGTTTTGGGGAGGCTTCCCGGATCGCGAGCGACCCATACCTCAGCCAATCGTGTTGGTCAGGGATAAGCTCCTGAGATCAGACCAATTCGCGAACCCACCATATTCAGTTTCTTCCAGACATCGATATCGCCAAGATGAGCGTCCAGCCTGGCCTAGCCCTGCCCGTCCCCCGGTTTCGCCAGCAATGGCTCCTGCATTCGTTTGCCATCGAGCCACAGTTGACCGTCGTTGATGACCAGTCGGCCTGATGCGAGCAGGCTGACCGCTTGTGGATAGATGCTGTGTTCGACCTTGAGGACACGGCGGGCAAGTTTTTCGACGTTATCGTCATCGAGTATGGGGACGCTGCCCTGGATAATCCGTGGGCCGCCGTCGAGTTTCTCAGTGACCAGGTGAACGGTGCAGCCGTGCTGGCTCTCGCCGTCGTCGAGCGCGCGCTGGTGCGTGTGCAGGCCTGGGTATTTCGGCAATAGCGATGGATGAATATTGAGGATTCGGCCCTCGAAGTGATGGACGAACGGCGCGGTCAGGATGCGCATGAAACCGGCCAGAATGATCAGGTCCGGGTGGTAGTCGTCAATCGCGGTCGCCAACGCGGTGTCAAAATCAGTGCGGTCCGGATAGTCTGTGTTCGGCAATGTCAGGGTATCGATGCCTGCTATTGAGGCTCGGGTCAGGCCTGGCGCGTCGGGTCGGTTGCTGATGACGGCGGATATGTTGATGTTGAGCGTGTTGCTGGCGACGGCATCGATGAGGGCCTGCAAGTTGCTGCCGCTGCCCGAAATCAGCACTACGATGCAAAAATCGGTGCTTTTGCCGGTCAAATGTACTCGACCTGTCCGGCACCTGCGGCAATACGGCCCATCGTCCAGGCATTCTCGCCCGTCGCTTGCAGCGTTGCGATGGTGGTGTCGGCATCATGTTCGCTGACGATGACGATCATGCCGACGCCACAATTAAACGTCCGGCGCAATTCGCTGGGTGCGATTCGACCGGTTACCGCAAGCCAATCGAACACCGGTCCGGGTTTCCAGCTGTTGATATCAACTTCGGCGTGCAGATTTTGCGGCAAAACGCGCGGCAGGTTGTCAGTAATGCCACCGCCGGTAATGTGCGCAAGGCCTTTGATTGTCACAGCGTTCATCAGGCCTTGTATGGGCTTTACGTAGATTCTGGTCGGTGCCATCAGTAGCTGTTCGGCCGGTTCACCGTCGATATTCGGGTTTTCCGCCAGCTCAAGAACCTTACGAATCAATGAATAGCCGTTGGAATGCGGGCCGCTGGATGCGATGCCGATAATGCGATCGCCAGCGGCAATGTTGCGGCCATCGATCAGTGCCTTGCGTTCGACAACACCGACGCAAAACCCGGCGAGATCGTAGCTGCCCTCATCGTACATATCGGGCATTTCGGCCGTTTCGCCGCCGATCAATGCCGCTCCCGCCTGCTGGCAACCTTTGGCAATACCGCCGATAACTTCAGCCGCGACATCAACATCCAGATGGCCACAAGCGAAATAGTCAAGAAAAAACAGCGGCTCCGCGCCCTGTACCAGAACATCATTGACGCACATTGCCACCAGGTCGATGCCGATAGTGTCGTGCCGCTGCAATTGCTGAGCGAGCTTCAGCTTGGTGCCCACGCCGTCGGTACCGGACACCAGCACAGGTTCTTCGTATTTGTCGCCGGCGAGCGCAAACAGGCCACCAAAGCCGCCAAGGCCGGACAGGACCTCACTGCGGTGGGTCTGTTTGACCAGCGGCTTAATGCGTTCGACCAGTTCAGCGCCAGCGTCGATATCGACTCCGGCATCGCGATAATTTAGCGGTTTGCCTGGCATGTCAGTGGTGGTGGCGAGGAACGTCGCGGCGTTGCAGAAATATCGACATGGGGGTCTGGGATGGTGAGTAGTTCCGGGAGGGCGATATAATAATGGCAATTTCCTTAAACCACCATCGTCATTTGGCGCTAATCTGGCAAAATGTCCCGACATAATTCACCATCGTCAATTCACAGGGATCGGACAGCAGGTATGTTAAGAGGACGAAATCAGTTGCGAGTGATATCCGGAAGTTTTTTGACTGTGCTTGTCGCCGGTTTTCTGCAATGGCCTGGCCCGGCCCTCGGTATCGAAATGGATGCGTTGTACACGGTGCAGGTACCGTTTGATCAGCAGGATCCGGACGCGCGCAAAAATGCCTATGCCCGGGCGATTGGCGAAATACTGGTCAGAGTAACCGGGTCTGAAGATGCCGCTGAGTCGGAACTCCTGCAAGCGCTGTTTCCAAATCCTGGACGCTAT
The DNA here is from genome assembly GCA_964446495.1 of uncultured Woeseiaceae bacterium. GTDB lineage: Bacteria > Pseudomonadota > Gammaproteobacteria > Steroidobacterales > Woeseiaceae > JAADHU01. The sequence goes on along the minus strand of CAYUOY010000103.1, from coordinate 3,579 downwards.
GTATTGCAGTTTCGGCCCGGTGATGATGACACTCTGATGGTGTCACTCGATGGTCCGGCCATAGAGCGGTTGCTCAAACAGGCCGGTCAGCCAGTTTGGGGCAGTGACCGACCGGCGACACTGGTCTGGCTAGCGGTGGATTGGGGTAGTGGAGAGCGCGAGATTATCGCGGCGGACGAAGAAGAACCGATGCTGGGCGACAGTCGGTCAATTGATCGAAATCGTTTGTTGCGTGAACGTATGCGAGCGGCGGCGAAGCGGCGTGGCATACCCATTGTTTTCCCGCTGGTCGATACTGAGGATCTGGAGACCTTGAGTTTTGGCGATATCTGGGCTGGATTTGACGAACCACTGATTGCCGCTTCTCGCCGTTACGGCACGACGTCTATTCTGGTGGGTCGGATTCGGGCACTCGAATTTGACCGTGATCGCTGGACCCTCTATTTCGGTGACCAGGAGAGTCAGTGGGTGGGCGGTCCGGTATTAGCCGTCAACCGGCTGGCGGACGATATTGCGGCGCAGTTTGCTTACCGCGGCGATGCGCCGATCGAAACAGTGAGCCTGTCCATTACGGGCATTGACTCCGTGGATGCGTATGGTGCCGTGCAGCGATATTTGCAGAACCTGAGTGTGATCGAGGGTTACACGGTCGATACGGTTGTCGGCGGTGAGATTCGTTTCGCGGTGCAGGTACAGGGCGGCCGCAAGCGCCTTGCTGGAGCACTTGAATTCAGCAGTATGCTGGAACGCCGCAACTGGCTGGACGCGGGCGGTTTCAATAGCTCGACCGCGAATGAACAGCCGCTCGAGTTCGTCTACCGACCTTTTATCGCGGCAGCACCCCTGGAATCATTCGGCACACCTGATGCTGTGGGTAACTCGCCTTGAGTGCGTCACTGAAGTGGTTACCCAATGCCATTTCAATTTTTCGAATCGTGCTCATTGCGCCGATTTTGCTGTTGATACGAGACGGCCGATTCGATATTGCACTGGCGTTATTTTTTCTGGCCGGGTTTTCCGACGGCGTTGACGGATACCTGGCCAAACGCTTCGATTGGCACACGCGTATTGGTGCGCTGCTGGACCCCATAGCGGATAAATTGCTAATGGCGGGCACCTATATCACGCTTGCCGGTACCGGCCATATTCCGTTGTGGATGGCAGGTATCGTCGTGTTCCGGGACGTCGTTATCATTGGCGGCGCCACGGCCTACAATTTTCTGATTCGCCCGGTAGAAGGCGAACCGACCAGGATTAGCAAACTTAACACCAGCCTTGAATTACTGTTCATCGTTTTCGTGCTGAGTCGTGCGGCGTTTACCTGGCCTGACCGCATTAGCCTTACTGTCATTGGTGCCGCCGTCCTGGTGACAGTGGTCGTCAGTGGCACTGACTATGTGATTTCATGGAGTCGCCGCGCTGGTGGACAAAACGGATAACCTATGAATTCAAACAGACAAACAAACTGGTTGATAGCGATTGCCCTGTCGGGATGGCTCTTGTATCTGCTGGCACCGATACTAACCCCGTTCGTGGCAGCCGCGTTGCTGGCCTATATTGGCGATCCGCTTGCCGATCGGCTGCAGAAACTGAAGTTGCCGCGAACTCTCGCCGTCGTGGCCGTCTTCATACTGACCTTTTTGGCTCTTGCGCTGCTGGTGCTGCTGGTCGTGCCTCTTATCCAGACGCAGGTGTCTGCGCTTCTGGAGGCATTGCCGGGCATCATCGCTGAAGTCGAGCAGGTCTGGCTACCACGCGTTTCGGTGTGGCTCGATATTCCGGATGCAAACGAGATCGGATTTGCCGCATTCATTGCGCGTTACAGCGACATGGCGGGCGGTTGGGGAACCAGTTTGCTGGTTTCTCTGTCAAGATCGGGTGGCGCGGTGGCCGCCGCCGTTATCAGTCTGTTCCTGATCCCCATCCTCACGTTCTATATCTTGCGCGACTGGGATTCGATTCTCGATCATATCGGCGCACTGGTACCGGCCGCCCAGCGCGAAACCATCTTCAGACTCTCGCGAGAGACAGATAGCATTTTGGGTGCCTTTCTGCGCGGTCAGATCATGGTCATGGTGGCGCTTGCCATCATCTATTCCCTCGGCCTGTCACTTGTTGGTCTGAAATTCGCCTTCGCCATTGGCGTGGTCGCCGGCCTGGTCAGCTTTGTCCCCTACCTGGGCTTTGTCGTCGGCATAGGTCTTGCCGTACTTACAGTATCCCTGGAGCCTGAGCCATTGTGGATGCTGATCGGCGTCATAACCACATTCACGGTGGGTCAGCTTATTGAGGGTTCGATTCTTACGCCCAAGCTGGTCGGCGATCAAATCGGACTGCATCCCGTCATCGTTATTTTTGCCGTAGTGGCCGGCGGACAACTTTTCGGCTTCTTTGGGATTTTGCTGGCATTGCCCGCCGCCGCGGTTCTCTCGGTCCTGGTTCGATTTGCTTACGACGAGTACCTGCAAGACCATCCGCCAGCGAGCCTTGAAGACTCTTCCGGAGAGAAAACAACTTGAGTCAACTGGCACTGCCACTCCGGCTGGAAGACCACGCAGTTTTCGAGAGTTTCTGGCCCATCGGCAATGAAGCCCTGATCGCCTTTTTGCAGGCCCTTATAGCCAATCGCGACGGTCCGGGTTGCTGGCTATGGGGCAGTGCTGCCACCGGCAAAAGCCACCTTTTGCAGGCCGTTTGCGAACGCCTGGGAGATCGTGCCGTCTATCTTCCGATGCATGACCTGCATTCGACTGGTCCCGACATCCTGCATGGGCTTGCGGCGCGCGAGTTCATCTGCCTCGATAACATTCACTCTGTGGCCTCAATTTTGGCATGGGAGCACGCTCTGTTCGCTCTGTGCAACAGCGCCATTGATACGAAGGCTGTTTTAGTCGTATCCGCAAATTCCTCCCCAAGGGATAGTGCGTTCGAGCTACCCGATCTCAAGAGCCGCTTTTCCTTGTTGCCCGCGTTCCAGATGCGACCCATGCCAGAAGAGGAACGGCAGAAGGCACTGCAACTCCGCGCGAATCACCGTGGACTTGATTTGCCCGATGAAACCGCCCGCTACCTGATCACCCGCAGTAAGAGAGATATGGCCAGCCTGTACGCGTTGCTCGACAGACTGGATGCCGAGTCGATGGTCGCGAAGAGGCGGCTTACGGTGCCGTTTGTGAAAGGGGTGATGGGGTCTTGATTTGCGCGGGTGTGCGAAGCGCCGATGGGTGGGTACCCGCTGAGCTCGGAGGGCCTTAACTCGCCCAGCGGGTACCCACCCATCGGCGCTCCGCACACTTCAAATTTTCTATACGGTGTCAGCTTAGCTTCATGGCGATGTTTGCGACCCGGGCGCCTAAAGCACGCGCGATGACTTTTTCATCTTCCGTCAGTTTCGCGGGTTTTTGATTCCAGCTGACGTTGCTGGCGCCGTACGGGGAGCCGCCGGAGGTGGTGGTGGACAATTCTGCTACGCTAAAGGGGACGCCCGTGATCAGCATGCCGTGGTGGAGCAGGGGCATCGCCATTGTGAGCAGCGTTGTTTCCTGACCTCCATGGAGAGACGACGTTGACGTAAATACC
>CAYUOY010000102.1:0-15180 GCA_964446495.1 uncultured Woeseiaceae bacterium | reverse complement strand
GGCACGACACTGGGGCTCCCCAACATAACTGCAGATTCCGTGCCAAATTTGGGATGGTGTTCAAAATCAAAGCGATAGTTATTCGGAGTTACTTCGCCTGCACTGAGTTGGTGCGGCGATTTGTGACGCCGCACTGTTTTGGTGATTTGGTCGATGGTCAGGCACTCTATCTACCAACGGTGATTAGATGCCTTTTGGAGAAATTTCTTGTGTTTCATTCAGCGCCTTACCCATCTCACTGGGGCGGCTATCTGAATACCATGCCAAAAGCTCGGCATGCTCCAAGTCCACCGCTTGACCAATCCGCTGATTTACCGCCCAGCGGAATCGGCATTCCGCTTGAGTGCGAAAGCCACGGGTGCCGAGTTAGCCGAATGTTTTGATATTCTCGGGCGCACGATGCGAACCATGACTCTGGACTTGGTTGGCCTGCGGGATGCGGTCGATACCGAGTACGACGTGCGTGGCAATGTCACTGAACACGCTTCTACTTGTATAGAGTTTTGCTTCTCGCAACTGTTTTCCACTAAGATCTCACTCTGGTTACCGCCAATCCTTGGCTACTTCGACGTACCTCTCATTACCTGTTGAAACTAGTCTAATCAAGGATTTATGAGAGCTAATATCGACGAATAAGAGGTAGAAAAAAGGCGTATAAATGATTGAAATAAAAGAAAAAACTAGTGTTTTATTTGTATGTATGGGCAATATTTGCCGATCGCCGACGGCGGAGGGTGTCTTCCGCAAACTGGTGGCAGACGCCGGTCTGGAGCAGATGATTCGTATCGAGTCAGCGGGCACTCACGCTTATCATACGAATGAGCCACCGGACCGCCGGGCGCAAGCGGCTGCGAAGAGTCGCGATGTTGATCTTGCGGGCCTCAAGGCCCGCCGGGTGAGCGAAAAAGATTTCCTTGAGTTTGATTTGATCCTCGCCATGGACCAGCTCAATCTGGTCACTTTGCAGGATCGTGCGGGAGAAGATTGCACGAGTCGTATCGAGTTGTTCCTGGAGTATTCGGGGTCGCCGCGGGAAACCGAGGTTCCGGACCCCTATTACGGTGGCACCGCTGGATTTGAACGGGTCCTGGATATTGTAGAAGTGGCGGCCGAGGGATTATTGCGGAAGATTCGTGCGGAGCAATTGCGCTAGCGGGTGATCGGGCGCCATTTATTGCGCGCGACGGTCGCGCCCCTGGAGACAAACCGGCAAAACTCCAATAGAGATTGCAGGAGCATCTCCTGATGCGCGACCCGTGTTGTCAGGCGCTGCTGTCTTTATCCGGCGATTGTTCCGCGGCAGTTGCCTGAGGTTCCCAAGGCAGCAAGCGTCCTTCTGGTTTCTTCGCCTCAGGCTTCACCTCAGGTTTCGCTTCAGGCTTCACCTCAGGTTTCGCTTCAGGCTTAGCCTCAGATCTCGCTTCAGGCTTCGCTTCAGGTTTCGCTTCGGGCTTAGCCTCAGATCTCGCTTCAGGCTTCGCTTCAGGTTTCGCTTCGGGCTTAGCCTCAGATCTCGCTTCAGGCTTCGCTTCAGGCTTCGCTTCAGGCTTCGCCTCAGATCTCGCTTCAGGTTTCGGTACGGTCACAGGTTTCTTCTCAGCGGCGATTTCGGCCGCTGCTGCCCCGTTGCCCTTTGCCAACTCCGATTTGGGATTCGTTACCGCCTTCTCTTTCTTTGATGCTGGCTGCGGCTTGTCATCGGGCTTGCTGGCCGATTTTTCTTCCTTCGGTGGCGTTATTATCGGCAGTGTTGGCTGCGTATCTTCATAGTCGGCACTGCGAACTTTTGGCTTTGCTTCCTTTTTCGCAGACTCTGCAGCGAGCTCAGGGTTTTCAGTTCTGGCCTTTTCCGGTGTGGCGACTTCACTCGGGCTGGCTGGTATTGCCGGCTTGGTTGCTTTGGCCGCATCTCCATCACCAGCTGACTGTACTTTTGGTGCTTCTTTGATTTCGGCAGTCACTCGCTCTTCGGGCTTGCCAGCAGGTTTCGACTCCTGTTTCGGCTGGCTGGCGACGATATCACCCTCATTTCTGGCGGTGTTCTGCGACTCCGTGGTCGGCGCCGATTCCTGTTCAGAATCGGTCTGCGATGTCGCCTCGGATTTATCCTGACCACCGCGACGTCGACGTCGACCGCCACGACTTCTGCGCCGACTGCTCTTCTTTCGAGATTCGTCGCCGGAGCCATCGCCAGCGTCATGACGTGTGGCACTGTCACCTTGCTTTCCGTCGGCAGACTTCGCTGGCGACTTTTTCTTTTGCTCGTCGCTGGCGGGTTTCTTCGTGGTCTTTCTTGAAGCCTGTTTCTTGCGCGGCTGATTTCTGCCCTCGCTGCCTGTCTGCGATTTGCCGCGGCGACGACTGCGTTGGCCGCCACGTGAACGATCATCTCTGCTTTTCTGTTGCTTGCGACCGCCATGGCGATTTTTACTACTGTCTTCCTGCTCGTCACTGGCAAACAGGCTCATGAATCGTGCCCATAAACCGGGGCTCTTTTTTACGGTTTGCTTGCGTATCGGCGGCGGCGTGGTAGCGGCAACCGTCGCTACGGCGGCCAGTTCCGTTGGCTTTTTTTGAATGGCTTGCGGGATGACCTGTTCTTCTTCGTTCTCAATCAGCGCGTAGCTCGTTCCAACATTCTCAGGAAGATCGAGTTGATCGTCACGGATCCGCCTCACCTGGTAATGCGGGGTCTCCAGAAGTGGATTTGCCACCAGGATTACTTGCAGTTCGTGACGTGCTTCGAGGCTTTGAACCCAGTCCCGCTTCTCATTCAACAGGTAGGTCGCGACCTCAACCGGCAATTGCGCAATCACCTTGGCCGTTCGCTCCTTGCGTGCCTCCTCGCCAATCAGGCGAAGAATGGCCAGTGCCAGTGATTCGACGCTGCGTATGTTACCTATGCCCGTACAGCGTGGGCAGGTAAGATTGCTGGATTCACCGAGTGACGGTCGCAGGCGTTGCCGCGACATTTCCAGCAGACCGAAGCGGCTTATTTTTCCGAATTGGACTCGTGCGCGATCCTGTCGCACAGCGTCACGTAGTCGTGTTTCAACGGTCCGTTGATTTTTCTGCGGGCCCATATCAATAAAGTCGATAACGATCAGGCCGCCGAGGTCACGCAAACGCAGTTGCCGACCGATTTCGTCGGCCGCTTCCAGATTGGTCTGGAAGGCGGTTTCTTCGATGTCACTGCCCTTTGTTGCACGGGCCGAGTTGATGTCGATGGCAACCAATGCCTCGGTGTGGTCGATGACAATGCTGCCGCCGGAGGGCAGGTTCACATTGTGCGCAAACGCCGACTCGATCTGGGACTCGATTTGATAGCGCGTAAACAAGGGCACGGGATCTGTGTAGAGTTTCAGTTTCCGCAAGTTGTGCGGCATCACCTGCTCTACAAACTCCTTCGCTTCGTCATAGGCCGACTCATCGTCAATCAGAATCTCGCCTACTTCGTTGCTAAGGTAGTCACGCAACGCGCGTACGATGGCATTGCTTTCGCGATATATGAGAAAAGGTGTGGGCCGCGAGAGGACGACAGATTTGATTGCCTCCCAGATGGCAAGCAGGTTGTTGAGATCCCATTCCAGTTCCTCGGAATCCCGATCGATTCCGGCGGTGCGCAAAATGACGCTCATGCCATCCGGAATATCGACATTCCGCATCGACTCGCGCGCCAGATCGCGGTCCTCTCCCACAATGCGGCGAGACACGCCGCCTGACTTTTGTTTGTTGGGTTTCAGGACAATGAAGCGGCCCGCCAGACTGACATAAGTGGTGAGTGCCGCACCCTTGTTGCCGCGTTCTTCCTTGTCGATCTGGATGACAATGTCCTGGCCTTCTTTCAGAACATCGCGGATGCTGGGTTTGCTGCCCGTGGGCACTTCCTTGACGAAATACTCGCTGGATATTTCTTTGAATGGCAGGAAACCGTGTCGGTCTGCGCCATAGTCGACGAATGCCGCTTCGAGGCTTGGCTCGATCCGGGTAATTTTGCCTTTATATATATTGGCTTTTTTACGTTCGCCGGACGGTAACTCGATATTGAGGTCGTAAAGATTTTGGCCATCGACCATTGCCATGCGCAACTCTTCTTGCTGAGTCGCATTGATTAACATTCTTTTCATAGAGTCCTACTTGGTGATTGCTAGTAGGCAGCGAAACAAAACGACGGGATTGGGCCAGAGCGGCAGCGCAGGGTGGGAGCACAAACAGTCCGCGGCAATTGCTGCCGTGATATTGGACTGCATTCTTCAGGCAGGCCCGATCTTTGACGATCCGGCCCAGCAAAAACATGATCATGAATACCCTGCGGCATTGCCGCTTTGGCATGCGTCGGACTGTCCGTTCGCTGCCAATGGGGTTCCGTCCCCGGTTTTTCGGGTGCGAAACGAGTAATATTTATACGCGACCCGCAAATTCTGCCGATCGCTACCAAATTAATAATTGTGCGGCTGGATGTTGCTTCAGGGCCGTCACAGCGCGTTAATATAGCACAGCAATGCCATTTGACACCCCTAAACTGTTCCTCATATAGCAAATAAGTCACTGTTCATGCAGTCAAACTCCAAAAATCACCGCGACGGTGACGTTTCCAAGGTGCGCAAAGTCACCATCGACGCAGATCAGGCCGGGCAGCGCATCGACAATTTTCTGCGGCGCCAGCTGCCAGGGGTGCCACGTAGCCGTCTGTACCGTGTTTTGCGTCGCGGTGAGGTCCGCGTCAACAAAGGTAGAGTGAGGGCAGATTACCGATTGCAGACGGGCGATGAGGTTCGTATACCGCCGGCTCGCCTCAGACAGGAATCCTCAGCCGCACCCGCCGGGGCCATCGCGCGGATTGCCGACGCGATAATCTACGAAGACAAGAATCTGCTGGTGATTAACAAACCGAGCGGTATTGCCGTGCATGGTGGCAGCGGCGTGAGCCATGGCGTCATTGAGTTACTGCGCGAATTGCGCCCTGAACTGCGAGACCTGTCACTGGTGCATCGCCTCGACCGCGAAACATCGGGCAGCCTGGTGCTGTCAAAACGTCGCAGCGCGCTACGTCGTTTGCACGAACAGTTCCGCGAGGGCCGGGTGGACAAGAACTACCTGGCACTTGTCGTTGGTGACTGGCAGCATGGGGATTATCGGGTGGAGGCACCGCTTCTGACAGGGCACCGCAAAAGTGGGGAGCGACACGTCATTGTCAGCGACAAGGGCAAAACGGCGCTGACCCGATTTCGCTTGTCGCGGACATTTGGTAAATACAGTTTATTACAATGCCAGCCCAAAACGGGGCGCACGCATCAGATTCGCGTGCATGCGCTTTTTACGGGTCATGCCATCGCGGGCGACGAGCGCTATGGTGAAGCAACCGAAAATGCCACCGTCAAGAAATTGGGTTTGAGGCGTTTGTTTCTGCATGCACAATCCATCGCATTTCCCGATAGCAATGGCAATGAGCTGCACTTCACGGCGCCACTGGCACAGGATCTGGAGCGTTTTCTTGAGCAGTTGCCAGGACGACTGCGTGGCCGATCACGATAACAGGTAACCGAGTTCCTGGAGTCGGGCGGAAAGCCAGATCATGGGTAGGCCGATCAGTGCGGTTGGATCATCGGTCTTGACGGATTCAAACAAAACAAATCCCGCTCCTTCGATTTTGAAACTGCCGGCACAGTCGTAGGGTTGGTCATGGCGCAGGTACGACCCCGCGAGGCGAAGGTCAAAGTTTCGAAATTGTACGAATGTTTTGTCGATGTGCTCAAAGCGTTTCAAACTAATTGGGTCAAGCAAACAGACGGCGGTAATAAAGGTAACCGATTTCCCGGATGCGGCCAGTAGCTGATCAATGGCTCGCGCGTGGTCACCGGGTTTTCCCAATACCTGGTGTTCCAGTACAGCGAGTTGATCAGCGCCAATGATCAGAGCATCACGGTGAGTGCTGGATACTTTTTCGGCCTTGCGTCGTGCCAGGCGGGAGGCAAGGGCCTCGGGAAGCATGGGTCCGTCAGCGGATTCGTCAATGTCCGGTGAGACGGTTTCAAATTCCTGCAGGAATCGGTCCAGCAGTCCACGTCGATACGTTGAGGACGATGCCAGAACTATCGGTGGAGCGGCTGGATTTTGCATTTCGTGAGACCAAATAGGTGTGAAACCGGGCAGGCGGTCGCGCTGGGTATTGCCCGATAGTTAGCCATAATAGCCGCAAAATGGATACGCTGACTGACCGCGAATCTTTCAGACTGATTTGTATGGTTTTTTTGCGGCTAAAGTCGCTTTGACAGTAGCGCTTCGGGTCCTTATCATGCGGCCCCCATGGCCAGTCAATTACTCGATTCCGTATTGCCGCAGAGGCTGGCGAAACGCCGGCAAGTCATTGATTGTAAAGTGCAGTTTGAAAAATTCGAACGACTGACTGAGATCGTGAGTAGCGATCTGGCGGTGTTGCCTGAGGCAGAGCAGCCGGAAAATTGGCAGCAGACAGCGGTGAAAGTCCGGCTAAGCTTCGATTTTTCGAGCTCAAGTCGCGGTGTCCCGATCATGGTGGGCGAGGTGTCAACCACGCTCCACGCGGTGTGTCAGCGCTGTCTGGAGTCGTGTTCATTGCCTTTGAAAGCGGCCATGCGATACTTGCTGGTACCGGTCGACGCTGATCCGCCTGGCGGGGAAAAGGAAGAAATTTGGGAGTTGGCCGAAAAAACAATGCGGCCGATTGATGTGGTTGAGGAAGCGCTGATAATGGCCATGCCAATGCCGGTGTTGCATGGGTCCGCGGACGAATGTGGAACACCGGTGCAGGAATTTTCACCGACAGCGAACGATATGACACGACCGTTCGCCGGCTTGAAGGCGCAGCTTCAAGAGAAAAAATGATTACTTTTCCAGCCGCAGGAAATCGGCTGGCAATATAACTCGATGGGTGACACAAAGGTGTTGCCTCAGTGTGGAGAAAATTATGGCTGTTCAAAAAAGTCGCAAGACACCATCGCGACGCGGCATGCGCCGTTCGCACGACAAACTCAGTGGACCTTCTTTGTCTGTTGATCCGACCTCTGGAGAGACACACCTGCGTCATCGGGTTACACCCGACGGTTTCTACCGTGGCAAGCAGGTCATCGAACAAGCCGTAGAAGAAGAGCAAGAGTAACTTTCCTCTGTTCCGTGACGGGCTGGAAATCAATGCCCGTCTGGAAAACTCGTGGGATCAGACTCCATAATTTCTCTGGATGCGATGAGCGGCGACCTGGGTGCCGACGTTGTCGTGCGCGCGGCCAAAACCTGCCTGGAGAAACATCCGCACCTGCATCTGATTCTGGTCGGCGATGAGGAAGAATTAACCGCGCTGGTGACACGCATTGTCGGCACCGAGACACGGCTGGAAATTCAGCACGCATCCCAGGTAGTCGGCATGGCGGAATCGCCGGCAGATGCACTGCGCAAGAAAAAAGATTCATCAATGCGCATTGCCATCGAACTGGTCAAGGAGGGCAGGGCACAGGCTTGTGTCAGCGCCGGCAATACCGGTGCCCTCATGGCAACGGCCAAATTCGTCCTCAAGATGCTGCCGGGAATCAAACGTCCGGCGATCATTGCCGAACTGCCGGCCATTGGCGGCACGATTCACATGCTCGACCTCGGCGCGAACACCTCCTGCGACCCGGAGCAATTGTTTCAATTTGCGTTAATGGGCTCAATTGTCACCACGGATATCAGATCAATAGAACGTCCGCGTGTCGCCTTGCTGAACATTGGTGTGGAAGATACCAAGGGTCATAGCACCGTCAGGGATGCGGCCGCTCTGCTCAACGCAAGCGGGCTTAACTATGCAGGTTTCATTGAAGGCAACGAGATTTTTTCGGGTAAGGCGGATGTCATCGTTACAGACGGTTTTACCGGTAACGTGGCATTGAAAACGATGGAAGGGACAGTCGGTCTCGTTACGCATCATCTGAAGCGTGGTTTCATGCGCAATACCATCACCAGGCTGCAAGCGCTTATTGCACGTTCGGTACTGAACCGACTGACCAGCGAAATGGACTCGAGGAACTATAATGGTGCCTCTTTGGTCGGTCTTAATGGTATCGTTATAAAAAGCCACGGCAGCGCCGATTCCTATGCGTTTCAACATGCGATTGAGACCGCCCTGGTTGAGGTCAGGAAGCAGGTGCCGTTACAGATAGGCAAGTTGCTGCAACAGGAAGCCGTATGATCTATTCGAAAATCGCTGGAACCGGCCGTTATCTTCCGGAACGTATCCTGACCAATGCGGAGCTGGAGAAAATGGTCGATACGAGCGATGAGTGGATTCGTAGTCGAACCGGTGTCGAGCGACGGCACGTTGCATCTGAGGACCAGACTACATCCGATCTTTGCGTAGAGGCCGCTAAAATTGCGATGGAAGATGCCGGCGTCACGGCGGACGACATCGATCTCATTGTCGTTGGCACTACGTCACCGGATTTGATTTTTCCCAACATAGCCACTCTGGTGCAGCATCGTCTCGGCATTCATGGTTGTCCGGCGTTCAGTATTGAAGCGGCCTGCACTGGTTTTCTCTATGCGCTGACGACGACGGATAAGTTCGTTCGCGCCGGTGATACCAAGTGTGCGCTGGTGATTGGTGCTGAAATCATCACGAAGCTGATCGACTGGAGTGATCGCACGACCTGCGTGCTGTTTGGAGATGGTGCTGGCGCTGTAATCGTCAAGCCGTCCACCGAGCCAGGTATTATTTCCTGTCATCTAGGCGCAGACGGGCAATACAAGGATTTGCTGTATTACCCGGTGGGTGCGTCAAAAGACTTGCATAAGGCCGGTGTGGGTGACTCGAAGATTCTGATGAAAGGCAACGAAGTGTTCAAGGTCGCCGTCAAGACGTTGGGTAAAGTCGCACAGGAGGCGCTTGATGCGAATGGCCTTGATAAGGAAGACCTCGATTGGCTGATACCGCATCAGGCAAATCTGCGCATCATCCAGGCAACGGCGAAGCGCCTCGGCATGCCATTGGAAAAAGTGATTCTTACGGTTCAGGATCACGGCAATACTTCGGCCGCGTCGGTACCCATGGCACTGGATGTCGGTGTCCGTGATGGCCGTATAAAACGAGGTCAACTCATTCTTCTGGAAGCCTTCGGTGGAGGGTTTACCTGGGGATCTGTGCTGATGCGTTACTAGTTTCTGTTGGAAAAAACATCCACGGTATTGTCAACAAATTGTCAGGAGTCTTAAAGGGAAGCATCCGGTATGAGACCGACACTGATCATCGGTAACAAGAATTACTCTTCCTGGTCGCTGCGTGCATGGCTGGTGCTGGCAGAAAGCGGCATCGACTTTGAAGAGCGTCGAATTTGTCTTGATACCTCCGGGTTTGCGGCGGAGATTGCTGAGTTTTCGGCCGCAGGTCGGGTGCCTGTGTTGCTGCTTGATCAGCAGTCCGTATGGGATACGCTTGCGATCGCAGAAACACTTGCGGAGCGCTGGCCGGAGAAGGGCTTATGGCCTGACGATCCAATGGCGAGGGCGCATGCCCGATCGATTTGTGCGGAGATGCACGCGGGTTTTCCCACATTACGTGACGCAATGCCAATGAACTGCCGTGCGATGGGGCGTAAAGTGGCTTTACCCGACACATTGACGGCCGATATTGATCGTATTTTCGACATCTGGTCGGACTGCCATCGACGCTACTCGAGCGATGGAGACTGGCTCTTCGGTCGCTTCAGTATTGCAGATGCCATGTTTGCGCCCGTCGTACTGCGATTCCGAACCTATGGGATTAATTTGCCGGCATCGGCGGCGGCCTATCCGGCACGACTGCTCGAGAGTCATGCGTTGCAAGAGTGGTTGGCGGCGGCGGAGTCGGAAACAGAAGTAGTTGATGGGGATGAAGCAGGACAATGATAGTGCGAAGTTACTGGCGAGCTTGCCGATGCTCGATGATGGTTGCAGCGACTATGCTGTTGCCCGCTACGGTGTCCGCGGAAGTCTTTCAATTGCCGCCGCCGGACAATGATGTCATAGGCGCTGTCACTGTCATTCAGGCTCGTCAGGATGACACGCTTATCGACATTGCTCGTCGTCACGGTATTGGCTACGAGGAAATTGTTCGAGCCAACCCCGGCGTCGACAACTGGTTACCCGGTGAGGGCACTGAAGTCATTCTGCCGAGCCGCTATGTATTGCCGCCCGGACCACGTACCGGCGTGATTCTGAATCTTGCCGAGTACCGAATTTATTATTACCCGGAACCCAAGGGCGATGAAGCGGCCGTGGTCATGACCTATCCGATGAGCATCGGCCGCATGGATTGGGAGACACCGCTCGGTCGTACGCGGATTATCTCCAAAGTGCGCAACCCGGCCTGGTATCCGCCGGCATCGGTACGCGCTGAACACGCGGCAGAGGGTGATCCATTACCGCGTATTGTACCGCCTGGACCGGACAATCCGCTGGGGGGCTATGCGATGCGCCTCGATATTCCGGGTTACCTGATTCACAGCACCAATCGGCCCGCCGGGGTCGGTATGCGTGTATCGCACGGTTGTATTCGTATGCTGCCCGAAGACATTGGGTTTTTGTTCGAGCAAGTCGATGTTAATACGCGCGTCCGGATCATCAACGAGCCGATCAAGCTTGGTTGGGATGGTGAGCAGTTGATTATGGAAGTGCATCGTACGCTGGAAGTGGCCGCGCCAGCCGCCACCGAAGCGGCGGAATCGGTGGCTGGCGTGGATGCGTCAGCCGTGGAGGAGTCAGCGGCAGTCGAGGTTGTGATGGCGAAAGACAGCATGACCCTGTTGACTGAGCAGTTCGTCGCCGTCACTCACTCACGACGCGCTGAACTTGACTGGGACAGGGCGGAGTTACTGTTGCAAAGTGCAAACGGTATTCCGACACCGGTCGGGCAGGCCATAAAAAACGCCGCGACAAGCGCGGCGTCTGATTAGCTTTTTGTAGCTTTATATTATTTTTGCATTGTCTTCTGGAACATTCGCTCCAGACGATCACGATTCGCATCACAACAGCTTTGTGCTTCCGTTGCGGCTGACAGAGCCTGATCGGCGGTGCTTTGAGCCGCTGATGCTGACTGAGCAGCACTATCGGCGGCAGCCCGAGCAGCTTCGGCAGCTGATTTGGCTGCTGCGGCGTCTCTTGCTGCACTGTCGGCGGTGGACTGTGCACGATCAATCGCTTCCTGGCTTGCGCAACCGGAGGCAAGGCCAAAGACGAGCAGAATCGCGCTCACTTTCAGTACATTCTTAATCATTTTCAAAAATTCCTTTGTTGGGATAATTCAGCATCCGCATTATTTCCTAATACGCTGACATCTTCAACGAAAACCTTGATTTTATTTACATTTGTCTCCTTTCCCAGACATTTAGTGGGGTTGATCGAAACTGCAGTGGCCAGGCGTTGCCTGCCACTGATTTTCACAGTGGGTCGCGGGTCATATCGAGCCGGCCTTTGGCCGCTCGATATTTTGTTGGGGATGGGGGCTTGTCAGGGAGGGTTTTTTTTATGTTTACAATGATGGTGGTTACCTGTATAAGATTACAGTAACTGGACGTTTATACAGGTAACTATCATGCGTGGACTGACCTCTCGACAATCTGAAATTCTTGTTTTAATTCAAGACTTTATTGCGGAATATGGCATGCCGCCTACGCGTGCGGAGATCGCCCGGGAGCTGGGCTTTAAATCGGCCAATGCGGCTGAGGATCATTTACGGGCGCTGCAAAAAAAGGGCATGCTGGAGCTCATTCCGGGGGCTTCGCGAGGGATTCAACTCAAGGATTCATTGCGGGAACAGATGGGTTTGCCGTTGGTAGGTCGGGTGGCGGCCGGCAGTCCGATCCTGGCTGAGGAACACATCGAGACGCATTACCGGATTGATCCGAGTCTGTTCGATCCCAAGCCACACTATTTATTGCGCGTTGAGGGCATGAGTATGAAGAACGCCGGCATTCTTGATGGTGACCTGGTGGCCGTGCACCGGACACCCGAGGTTCGCAGTCGGCAGATCATCGTGGCAAGACTCGATGATGAGGTCACGGTAAAACGTTACCGCCAGGAAGGCTCGGTGGTCTGGTTGCTGCCGGAGAACGAAGATTTCGAGCCGATCGAGGTCGATTTGAATTCGCAGTCGATGATGATCGAAGGCGTTGTTGTTGGTGTCATCCGTGATGGCATGTCTCTGCACTAGCCCTAGCTGGATGAACACGTGGCAGACGCACTCGAGAAATTATTACAAAGCAATCCACGCTTGTGGCGAGGGCGCTCGGGGGCGACAGGCCTGAAGGGCCTCGCCAGCGGTTACCCTGAACTGGATCGTTATTTGCCGGGTGGTGGCTGGCCGCAACAGGCCTTAACGGAAATTTTGCTGGAGCATTGTGGGGCCGGTGAGCTGCGTATCCTGATGCCGGCACTGGCGCGTCTCAGTCAGTCGGACAAGGACGGGGAGTCGCCAGGGTGGCTGGCCTGGATTGCACCACCGTTTCAGCCTTATCCACCGGCGCTGGCGCAATGGGGCATCGATCTTTCCCGTGTGCTGATTGTGCGTCCTCGTGAGGACAGCGAGGCTTTGTGGGCGGCAGAGCAGGCTTTGTCATGTGGCAATTGTGCGGCGGTGCTGTTGTGGACTGAGGTACTTTCTGACGCGGCGGGCCGGCGTTTGCAACTTGCCGCCGAGAAAGGCAAGAGCTGGGCAATCGCTTTTCGTCCATTGAGTGCCCGCGCGCAGTCTTCAGCGGCGGCATTGCGTATTCTGCTGAGTGCTAACCGTCAGGGCACGGCTTTCAGCATTCTCAAAAATCGTGGTGGCAAACCGGTCACCTTGCACAATATATTGCGCGACTATGCAGACGGCTAGCGCATGTCGTCTTCCGATAAATCATCTGCGGTCTTGCAGACTGCCACCCCAACTCCCCCTGCAATAAAGCACGCTTCGCACTCACGCAAACCAGTACAGCAATCGCTGACTCTGTCCTCGCCAGAGCCGGTGTCTGCAGAGAAACCGAATGCGGCACTGACAGAACCGGCGCTGAGTAATTCTTCTCGGATTCCCGCACGAGCAATGCCCAAAGCGCACTTGTGGTTGTGTCTCGACTTTCCCGCATTGCCACTTGAGGCGCTGGCCGGACATCAGGCAGCGGTTGCCCGGGCAGTGTTCGAGGAAGAGCAGGGCATAAGGCGCGTATTGCTGGCCAGCCCAAAAGCAGCGGCTGCCGGAATTGGCGCAGGGTTGTCGGTGAATGCGGCGCTGTCGTTATTGCCGGATTTGCAACTTGAGATGCGGAACACGTGTCAGGAAGAACGTGCATTGAAGCGGCTGGCTTGCTGGGCAGAACGGTTTACGTCATTTGTTGTCGTCGAAGCACCGAGGACGTTACTGCTGGAGATTGCCGGCAGTTTGCGCCTGTTTGAAGGGCTGTTGACACTACGCGAACGGATTGCAACGGGCTGCAAAGAACAGGGGTTTACCGCCAACCTGGCGATTGCGCCGACACCGCAGGCTTCGTTTTGGCTGGCAAAGTCGGCTCGTGCCGTTTGTATCGAAGATGCGACGTATTTGAACAATGCCTTGAGTCTGCTGCCGCTGCACGGTCTGGGTTGGCCGGCATCGGTTACCGAAGCACTTGGCGGCATGGGTATTACCCGTGTGGGCGATTGCTTGCGCCTGCCACGGGCGGGCTTTGCGCGACGCTTTGGTGCGACTCGTTTGCTGCAGCTTGACCGGGCGCTCGGGCGCTTGCCGGATCCACGCATGAGTTATCGTTCTCCAGAGCGATTTTGCGCGACGCATGACCTCGATGAGGAACACAGTGAGCGTGAGTTGTTGCTGCAGTTTTGTCGGCAACTGTTGCTGAAGCTCGAGCGATTTTTAATGCATCGACAAATGCAGGTGCAACGGCTGCAGTTCAGTTTTTTTCATTTACGGACGGCGACGACTGGCCTGGTATTGGGCAGTGTGCAGGCGGGACGAAATGCGAGTCACTGGTCGGAGTTACTGGCGATCAAATTTGAGCAGCTGGTTTTGCCGGAGGCCGTGATTTCGATTTGCTTGCGGGGAGGGCGGTGCCAGTTATTAACCATCACCACGGATAATTTACTTTTCGATACCGCGAAGAACGCCTGTGATGAGTCGATTGCCTCTCTTGTGGAGCGACTAAATACCCGTATCGGAGATGCGAGCGTACGCGGGGTTAGTACTGTTGCGGAGCATCGTCCTCAGTATGCATGGCGTTCTGCCAGCGTGTCCGCTTCCCGCGACGCAACGACGATCGCTTGTGACAGTGAGTATCCACCCTCACTGCAATTACGGCGCCCGTTATGGATGCTGGAGTCGCCGCAACGGTTGGCGAGTGAGGATGCGCGACCTTTTTATCAGGGCCCACTGACACTGATGGAGGGGCCGGAGCGACTGGAATCCGGCT
Organism: uncultured Woeseiaceae bacterium; assembly: GCA_964446495.1. Classification (GTDB taxonomy): domain Bacteria; phylum Pseudomonadota; class Gammaproteobacteria; order Steroidobacterales; family Woeseiaceae; genus JAADHU01. The sequence goes on along the minus strand of CAYUOY010000102.1, from coordinate 757 downwards.
GGTGGGATGACGATGGCATTGCCAGGGATTACTTTGTCGCATTGACGATGCAGGGAGTGCTTCTATGGGTCTATCAGGATCGTCAACAGAAGAACGTGTGCTGGTACTTGCATGGCATCTTCGGTTAACGCGGTGTCGCTGGCTTACGCAGAATTACACGCGCTCAGCAACTTCACCTTTCTGCGCGGTGCCTCGCACCCGGAAGAACTCGTGCAACAGGCGGTTGACCAGGGTTATACCGCGCTGGCACTGACCGATGAGTGTTCGGTGTCCGGTGTGGTCAGGGCGCATATGGCGGCAAAAAAAGCGGGTCTTGAGAAACTAATCATTGGTGCGGAATTCCGGCTGGTTACCGGGTTGAAGCTCATCGTTCTTGCACAGGATCACCGCGGTTATACCTCACTGTGCCAACTCATTACCCGTGGCCGGCGCGCGGCAGAGAAAGGCACATACAGACTTACGGCGACCGATTTCGAGGATGCACTGCCAGGTTGCCTGGTGTTGTGGACGCCTGGTCACCAACTGTTTCTCGCGGCTGAAGACAGCTGGATTCTGGATGCCTTTGTGCAGCGCTTATGGATTGCGGTGGAGTTGCTGGCCGACGGCCGGCATCGCCAGCGCCTGGAGCGTCTCCAGGGCCTCGGTGAGACGCTGAACCTGCCACTGGTTGCCAGTGGTGATGTGCACATGCACTGCCGTGCTCGCCGTGCCCTGCAGGATACGCTGACCGCGATCCGTGAGGGCCTGACCCTGGATC
>CAYUOY010000101.1:0-15207 GCA_964446495.1 uncultured Woeseiaceae bacterium | reverse complement strand
CATAAAGTGTGGTGAGCAGGGCGACAGCCATGGCCGGACCGATCTGTTTGGGGTCGTCCATATTGGACAGCATCTGCACCAGGCCGATGAGGGTACCGATCATTCCCATAGCCGGACCAACATCACCAATAGCTTTGAAAATACTTTGGCCATCGTTATGTCGCTGCAGGGTAAGATTCTTGTCCTTGGTTAACATGGAACGGACGACATCGGCCGGATGGCCGTCTATTAGCAGGCCGAGCCCGTTCTTCATGAATTCATCCGGAACTTCAGCATCCTCCAATGCGAGTAACCCGCCCTGGCGAGCGGTTTTGGCAAGCTCGACCGATTTCTGAATCAGTTCATCCGGATCTGAAGGCTTATGCAGGAAAGCCTTAACGGCGATTGACGCGGCACCCAGAAATTCACCCAGACTGAATTTCATCATTGTGACCAGGATCGTGCCACCGAACACAACCGCCAGTGATGGGACGTTGATGAAGGTGCTCGCTGAACCGCCCAGCATGATCGACGTGAGAACAACGGCAAAACCACCGATGAGGCCAATAAGTGTCGCCAGATCCAAGTTCGTTTCCTCCGTTCATTCGGACACCCGCTGAGATCGGCGGCCGGCCGGGATGATCTGCGGGAGTGCAATATCGCTGTACAGGTTATCGACCGATTCGGCGGGGTCTTTAGGGATTTAACCCCCTGAAAGCGTTATAAGTACTTCATTTCCCCTCAGTCGGGGCAAAGGTTGCTACATCGCGTCCAGCGGCTTTGGACTGGTAAAGCGCTTTGTCCACACGATCCAAAAGAATCTTGACAGTGTCGGTTGAGGAGATTTCCGTGTACCCCGCGGAACAGGTTACCGAGGTTTCAGGCGGCGCGGCTGGCACTACAATAGACCCTACGTAGTCGAAGAATCGTTTGATCAGAGGTTCCGCCTGAGCGGCGCTGGTGTCCGTCAGGATCACCGCAAATTCATCACCACCGTAGCGCGAGACCAGGTCATTCTTGCGGATAAATGATCGCTCAAGGCATTCGCCGATCGATCTTAGTACCTCATCTCCAGCCGAATGCCCCCATTGATCGTTGATATTCTTGAAGTGATCGACATCAAGCAGGACCACCACGACCGGTTGCTTCAATATGAAATGGGTATTGAGGCTCTGCGTGATGGCTTTGTCGAAGGCGCCACGATTGAATACCTGGGTCAGATTGTCTTGCTTCATTTCCTCGCGAACCGAGACCAGGTCCTGGCGCAGATTCGACATCCGGTCATTCAATTCACTGATTTGCTGTTCGTAGGCCAGTTCTTGCTGCGCGAAGGTCTCGCTTACCGAACGGATGGACTTGTCCAGGGCCGCTTTGATTTCGGGTAAGGCACCAGTCGCTACTGCACACTCGATAGTGTCCAGACTTTCCTGGACCGAGCGGGCCGTATCCTGGTCACGGGGTCCGATTTGTTGCAGGCCCGACACGAGGTCATCGACGAATCCGCGGTAGTCCTGTAGCCGTTCTGTCACAAAATCCTTTTCATGTTTTCTTCGATCGATAAAAAATCGTCTCACTTTCGACCATTCTCGATGACCGTCGGACGATGGGTCGATGTCGGCGCACGGAACAGCCCCTCCATTCTCCACGTGGCGCGCAAAATCATCGCATTGCTCGATGAACAAGTCCGGATCGGTCTCGTTGGCGAGGGGGAATGAGGCACTTCCCATCGTCCGAATCACGCAGCCCAGCGTATCCAGAGCCCCGTCGGTAAGGGAGTCTGCGATGTCTTTCGGCCGTTCGCCCGGGTCGTGGTCGTCGTTGGCGGCAACTTTACGCATAAATTCCATAGGCAACGCATCCCGATAGATAACAGCACCAGCCATGGCCCTGTCTATGTTTGGTCATGACCTCTGGCTGGATATCGGCGCCAGTGCTGATTTCTTTAGCGAACCATGAGAGTTCTTGCGGCAGCAGCGGCCAGCATGACGGTGCAAATGTCTTGAATTTCACATGTTTAGAACGTAAATACCGAATATAGGTTGAAAAGAACAAATAAGATGATAAAATATCACAAGATTGCGAGAATGGGTCCTAACGAATATATTAGGCCAGACGAGCAATTAATGACCAAAAAATGGCTTTAAGGCGGCGTTATCTGATTGTTCAAATGAGCAGGGGTGCACTGGCAATCTGGCCCCGAGATAACGGCAGGAGTCACTCGGGCGAGTAGACAAAAAAGGTTACATTTGTGACTAAAGACCGAAAATGTGAAAAAAAGAACAGATAGGATGAGCCAAAATCACAAGAATTTGATCTTGCGACTGCCCCAATGGTGCTCTCATCGGCCAGCCGGCACAGGTCAAATTCACGGAGTGATTGCCCCGTGAGCACCGAACGTCTGATTATGGTTATTGAGGGTAGCGAAGCTCGCGGCCAGAATATCAAGGAGCTCATCGAATTCATGGACGCCCCACGCGTACGGGTGGCGGCACCGGACAACTGGCGCAATCGCCTGGGGGATTGTCGACTGGCTGCCATTTTCCTCGGCGACGATCTGGAGCCCGATGTCATCAACCGCCTGATCGGCGATGTTGGCAACGTAGACCCGAACACACCCATTGTCATGATATCGGCCAACGAGACGGGCTCAGCGCATGCCTGATGCCGTGCAAGGCAATGAGCAATTCGCCTGGGCGAGATTTCATGAACTGCATTATCCCGTTCGTTTTGATGAACTCGGCCATGTACTTGACGAGATCTGGGCAGCCCACAGCCGTCACCGCAACGACGCGAGCGACGGCAGTCAGCTCATCGGCGATAGCGTTGAATCGTTGCAGATTCGTTCACTCATTGACCGCGTGGCGCCATCGAATGCGACGGTGCTGATCAGCGGCGAATCGGGGACCGGCAAGGAAGTCGTGGCGCGACGCATTCACCAACAGTCCGGTCGTGGTGGAGAATTCATTGCCATCAATTGCGGCGCGATTCCCGATGATTTGCTGGAAAGTGAATTGTTTGGGCACGAGCGCGGAGCATTTACCGGCGCCATATCCGCGCGTGCGGGCCGTTTTGAACTGGCCGAAGGGGGCACGCTGTTTCTTGACGAGATTGGCGATATGCCGATCGCGATGCAAGTGAAGTTATTACGGGTCCTGCAAGAGCGGGTTATAGAGCGGCTCGGTGGCACAACACAGATACCGGTGGACATCAGGCTGATAGCGGCGACTCACCGTGATCTGTCGAAACGTATTGAGGATGAGCTGTTCCGTGAGGATTTGTATTACCGACTCAGCGTGTTCCCAATAGAGATTCCGCCATTGCGTGACCGCCCGGATGATATTGCGCCGTTGGTGGATGAAATGATTAATCGTGTCCGGCAACACAATGGTGTGGCTATCAGTCTGACAGAAGATGCCATGCGATTCCTTACCGAATATGCATGGCCGGGCAATGTTCGAGAATTGGCGAATCTAATTGAACGACTCGCGGTGATCAATCCCAACGGCCTTATCGACGAGTCTGATTTACCCTGGCCTTTGAAACCGCAGCGCGATGCAGAGGTGTTGAGTTCATCGCTTGTTGCCACTTCAGGTGCAGGAGCGGAATCGTTAACGAGTCTGCCTGCGGGCGGGCTGGATCTGAAACAGTACCTGTCCAAAGTTGAACAGGGTGCCATTGAGTTGGCGCTGCAGGACAGTAACGGTGTGGTGCAGAAAGCGGCCGACAGGTTGGGAATGGGGCGTACGACTCTGGTCGAGAAAATCCGCCGCTACGCAATAGCGCACTAGCCGGGACCTCGCGTCCTCGCGACCCGGGTCATGACAGGTCGGACCCACAGTGCGAACAGTATTTCGCGGGCCCATTTTTCAGTGCCAGCTGTACCTTCTTGACATCCATTATCTGGCTGGCCGTGTGCTTGCCGAGACCCAGTTCCCGGCGTAATTCGTCGAGCTCGGATATTTCGGTGTCGGTCAGAATGCCATCATCCAGTGCCTCATCCGCTTTTTTCTGGTAGGCCTCGGAGCGAATCCTGAGTTGTTGTGCAAATCCCGAGGCGAGGATGCCCGTTGGTAATGCAACCATGCCGACACCGACCACCGTAACCAGCGCACCGAAGATCTTGCCACCCACAGTAACCGGTGTGACATCGCCATAACCAACCGTCGTCAAGGTCGCGAATGCCCACCACATGGCGGCGGGAATACTGCCGAAGTCAACGGGTTGAGACTGGCGTTCGAAATAGTAGATGCCCGATGAAGCGAGCAGCATCACCGTCATCAGGATGAAAAACGAAGCGGCCAGTGAGCGGCCGTTCTCGGCGATGGTCGCGAACAACATATTCAGGGCCGCTGAATAACGGGTCAATTTCAATACACGAAGCAGTCGAACCGCCCGCAAGAACCGCATATCGAAACCACCGAGGAGACCAAAAGTCAGCAAGTAGAAGGGCAGGATCGCGATGAAATCGACGATGGCGTGAAATGAAAGCATGAATCGCATTCGGGTAACGAAAGGACTCATGGGCCGCTCAAGGGTCGGCTCAGTTTCTACGCTACTCCATACACGGCAGAAGTACTCGACGGAGAAAGTCGCAACCGTGAAAACCTCAAACCAGTAGAACAACGCCGAATATCTAATTTCAAGTACTTCAATCGATTCCAGGATCACGGCGATGACGCTGGCGCAAATCAGGACAATGATCGAAACATCGACGATCCGACTGAGTCCGTGATCTCCATCCGCGGCTTCAAGAGCGAGGAACACAGACCTACGCAAGGAGGGCCGATGGCTATTCTCCCCTGACGTTGCGATTGTTGACGTACTGCTCAAATCACCTTCACTCTGTTATTGCGGGCTACCCGAAAGCTACCTGTAGGCGGGATGACGACGGCAGAATGATCGTCGGGCCTTCCTTCTTATTAGCGGCGCCAGCGGCATAACCTTTAGGGTCTGTCGGATTCGTAAACGGGACGGGTGTGGGCCGACCGGAAATCCCCCTCTGAAGCAAAATTCTCATCCGGTATACCAGTCAGAATGCCGATCCTGGCCGCTCTGCCGTTAAAGTTTATTGTGAAATTGACGAATAAGTGACGGTAGCTGTGTAAAACTGAAAAGGGCCCACAAGATGACGCAAAACATTTGCTATGGTTGTACACATGGCACGCCATCGCGCCTGTTGTCGATCAACGATTTCAGTATGGCTTGTAAAATTTCCTTATTGCTGGTCGCGGCTCTGGTTCTGGCTGGGTGTGCTGGCAATCGGAGCATGGATCCATCCCTCGGTCATCTCCTGGATAGCGATCCGGAACCAACGAGGGCACCGCCACTCGTAAAACCACCGCCCAGGATTGCTGAACCGAAACCGTCGCCCCCTGAACCAACATACTCTGTGGTAGTAAAAGATGTACCGGTTACTGATCTTCTGTTTTCACTGGCCAGAGACGCCGGCCTGGAACTCGACTTGCAGGCGAATAACGCTCGCACCATCACCATCAATGCGGTTGATCAGCCATTGCGGAGCATCCTCAGTCGCATCACCGGCCAGGTCGGCTTGCGATACGTATTGAGTGGCAGAAACCTGATCATCCTGGAGGACAGTCCGTACTGGCATAACTACCGGGTGGACTATGTCAATGTCAGTCGCGTCAGCGAAGGGGAAGTGGGCGTCGCGACCGAGATATCGACTTCGGGCGGAACGGTTAGAGGAAGTGGCGGCCAGCAAGGTGGCGGCCAGCAGGGTGGCGGCCAGGGAAATCGCTCCAAGACGACCGTCAAGAACAAGTCGGACAATAATTTCTGGGCGTCACTCGAGGCGGGCCTTACCCAGATTGTGACAACAGGCACTGGTCGTGCTGGCACGTCGATTACACCGGAAGCGGGCAACCCCATAATTTCCAATCCGATGGCAGGTATCGTAACGGCATTTGCCAATCAGGAGACACACACCCAGATTCAAACGTATCTGGATACCATCATGGCCAGCGCGCGTCGCCAGGTGTTGATCGAGATGACGATTGTCGAGGTCCGCCTGAGTGACAATTATCAGGCCGGTGTGGATTGGCAACGGCTGTCCGATGACGCCGGTGCGGGGAGCAACGGCGTATCCTTCGAATCGAGCATGCTCGGTTCAGCGCTATCGACACCGCCCTTGTTTCGACTCGGCTACAACAGTGGAAACTCTGATGGAAGCAGTGTGAGTGCGACGGTACGAATGCTGCAGCAGTTTGGGGAAACCAAGGTCTTGTCAAGCCCGAAAATTATGGCACTCAACAACCAAACGGCACTACTAAAGGTAGTCAATGAAACGGTGTACTTCACGATCGAACTCGATATTCGCGAAGCAACAATTAACATTCCGGAGCGTAGAACTTTTACGAGTCAAATCCACACGGTGCCAGTCGGGCTGGTCATGAGCGTTACGCCGCAGATCAGTGACAACGGTTATGTCAGTCTGAATATTCGTCCAACCATCAGTCGCATTACAGGCTATGCCATTGATCCGGCACCGAGGCTGGCCGAATCAGATTTCGACAACCTGATACCTGAAATACAGGTTCGCGAAATTGAATCTCTGTTGCAGGTCGTCGATGGACACACCATTGTTCTGGGTGGGTTGATGCAAAACGAGCGCATTAAATCGATTGATGGGATACCCGGACTCGCCAAGATTCCCGGAATTGGCAGCCTGTTCTCCTACACCAAAGACGAGCTGAAAAAGACAGAGCTGGTTATTTTTCTGCGACCGACAATTATCAAGGACGGAAAATCACCAGCCGACACGCCGGGCATCCGGGACTATTACACAGAGTCAGAACAAGACGGTTTCTCCGGTTAGAGAAACTGTGGAGCGGCAGTGTAAATAATGAAGAATCCACTGGTAGACGCCCTGCGTCAGGCAACCGAGGAAGATGCATGCGGTTCAGGACCGGAGCAGGAACCGAGCCAAAACGTTGACAAGCTTCTGCCGATCGCGGACAGCGTTCCTGCCGCCGAACCAATATTAGATCTTGTCGATAGCGTGGTCTTACCGGCGCCGCTGAGCCCGACGGAATCGAACCAGGATTATTCCATTGAAGGCGAAGAAGTCGCGCCCCTGGAGGAAATGCGAATTGCCCCAGATGCCGACAGGGATAGGTCGGCGAATGATGAAACGTTGATACTGCCGAAACTGAATATGCAAAACATCGTGCATGATGTGGTCCGAGGTGACGCTCCAGCCATCATGCCGGTACCACGTACGGTGGCTCGAAAACAGCGTAGTCAACACTGGATCAGTCGTGTCGGTCGCTGGTCACCGATAATTACGATGCTGGCGCTGTCGGGCGTGGCAGGTGCCTATGCGCTCTACCAGTTTCTGACCGTTACAAACCTCAACCACGATCTCAGTGAGATGACGCTGCGAGCTGGCACCGATTCAGCGACTGATGCTGCGACGAATGACTGGAGCGACCTGCCTGAGAATAATGTGTTCGCGGAGTCGCCGGGTTACGTTCGGTTGCAGCCGGTTTCCCCTGCAGTCGCGACATCAGCGGCCGCCGTTGGCATCGACAAGCCTCGATCCACGGTTACACGGCCAGCGGTGCGTCCCGGTTTGCGCCAGGAAGTTCGGCCTGTCAGCGACCCGGCCTTCGGCGATATTCGTGCCGGGTTTGACGCCTACCAGGCAGGAGACTATGCGCGTGCAGAAGCGTCTTATCGGCGTGCGATCGTGCTTGATGCCAATCATCGACAGGGGCTGGCTGGTCTCGCGGCCGTTCTGCAGATGACAGCCACTCCAGCGGAGTGGATTCCGGTTTACGAGAAATTGCTTGAAGTCGATCCCCACAACACGGTGGCCGCCTCAATCCTGTTGGCACAAGAGGTGACAGGTGACGCACAGCAAAAACAAACCGGTCTCAGAGTACTTTTGCAAAAAAATCCGGATCTTGCTGAACTACATCTCGCACGGGGATTGCTCGCAGGTGAAAGCGGGCACTGGGCAGATGCGAGACTGGCGTTTCTCGAGGCACATCGTACCGCACCCGAAAATTCGAACTATAGTTTTAACGCGGCCGTGAGCATGGAGCATCTCGGTCGTTATGAGGAGGCACGCCTCTATTATCAGCTTGCACTGGATACGACCGGAAACCATTCGCTGATAAATCCCGAATTCATCGCCACCCAAATTCGGAAGATGACGACCTATTCAGGAATTCCGCAATGAGCACCACAACCATTCGCAAGCTGCAGAATGTAGAGCCCGCGTTGCCACTGGGTGAGCGTCTCATCACAGCCGGTCTGATCACTCAGGATCAATTGCAGGTTGCGCTGACAGAACAAGGTCGCAATGACGAACCGCTGGGGCGGATTCTCGTCAAGCTGGGATTAGTCAGCGAAGGCGTAATTCGTGACACTCTCAGTGAGTCTTTCGGGCATGAAAGTATCGATCTGGCGACAATCGTACCGGACCCGGATGCGCTGCAAATGATCCCAAAAGACGTGGCGGCCCGCTACTTATTGCTGCCTATCAACTTCGACAAGAATGAGAAAATACTCACGATTGCCATGGCGGATACGTTTGATCTTGTCGCGCTGGATCAGGTTGCTGCATTGCTGGGCGGAGGTCTTGGCCTGGAAACGCTGGTGGCGGGCGAGGAAGAGATTGCGGCAGCCATTGACCAGTTTTATCAGTTCGAGCTATCGCTGCAAGGCATCCTGCGCGAGATCGATACCGGCGAGGCGAATCAGCTGGATATCGCCATCGAGAACGAAGAGTACAGCCACCCACTGGTACGATTGGTTGACGCCATTCTTGCCGATGCGGTCAAGCGCGAGGCATCTGATATCCACCTGGAGCCAGAAGCAGGTTTCCTGCGTGTACGCTATCGAATTGACGGTGTCTTGCGCCAGGTAATGGCGCTACATCGTTCTTACTGGTCCGGCATGGTCGTGCGCCTGAAAGTCATGTCGAAGATGAACATCGCAGAAACGCGCGCTCCGCAGGATGGCCGAATATCCTTGACTCTTGCCGGTCGCCAGATCGACTTCCGCGTGGCCTGCCAGCAGACCACTCATGGTGAGAATTTCGTCCTGAGAATTCTGGATCGGAAAAAGGGCATCGTCCCGTTGGAGAACCTGAATCTGGCCAGGGAAACGCTGACCTCATTGCAAGTCATGATGGCGCGTCCCGAGGGAATTATCCTGGTGACGGGACCGACGGGCAGCGGTAAGACGACCACACTCTATTCGATGCTGAACCATCGGAATGACGAAACGATTAACATCATGACGCTCGAAGACCCGGTTGAATATCCCATGGCGATGATTCGTCAAACATCGGTAAACGAGTCAGCGAAACTCGACTTTGCCAATGGCATTCGATCCATGATGCGCCAGGATCCGGACGTGATTCTCGTTGGTGAAATTCGCGACGAAGCGACGGCGGACATGGCATTTCGCGCTGCAATGACGGGTCACCAGGTATTTTCAACCCTGCACACCAACTCAGCATTGGGGTCGATACCCCGCCTTGTCGATATTGGTGTCAAGCCACGGGTTCTGGCAGGCAATATTATTGGTATCGTCGCGCAACGCCTCGTGCGCCGTCTATGCAGACATTGCAAGCAAGCCTATGCTCCTGACGAGACAGAGCGAAACCTGCTGGATGCCAGGACCTCGAAGCCGCTGCTGCTCTACCGGGAGTCTGGTTGCGATGCATGTCACAACCTTGGCTACAAAGGTCGGGTCGCCGTTATTGAGGTATTGAAGGTCAACGCCGAGATGGACGAGCTGATCGCATCCGGCGCGACGCAAAATGAGATGCTGACGCTGGCGAAAGAGAACGGGTTTCGTGACCTGGCCAGCGATGCGGTTCGCATCGTGTTGTCTGGCATGACCAGTTTGTCGGAGATTTCCCGCGTCGTCGATCTAACGACCAGAGTGAGGTAGGGACAGATGCCGACCTATGCCTATCGCGCTGTGGATCCGAACGGAATGATCGTCCACGGGACACTTGAGGCACCCAACGAACGGGCGCTTGAGTCCCGTTTGCGGCAAGCGGAAAGCGAGCTTGTAAGCTGTGCGGAACGCGGTAGTCGGCGCTTCGGAATGGGCGCGAGAATAACCCGCAAAGACCTGATTGGATTTTGCTTTCATATGGAGCAAGTGACCAAAGCGGGTCTCCCGATGCTCGAGGCGCTCACGGACCTGCGTGACAGCATTGAACATCCCGAATTCAAAAGTGTGATTGCAAACCTGATTATTTCCGTCGAGGGCGGCCAGACATTGTCACAGGCGATGGTGGATTTTCCGGAAACATTTGATCACGTGTTTGTCAGCCTGATCGCTGTCGGCGAGGAAACCGGCGAGTTGCCGAAGGTAATGCAGAAGCTGACTGAGTCGCTGAAGTGGCAGGACGAACTTATCGCGAAGTCGAAATCGATCGCCATGTATCCGGCGTTTGTCGGTGTGGTGGTTCTTTCCGTGCTGGTTTTCATGATGTTGTATGTCGTTCCGGAGATGGTTGGCTTCATCCAGGAGATGGGCCAGGAGTTGCCGTTTCATACGCTCGCGTTGATTGGCTTGTCGAATTTTCTCGTTGGCAACTGGTATTGGGCCATTCCACTTCCATTCGTCGTCTTGTTGTCGATACGATTTCAGGCGCGCCGTAACGAACAGATGCGTTTTGTTGTTGATGGCTGGAAACTCAGGTTGTGGTACATCGGACCGATTATCAACAAGTTGATACTGAATCGATTTTCCAGCTACTTCGGGCTGCTATATGGCGCCGGTCTCGACGTGCTCTCCGCATTGAAGCTTAGCGAGGAAATCGCAGGAAACGCCGTGATTCGCCGTGGCTTGCAACAAATATCAGCGTCCATCGCTGATGGTGTTTCCCTGAGTGGCGGGATCGAAGCAACTGGCCTGTTCCCGGCACTGGTGGTGCGGATGGTCAAGATGGGCGAGACGACCGGCGAGCTGGATGCAGCGCTGGAGAACGTCAGCTACTTCTATGATCGGGAGGTGGCAGAGTCCATCGATAAATTACAGGCGGTAATCGAACCAGCGATGACCGTTGTCCTTGGCGCCATCATGGGCTGGATCATGATGTCGGTGCTCGGTCCCATTTATAACACGCTCGGGCAACTCGGAGTCTGATGTGAAAGTGGAGCGAATATTCTACGTTACTCAGCACGCGCTGGTTGTGTATGTCAGGAGTTGCGACGGCCTTGAGGAATACAGTCGCTTTGTGGCCGGAGCTGATGGTCTTGACGAGTTCAGGGCCTATCTGCAGGAATCGTCACAGCTGCGAAGCGTGATGCTGGTCGATGTCATCGAGGAAGAATTCTCGGTCGACTCTATCCCGAAACTGGGGTGGCGTGACAGAAAAGCACTGATTGAACGTCGCCTGCAGCGAAAATTTCCACGCTCGCCATTCAGGTTGAGTCATTACCAGGGCGGCAGGAATTCTGAGGATAATGCCCAGAACGTAATGTATAGCGCGATTACGAATCCGGAGCTGCTCGATCCCTGGCTGCAAGAAATTGCGGCCCAACGCACGCCTCTGAGCGGAATACAATCCGTGCCGATGATGGCGGCGGCGCTTCTCTCCCGAATGAGAAAAGCAGACGGCAATGCCTTGCTTATGACTTTGCATCAGGGCGACATGCTGCGCCAGGTTTTCGTTCAAAACGGTAAAGCGAAAAGCGCCCGGTTAGCCAAAAGTCCGAATGTTTCAGACCCCGCGTTCGGTGAGTTCATTTTTTCGGAAGTACTACGCAGTCGCCGCTTTCTCGAGCGTAATCGACTTTTGAGTGCACTCGAAGACATCGATATTTACGTTGTAGCTGACAAGCAGACAGCCGACCTGGTCCTTGCCAGCGATCGGGGTACGACGCCAATGCGAATCCACTTTATCGATCCCGCCGAAGCGGCGTCTATGGTGGGACAGAATGAAGCGCCGGATTGCGATCATATCGAATCCCTCTACCTTTCCCTGCTATTGCGCGGCAATCGGAAGTCCTGCTATGCCTCGAGAGCGGAAACGAGGTTTGGCACCCTGCAGGTTATTCGTCATTCCATTGTTGGCGCGGCACTGGCGGCCAGTGTCGTTTGTGCCGCCATGGCGGGGACGAATATTGTCGATGGACTGTTCCTGCAATCGGCGGCTGCCGCGACTGAAAAGCAGATACTGCAGATCACTGAAACCTTACAGCGAGAAAACGAAAACTTCGCGCCGGTTCGTGCCAGCTCTGTGGAGATGAAGCTGGCCGTCGATACGGGTGACTACATTCTTCAAAACCGATTACCTGTTGCGTGGGTATTGGGACAAATCAGTGCAGGGCTCAGCGGTTTTCCACAGGTCAGTATTGATGAACTCAGTTGGGTGGCGTTGCCGCCGGATGGCGGTCAGCCGGCCGGCAAGCGTCTTCGCCCCGGTGAAAAGCCGCCACCTGTGGTCATACCTGCTCTCACCTACATTAGCGTCGATGTTGCGGCACAAATTCAACCGTTTAGCGGCGACATGCGTGATGCATTCGCGATCATCGATCAGCTCGTTGTTTCGCTGCAAACGAAATCGGACTTTAGCCAGGTAGTGGTGACGGAGTATCCGCTGGACGCGAGTCCGGCATCATCCGTTGCGGGTGAAGTAGTTCGCGGTGGCATAGATCGAAACGCACACTTTCGACTGCGATTGAGCCTGGCAACAGCAGCGGGGGAGAGCGACGATGAGGTGGGCTGACATCGACTGGAAGTATGTTTTTCAGGATACCTTTTGGCCTGCGCTGTCCGTGACACTGGCGGCCGTTGTATTGGTCGCAAGCCAGTGGTTTGTCGACACCCAGCAATTCAACTATTCGCAATATTCGAGTAACCACCATGCGATGAACGAAGATTACGATGCGCTTCTCTATCGCAAGCGCCTGGTGAATCGTTATTACCAGCGCTACGAATTGTTTTTCGAACAGGGTTTCGTCGGCTCTGAAAACCGACTGGACTGGATCGAGACCCTGCGCGTCATCGCAACACAGCTTGGCTTGCCGAGTATGAGTTATGCACTGGAACCACAGCGTGAAGTGGTCGCGCCGGTTGGGCAGATGGGCGGTGACAGCACCATTAGTATCAAACAAAGTACTTTCGAACTGGAAATGGGCCTCGTGCATGAACTTGATTTATTGCGTTTCATTGCCAGGCTGGAATCAGAGGTTCCTGGCCTGATCAAGATTGATCGCTGTCGTCTGACCCGGCAATCCGGGACGACAGAGCTCTCGGCGACAGACTCGAACCTGGTCGCGAACTGTTCGATTGTGATGTTTAGCGTGATCACAGCGGATGTTGCCGCAGGGGTTGCCGCGTTATGAAGCTGATGACAGGAATGCTGCTGATCGTTATGGCAAGCGGCATCGGTTCGGCGGCAGCGAGCAATGATGCGACTCAGACCAGGAACGAGCGGGCACTCGGGAGAGTTTTCCTGACGGTAGACCAGCGACGTCGCCTGGATGAGCGGCGGTCCGCCGGCCCGGTCGAACCAAGCCCGGCGGGCCCGAATCAAACCGCCAGCAGCGCGCCGCCAACAAGGACCAAACGGGCAGCTGGCTACATCGTCGTGCCATCCGGGGCACGGTCTACATGGCGCGACGGCGATTTTCATGTTTCCGACAGCTCATCGCCTCCACAGTCCGTCGATTTTCCGGGCCGGGTCAGTATTGCGGTACACGATGCACCAACCCCGCCGGTGACAGATTCTTCCGACGCGGCACAGGATCAGGAAACGCCGGTCAGTACAATGCCGTCCGGTGATCGTGATTGAACCGATGATGCTATCAGACCGTAAATTCTCACAGCAGCAGTCCGGAGCCGCTTTGCTACTAATGCTTCTCGTGATTGTTACGGCTGCGTCGGCCGTTCTTGTGACCAAACTGCAGGCTGGCATGGTTCGGAATCAACGCATCGCTGACACCCATCATTCGCTGGCACTGGCCAGGCAGGCACTGCTTGACTACGCCACATCGTATGCGGACTTCTTTCCGGGAGAGGCGTTGCGTCTGCCTTGTCCGGATATCGATACGACGGGTCCCTGGCTGGAGGGCGAAGCACATAGCACAGCATGCGGCGCACCCGGTGTCACGGTAATCGGCAAGTTCCCCTGGAGGACGCTGGGTAGCATGCCCTATCGCGATAGCAGCAGTACCTGTCTTTGGTATGTTGTGTCAGGAAGCTACAAGGATGCCGCCGCCGCAACGTTACCCATGATCAATCCGGACACCAATGGACAGCTGCAGGTGTACTCCGTCGATTCAGGGCTGATCATCAGCGGCAGCGCGCCGCAGGAGCGCCCGGTGGCGGTGCTTTTTGCACCGATGGAGCCGCTCAGCGGGCAGTCCCGTTCGGGCGTTGCTGTTGCAGGGCAATCTTGCAGCAACAACTACAACGCCAGTGATTTTCTGGATGCCGACGGAACGCTCGGGATTTCCAATGCCTTGCTGACCGGCAACCCTTATGCGCTCGAGGCAGTGGCCATAACAACCGACCAAAGCGACTCACACAACGACCGGGTCATCACAATCGATCGACAAGAGCTGGCAAATATTGCTTACGAGCGTCACGACTTCGGCAACAATATGTCCGCTCTGACCGAGGGTATCGCTGCTTGTGTGGCCGAGTATGGTCGCTCCAATAGCGCTGGCGCTACAGATAAAAGATTGCCCTGGCCAGCACCGCTGGCAATGACAGACTACGCCCTGGATAGTTTTTACACTGATACGAATTCCGGCGTGTTTTCAGGTCGCTTGCCAGACGCGGTTGATGACAGTGCGACAATAACCGGCAACAGCATGTCCCAATTACTGGGGGATTGTGATCCTTTGCTGGTTGCCGAGTGGGACAGCACTCATTTCGCACTCTGGCAAACCTGGAAAGATCACTTTTTCTACGTCGTGGCTGATGCTTTTCAACCGTCTGCCGTAATACCGGCGAGTTGTGGCGACTGTCTTTCGGTAAACGGGGCGGGTCAGTACGCCGCCATCGTACTCTTCTCTGGGCCGCGCCTGGACGCGCTCGGCCAGGTACGAGATGCACCGCCGCTGGATGCAGACACGCGCGATATGGTGAGCAACTATCTGGAAGGTAGCAACGCGATTAATCACCCCTATAGCGGTGGTGTTGCTGACTATCAATCCCTGCCCGCAAGCGCCTCATTTAACGATATTGCCTATTGCATCGACACGTCGTTGTCTGTGGCAGTCTGCT
>CAYUOY010000100.1:3020-15248 GCA_964446495.1 uncultured Woeseiaceae bacterium | reverse complement strand
GTTCTTGTGGCGGTGATAAAGGCGACAAGGGCGGAGAAGGCTCTTGTGGTGGTGACAAAGGCGACATGGGCGACAAGGGCGGAGAAGGTTCTTGTGGCGGTGATAAAGGCGACAAGGGCGGAGAAGGCTCTTGTGGTGGTGATAAAGGCGACAAGGCCGGAAGCGACGACAAAGGCGCTGAAGGCAAATGTGGCGAAGGCAAGTGTGGCGGATCTGTATAAGACCCTAAGCAAGGCTTAAGCCGAAGAGCCCGTGGGAGACCACGGGCTTTTTTTTGCCCTTGAAAACTCAATCTGCCGCAATTCACCAGATTTGATGGCTGTCGTATTTGTGGCGGATTGTTATGCTATCGATCGCTGCCGATGCGGAAATCAACATGACTAAAAAAATTCAACGATGTGCCTGGGCTGAAGGCGTTAGCCTCGCCTATATTGAATACCACGACATCGAGTGGGGCGTGCCGGTGACCGATGACCGCACCCAGTTCGAATTTCTTCTTCTGGAGGGAGCGCAGGCCGGACTAAGCTGGTCGACGATACTCAACAAACGCGAAGGCTATCGGAAATGCTTTGCGGCGTTCGATCCGGAGAAAGTGGCGCGCTTTACGCAGAATCGAATTGACAAGATCCTGCTGGACCCGGGCATCGTGCGCAACAAGCTCAAGGTCAACTCGGCGGTAACGAATGCGCAGGCGTTTTTGCAGGTGCAGGAAGAATTCGACGGCTTTAACAATTACATATGGAGATTCGTAGGCGGCAAGCCAAAGCAGAACCGCTTCAAGAAGGACGCCGATGTCCCGGCGACTTCTGTCGAATCCGATGCCATGAGCAAGGACATGAAAAAACGTGGCTTCAAGTTTGTCGGCAGCACGATTCTGTATGCACATATGCAAGCCACGGGAATGGTGAATGATCATGTAACGGGCTGCTTTAGACACCGGCCCTGCAAGGCGCTGGCCAGGAAATAGAGTGAGAAGCGTACCGTCAGCAAGAATGGCGCCGGTCGCATCGGCAAGAAGTTATGGAGTAGCGACCGTGCCATTGTTTGTTTTTTTCGGCTGGTTTATCTACGCATCTTCCGCCGTACTCGCCGCAAGCCAGCTTGCTGAGGAAACATCTGTTTCGGAACCGACTCAACTACACACCGTTGCCATAGCAGACAGTTCGGAACTTGTCTGGTCGGAGTTACTTGGCGAGATCAAGAGCGCCGATGCACACGCCGTAATTACAGCAATCGAGGTACAAGGAGCCGATGGAAAACGGGTCCGTGGCGTGAAGATAGTGCTCGAAAACTCAACGTCAGTGGATCAGATTTACCTTACGGACAGCCTGCTTTCCGGTCTTCGAGATGAACTTGAGCAACTCGAATTCGCGAGCCGACTCGATAGTGAATGCCAGGCAAAATTTCGCTGCGTCAGCGGTATTGCAAGGTGCCGGCCCTCCAAAACAGAAAGTCAGGCCTATTGTCCGGGTCGGTACTCGGGACCGAATAACGAAAAAGGGCTGGTTTTGTCCACGCCGCGTCATTCTTTCTCGTTCCCTTCCGTTGAAATTGCGCAGCTCGATGCTCTGATCAGCGCAGCTGTTCATACTTTGGAATGATGATTGGGCGGCGGTTTCTGACCGACGCGAGTCAAATTGTCCGAACGACCTGCCTCGCCCATTTATGCCGATTTCTATTGTTTTGCTCGGAGGTCAGATCTTGTATTCTTATTGGGTGAAATGCGTTCGATACCGGTCGCTGAAATGGCAGCTAACCATCCGGCGCATGTTGACCCGGTGCGGTTCTTGAGGGGTTGCAGCGGGACTCATGTTGGTGACATCGACGATAAGGACCCCATATGAGGCGGCATCACACAATATTGACTCTCGCTCTTGTTGTTGCCGCTTGTTCACGAGCTCCGGACTATTTACAGATAGTTTCTGAGTATCAAACGCACAAGAACGGCGGCGATGTGGAGCTGACATTGAACATGTTCGCCGAAGAGGCGAGTTTGCGTTTCGGGCCGCTGGGTTCGCTAACGGGCCTTGATGAGATTCGTGACCTTCACAAGTATGATCTGGCGCTAAATACGCGGTTGCGATTCGAACGGTGTGAGGTATCCGGGCTGGATGTGACGTGCCGGGTTATCGAAACGAACGACTGGCTCAAGTCTGTAGATATCGAATCGATTACCTATGATGAATCTACATTCACGTTCACGCCCGATGGCCGCATCAATTCAATATCTGCGACGCTATCGGTTGAATCAGGCGATTTGCTCGGGGCAGCGATGGCTAAATTCGATGCGTGGGCCAAGGCAAGCCGCCCATCAGAGTATGCGGACTTGTTTTCTCAAGACGGGACTTTCACCTATAGTTACGAGAACGGCGAGAAAGTCCTGGTGCTTCTTGGGCAATGGCGCAACGAGTAGCCGAACAACAGGACGGGGGAGAGGTCCACACTTCGAAAATCATAGATCAACGTCTCACGCTGGCCGACTGGGAACATCAAATATGTCGGTGGCACGTGCAATGTGGCGCGAACGTATAAGAAATGGATTCTCAACTGATTTTCAGAAATATATTCAGCAACAAATTGAACACAAGGCTCAACAAACCGCTTGACTACACTTATGACGTCGATGAAAAAGCTCATTGGAGATTACCAAGCGTTCTTTTCGCTTCAACTTGGACGTTTGGCTGAAAGTCAAATTGATATCTCAGGGTGCGAAATAAGTCATTTAGCGTACAGGACGGAGACTGGCGAAGAATACTTGCACATAAGAGAAAGGATCGAGCGCTGTTGTACGTCGAACATAGAAAATGTCTGGAATGGTCGCCCAATGTCGATCATGCAACTCGAACGACCGTTGGTCCTGGGCGCGGGATTTGAGGTTCGGGTAATTGAGCTAATTCCCCCGGTACATCGACGTGTTTATAAAATGGGCATGGAGCATTTTGGTGTGGTTATCGGTGACTCTATTGATGAGTTCTCCATAAAGCACCGCGCCGCACTGACTGGTCAACAGTTTCAAAGCGAGGAATGCGAGCCATACTACGTCACCTATTATGATGATTTCAGCACGGTCAAGTTCTATAGAACCTCATTGTTGGAAATTTGTGAAAGTCAACATGGGCGATCATATGAAGGGTTTTCTCGTGTGAAAAATTGGAATTTCGCCAATTAGGTCGCATTGATCGTCGGCCGCATGACCAACTGGCGCCGACTTCAGCCGTGAAAAACAAGCGTTCAGATTGCCGAGCTTCGTTTGGTATCCAGCCAGAATGCGACGACTGCGAAAACGAAATACGCGGTCAAGGCAGACATCGCGAGTGTCAGCTTACTGTCATCCAGAAGCGGCCCGAAAACGTTCGCAACATTTGCCAACAGTAAGAGAGCGACAAAGACACCCATTCCGAACCGTCCCGTCGCGGACGCCGCCGCAGTCGATTTGAGGTAGAGCCACAGTGCCGACACCAGGAGTATCGCCTCGAGCGCAAAAGCCGCAACGGCGTTATTCCAAAGCCCGAAACCAAATTTGTAGGACGCGTCACTCCAGAGCGGCAAGTCCGGCGTATGCACGAGCAGATCGAGGAACCAGTGAGAAAAAACGGCCAAAGCGACAACCATCGCGACAGAACTCTTCTTCACGATCAGCCAGCGAAACACCGCGTAGGCTAAACCCGCCCAGAGCAGGTTCCCTGCCAGGGAGTGGGTATAGGGCATATATTCAAGGTCGAAGTGCGTCGACTGCGTGAAGTTCTCCACAATGTTCAGTCGCTCTATGCCGAGCAAAACAAGCGGAAAAAACAGAATATCGACGAACTGAACGGCCAGGAACAGAATTCCCAGAGAGGCTCTGTTCTCGAATTTCTTCAAAGCCAGTGCCGCTGCGTAATGACCCACAAACATAGAACGATCCCTCCGGTCGGGTTAACGGCACCAGGCTTGCACCATTGACCGTGTATTTGTTGACCGCCACTCGAACGGCAGTACAGGCTCGAAACGATACACCTTAAGGAGATCAATATTGATCAGAGGTCCCCTAAACGCTCTGCTCGCCACTCAGTTGCAGTAAGTCCCACAGGTTTCCATACAAGTCTTCAAAAACGGCGACAATGCCATACGGCTCCGTTTTTGGCTCCCTGACAAATTTGACGCCGCGTTCGACCATTTCATTGTAGTCACGCCAGAAATCGTCGGTATTCAGAAAAAGAAAAACGCGACCGCCGGTCTGATTTCCGATAAACGCTTCCTGCTCGGGTTTCGATGCTCGGGCCAGCAACAATGTCGCACCGTCGGACCCCGGTGGTGAAATAACTACCCATCGCTTGTCCTGCTCCGGCTGGTAGGTGTCTTCAACCAAAGTGAAATGAAGCGTCTCGGTGTAAAACTCGATTGCTTCGTCATAATCCCGAACTACCAACGCCATGTGTACGATAGATTGTTTCACGGATAATTTGCTCCTTCATTGAGAGTTTTTGACAATCGGAATTCCGCAAAAAGCCAATCGCCATCGGTTCGCCGCAGGCGGCTGACAACATTGCGTATCGCATCTGCCCTCGCAGCAAACCATGTCGGATGTTCGATGCCCGGCGACTCTATCGCACGCGCGGCTTAATCAATCCGTCGCCACGATCCTATCATGCAAACGCTTGTTCCCATGCCGGGCTGATGGTCCGTCCCATGACAACTGCTCACCTTCCCAGCCAGGTAACCCAACATGTTAAACTTTCACAGTACGGAAAAGGAGAGCGCTCCAAAACGCGTTCCTGTTTGATATTGACCAGAGGCTGGCGGTGAAAGAAAGGTTCGGGAAAGAATACGTCGCCCCCTGGGAAAGAGCCTTTGACCGGGTTTTGACACCGCTGGAAGAGTTCATCGCCCGCCAGACCACTAGCGGCATATTGCTCATGCTGTGCGGCGTTGTGGCGATGGTGATCGCCAACAGCAACTGGAACGATGCCTATCATCGGGTGCTGGAGACGACCTTTGCGATCGGCGTGCCGGGTTTTGGGTTATCCATGTCTCTACACCACTGGATCAATGACGGTGTAATGGCGTTGTTTTTCTTCGTGATAGGACTCGAACTCAAACGAGAGATTCTGGTTGGCGAACTCGCCAACCTGAAGCAGGCGGTTTTTCCGATCATCGCCGCCATCGGCGGCATGGTGGTGCCGGTTCTTGTCTACCTCAGCATCAATTCAGAAGGGCCGGCGGTGAGTGGATGGGGTGTCCCGATGGCCACCGACATCGCTTTTGCCCTGGGCACACTGGCCTTGCTTGGCAAGCGGGTTCCCAGGACCTTGCTGACGTTTCTCATTGCGGTCGCGATTGTCGACGACCTGGGTGCCGTCACGGTGATCGCACTTTTTTATACGGAGACGATTAACATTCCTGCCCTGCTTTTGGCCGTCGCCATGATCGGCGTGCTGGTGTCACTAAATCTCGGTGGTATTCGACGAACCGCGCCCTATGTCATAATCGGAACAGTGCTCTGGATCGCCATGCTAAACAGCGGTGTCCACGCGACGCTCGCAGGAATCTTTCTTGCCTTCACCATTCCGCTGCGCCCGAAATACGGTGCCAGGCGATTCCTTGCCAAGCTGAATGGAATGGTTGATGGGATCGCGCGAGCCCACGAACAAGAAGAGAGCATCATCAAGAATGATGAATTGCGGGCTCGAGTCAAGGCGCTGGCGGATGGCGTCCAACTTTTGAAAGCCCCTGCCCAGGTGCTGGAGCGCAAGATGCACCTGCCATCGGCCTACCTGATCATTCCGGTCTTCTCGTTAGCGAATGCGGGCATACCCATTGAATGGTCATCATTTGGCAGCATTTTCCTGCACCCGGTTTCGATGGGCATCGCGCTGGGCTTGCTGGTCGGCAAACTGCTCGGTATCGCCGGTTTCTCATGGATCGCCGTCAAGCTCGGTATCAGTACTCTGCCTCAGGGACTGAACTTCAAACACATCATCGGCGCAGGTTTGATGGGCGGCATAGGTTTTACCATGTCCATATTCATTGCCGAGCTTGGGTTTGCGCATGACCCGGCCGAACTCCTGATGGCAAAAACCGGGGTTCTGCTGGCCTCGATTCTGGCGGGGAGCATTGGCTTTTTGTGGCTGTATTTTACCTATGAGAAAGGGTCGGCGCAGGCCACAGCCGCCTCGCTGTGAACTCTGCGTTCACGGAGTCAGGCCCGGCATGCTGAATCCGGTGCCATGCAATCGGGATATCAAAATGTCAGAGTCCGACTTGTCCAGCGCGACAAGGGGCGGTCGGACATTACCCCACTCCGGGCAGTTACTATACGATGCGACGACTGATTTTAGAGCAGGGATCATTGGGAAGGACAGAGCCAGGTTGCGGATTCTGTCTAACGCCTCCTGGAGCTGCGCGGCGTCTGCGGAATTCCAGTTCGCATAAAGCTCATGAATGGCTGCCGGGTTGATGTTCGCGGTCGCCGAGATGCAACCGGCACCGCCCTGCTGCATCGTTTGCAACAAAAAACTCTCGCTCCCGGAAAAAATTCTGAAATCATCCCAACCTCGTTGCAGCATGGCTTCCGTGTTGTTCCAGTCGCCGGAACTGTCTTTAATACCGACGACGTTTTCGGGATAAGCTTTTATCAGGCGCTCAATGAGGTCAGGACTGATGCCGACCTGTGCAATCGGGGGAATGTGGTAGAGATAAATGCGCAGCGCCGAGTTTCCAACCCGCTCGATGACCTCGGAATAACTGCGGAACAATCCGTCGTCACTGACATCCTTGTAGTAAAACGGTGGCAGCATGAGTGTGCCCGCGCAGCCCAGTGACACGGCGTGACGGGTGAGGCGAACGGTATCGGTCAGGGCGCAGCAACCGGTCCCTGGCATCATACGTTGCGGATCGATGCCGCCTTCCACTAATGCGTCGAGGAGGTCTGTTTTTTCCTCAACGGACATCGAGTTCGCTTCGCTGTTGGTGCCGAAAACTGCCAGGCTGACGTTTTGGGACAGGAGCCATTGGCATTGGGCGAGCAAGCGCTCCGGATTGGGGCGCAGGTCTTTGTCGAAAGGCGTGATAACCGGGCTTAGCACGCCAGAGAACCGTTTGGGGGAGGGGGTCATTGTGGTTGGCGCCTGTTTATCTGTGGTCGCACGTCAGGTCGCGCTCCTACTGTTAGTTCATCGACAACAGCAGGAGCCGCGACCTGACGCGCAACCTACCTGAAATCTAGTTCTGAATGGCGATGACGGTAAGTCCCGAAAAACCGTCCGGTGTATTGTGCGAAATTCCGCCCAGGTAAATGGTGTCCGGCAACAATCCCGACCATTCAATGGTGATGTCAGAGGTTGTTCCCGCATTGACGAGTGCCGGTGCCGTCACTGTCATGTTGCCCTGATCATCGTCGATGCCAAACTGCCATGCGATGATGCTGTAGTTGGTACCAGGTCCGCCGGCGACATTGTCCGTTCCAAAGCCGTGCACGAACACTATGTAGGTTCCGCCTGCCGGAAACAATACATCGAATTGTTCTCTCGATGTTTCGCCACCGCTCTCGCCGATCTTTTCGCAGTTGACGTCATCCGGGCAATAGAAGACAAACATGTCAAGATCGTCTTCCCCATCGGTCAGTGAATCGAACAATGAAAACCTCAAAAAGGCCTGATCGGCCGGAACGACATAGGTATGGCTGGTTACGCCGTCCCCGTTCCTCGGTGTAAACGTTTTCGTGGGATCGCTGGCCACAAAGCCTGTCAGAACCAGAGGCAATCGCAAACCATGTACTTTCGCGTTGTATGCGCCGTTGTAGCCAAACTCTACGGGAAAACTCAAACTGCCCGCGCCACCAAATGAACCAACTTCTGCGGGCGCGGTAATCGATGTCGGGCGCACGGCGAGCACACTGCGAGCGGCGTGGTCCGCGCTGGTCCATGTCAGGCTGCCGAACCGCCACAGATCGAGCGGGCCGCTCTCATACGTAAAGGTCACATCAAACGTGACGGATTGTCCGGGTCCAAGCGTTACGCTGCCGGGCGTGACTGAAACTGCAATACCAACTGGCGCCGACACGTCCGCCTGATAGGACTCCTGTGTATCGCTGACGTTGGTTATACGTCGAGTGATCGCACGGGTACTGGTCAGTCTGGATAACGCGATCGTCGGTTGATTCAAATCGGCGGGCTCGAACGATAAGCCGCTGGACGACAGGGCCTCACATCGCGCCGGCGCAACGGCAGGAGATTTAATGCCGCAGGCGTAGGCGTCGAACTCATCGTCAGTAATTTCGTAAACGATGCCGGGATCAACCGCCCGATTGGGGTCGATATGCCCGGCACCAAAATCGAATGGGTTGGCGGGTGTCTCTCCGTCCGGTTGATTGACTTCCTGGTAGGCGGTAGTCATCAATGCGGATCGTAGTACGGCCGGGGACCAACCCGGATGCTTTTGTTTGAGCAGTGCCGCCACACCGGCAACATGCGGTGTCGACATTGAAGTGCCGGTGAGAAAAGCAAAATTCTCGCCGCTCATCGAGTTGGCGGAATCGGGTGAAAACCCGGCGAGGATATTGATGCCCGGCGCCGTAACGTCGGGTTTCAGTACGTCGGGGACCGGCGCAGGACCGCGGGAAGAAAACGATCCCATGATATTGCCTGTGTCCTCAACAGACAGGAAAAAACTCTTGTCGAGCACCACATCAACGTTACTCCCGGCATTGATCTCGTCGAGAATGAGGGTGCCGTCGGCCTGGCCTACCATCAGCGCCGGGATATTGACGGCGCCCGGCGGTCCGGTCATGACGATGGGGTCGCCGGCGATATTGAATACAACAACGGCAATGGCCCCGGCATCTTCCGCGTAACCGATCTTGATATCGAAGCCACAACCGCCGCGTTGAATGTAGGCAATCTTGCCGGCGATATCTCCACTGTTCTGCAACGGCTCACAAGCATCGAAGGTCGTGCCACTGCTGCCGTCAGCCAAGGTATCATCGCCATCATCTGCCAGGACCAGCGACGCCTCGATCGGGTCACTCTCATCCAGCGGTGGTGTGAAACTGGCCTCCCTGACCGCGAATTTTCCCGTAATGGCAGCGGGCGCGTCGACCTGCATAGCCTCGAGTGAATGACTCCCCTCACGACTGGATGCGGCAACCGTGATGATCCATGGCGAGCCTGCCGGAGAGCCAATGGTTCCGAGGGTGGGTCCATCATTGCCGGCGGCGACCACCGTAAACACACCGGCTTTCGCGGCGGCCATTAACGCAATGTCATCGGGTGCTGTCAGATCACGGCGCGAATTGCCGACCGAGTAGTTGATGATATCAACACCGTCGGCGACCGCCATGTCGATGGCGTTTGCGAGGTCGGAGGTGTTGCAGCTTGAGCGGGTTTCACCGGGACGCAACCAACAGGCCTTGTAGGTCGCGATGCGCGCTCTCGGCGCCATGCCTTCCACCTTTCCGAACGAGGTGCCGAAAATCGATGCGGAAACCTTATTGCCGGCGGCTGTTGTGGACGTATGAGTACCGTGCCCATCGACATCACGGGCCGAGAAAATTTCATTGTTATCGATGGGCCCGCTTGCAACGGCGCCATCGAAAAAGTACCGGGCTCCGATGAGTTTGTTGTTGCAATTCTCCGCGGTGAACTGTGGCCCGATCTGGCAGATACCGTTCCAGTTTTCGGGGGGGTCGAATAAAATTTGATCCGCTCTTTTCTTGAATCGTCGACACAACCAGCGACCTAACAGGCTGTTCTCTCCCCAGCTGCTGCGACACAGGCGCGGACGATCGGCTTCCCTGGTATCACTCAGCGCCGGATGCTCCGGTGATACGCCCGAGTCGATAACACCGATGATAATACCTTCGCCATCAAGCCCGGGTTTGCCGCGAAGACCGACTTCATCGTCAAACAGGCCAAGAAAGCGCGCACTGTAACGTGTTGTGAGCGGTCGAATCTCGTCCTCCCAGATATGCAGCACTTCGGGCGTGTGCTCCATTTTGGCCGCCTGTGCTTCAGTCAGGCGGACCGCAAAACCGTTAAGGCTGAACAGATAGCTGTAAATCTTCTCAGCGGAGGGGGCCGTTTTGGTGAGGACTCTGTTTTGCTCGTCGGTCAGGCGTTGCGTATAGCTTTGAATGCTTGCGCTGCTTTTGTCGAAGGTACGAGCGACCTTTTGGTTCCCGCTGAACGTTCTGCCAAATCCGGACTTTACGATTTTGGCATGGTATTCAGCCGCCGAAGGCGTTTTGAGCTGCACAATATAGACTTTGGAGTTCTGCGCCTGATCGCCGTAGCCGGGCATGTTGAGACTCGCGAGTGAGCCTCCTTCGCGCAATTGACTTTGGTGCTGAGCCGACACGGTGCCGGCCAACAAGAGACTGCAAAGGACCAGAAAACGAATTGAAGCCACTGAGTTACCAAATCCACCAAGTCACCGATGGCCGGAATGCGCTACATGTCCAGCCATCAGTTCTTTTTTAAAGAGAAAATCAAGAAACCGGCCCAAGGCCCGGTTTTAAAAGGAAGCTACCATATTTTCGCGCAAGGCTGCCAGCGTATGCCGGGTGGCGAATGATGCTCTTATGGCTGACCGTCCTCGTTCCCCAGCCAGTCCCGGGGCTTGAGATATTCGTCGTAGAGGGTGGCTTCAGGCGAACCAGGCTCCGGCTGCCAGTCATATTCCCAGCGAACGCGCGGTGGCAGTGACATCAGGATGGACTCGGTTCGGCCACCTGATTGCAGCCCAAACAGGGTGCCACGGTCATAGAGCAGATTGAACTCGACGTAGCGTCCGCGACGGTAAAGCTGAAATTCTCGCTGACGCTCGCCGAAGGGATGGCTTTTTCGGGCTTTGACGATGGGCAAATAGGATCGCAGGAACTGATTTCCGATCGCCTGCGTGAACGCAAACGAACGCTCGAAGCCGAATTCATTCAGGTCATCGAAAAAAAGTCCGCCCACCCCGCGCGTCTCGTCGCGGTGCTTCAAATAAAAATAATCGTCACACCATTTCTTGAAACGAGGATAAACAGATTCGCCGAAATCGGCGCAGGCATCATGAGCATGCTGGTGCCAGCTTACAACGTCATCGCGAAATGGGTAATACGGTGTCAGGTCGAAGCCGCCACCGAACCACCATACGGGTTCGTCACTATCGTTGGCCGCCAGAAAGAAGCGAAAATTGGCATGCGTGGTCGGAACGTAAGGATTGTGCGGGTGCAATACCAATGAGACCCCCATGGCCTGAAAGCCGCGCCCGGCAAGTTCCGGACGGGTCCTGGTGGCAGAGGGCGGCAGCTGGTCGCCAAACACGTGCGAAAAACCTACGCCCGCTTGCTCGAAAACGGCACCATCTACCAGCACCCGGCTTTCTCCACCGCCACCGCCGGGGCGATCCCAGCAATCGTGGCGAAAGGATTCCTTACCGTCGACCGCTTCGAGCGATGCCACGATCTCCTGTTGGAGACCGCGCAAGTAGTCCTCGACCCGGGCAATGGAGATGTCATCAGTGCTCATACGGCTCCTGGTCGAATTATCCGACCACTCGTAAGTTCCCGAATTTCGGTGGGTGAGCTGACGGGTCCCGGCTGTCCGGGCACGATGCAGTCTACTAAATCATGGAAGCAGCGGCGAAGCACATGACGATTTCGGGCGGGGGAGTGGCCGGCAAGATTGGCGCTCGTGGAGACGAGGGCGGAATCAGCCTCATCGCACAATGCGGCGGCAACCGGATGAGAGGTAATGCGTACCGCAACACCGGAATTTTCGCCGCGGATCCAGTAGGGCAAGAACTGAGCGGCTGGAACGATCCAGGTGAGCGGGACATTGCTGCTCGTGCCCAGCGCGGCGTCCGCGTCTGGCAGATCTATCCAGTCGGCGAGCTGAGCTACATTCGATGCAATCAGAATCAATCCTTTCGCAGCATCGCGTTTCTTGATCGCGAGAATACGCGCGACCGCTTCAGCATCATCAGGAAGACAGCCAAGCCCGAAAACGCCCTCCGTCGGATAAGCCACAACGCCGCCTGCGCGAAGAATTCGTCCCGCTCGCTTTATGGGCGCCGAATTCACACCGTTTCCCGGCGTACCGAGACTTGCTGGCTAGTCGCCACTGCCGCTGGCTTTTTTCTTCGCCACTTTTTTCTTTTTCCGAGCCGCCTTCTTCTTGGCCGGTTTCTTCTTTGCCTTTTTCCGGGTGGCCTTTTTCTTGTCGGCGGCCTTGCTGGTTTTCTTTTTCTTGCCGCGTCGGCCACGCA
>CAYUOY010000100.1:0-2920 GCA_964446495.1 uncultured Woeseiaceae bacterium | reverse complement strand
TTTTTCTTGTCGGCGGCCTTGCTGGTTTTCTTTTTCTTGCCGCGTCGGCCACGCACCGGGGCGGCAGCCAGTAATTCCTTGCACTCTTCAAGGGTCAGCGATTTCGGCTCGCGATCTTTGGGTACTCGAGCGTTCTTGGTCTTGTCGGTAATGTACGGACCGTAGCGACCGTTCAGAACCTGAATGCCGTCTTCCTCAAAATCCTGGATGATGCGATTCGCATCTTCGATTATCTTGGCGGCGACCAATTCCAGTGCGCGTGGCAACTCGACGGTGTAGGGATCGTCTTCTTTCATGGAAACAAATTTATCGCCATATCGTATGTAGGGCCCGAAACGCCCGACGCTGGCCGATACGGGCAGTCCATCGTCTGTTTCACCGAGCTTGCGCGGCAATTGGAATAGCGCCAGGCCGGTTTTCAGGTCGATATCGGCCATTTTCTGGCCCGGACGCAGTCCGGCGAATTTCGGTTTGTCCTCGTCGTCCTTGGTGCCAATTTGCACAAACGGTCCATAGCGCCCCATGCGAACCGTGACTGGTTTGCCGGATTTTGGGTCGGTGCCCAGTTCGCGTGCCATCGCGACCTGTTCGCGTGAAACGCTTTCCTCTTTGTCTTCCACAAGACTGGAGAAGGGTTTCCAGAATTTTTCCAGTAGCGGCACCATCTCCTGCTGGCCGAGCGACACCGCGTCCAGATCGTCTTCCAGCTTCGCTGTGAAGTCGTAGTCCACGTATTGCGTGAAATGCTCTGTCAGGAAGCCATTGACGATTCGACCGATATCGGTTGGGTGGAATCGTTTGCCATCCATTTCAACATACTCACGATTCTTCAGCGTCGCGATGATGCTTGCGTAAGTTGATGGCCGACCGATGCCGTACTCTTCCAGCGTCTTGACGAGACTCGCCTCTGTGAACCGCGGCGGTGGATCGGTGAAATGCTGTTCTGTTCTCAACTCATCCAGATTGATGACATCACCGACGCTGATTTCCGGTAACAGGCGATCGCCATCGTCCGTTTTTGAATCGTCCTTACCTTCCTGGTAAACCGCCATGAATCCCGGCTCCACCAGTACTGAGCCGTTTGCCCTGAAGCGGTGGCCATCGTCGCTGTCGGGGCCAGCGGCCAGCTCAAGGGCAACTGTATCGAAGACGGCCGGAACCATCTGGCATGCCATGGTTCGCTGCCAGATCAGCGTATACAGTCGGTGCTGCTCCTCGTCGAGTTTGCCTTGCAGAAACTCTGGCGTCAGTGCCGCTGATGTGGGTCGAATGGCCTCATGTGCTTCCTGAGCGTTCTTTGATTTGGTCTTGAATATGCGCGGCTCGTCCGGAACATTTTCGGCGCCGTAGCGCTCACCGATCACCTGACGAAGCTCGTCGACGGCCGTCACGGCAAGAGTCACAGAGTCCGTACGCATATAACTGATCAGGCCGACATTGCCCTCGCCCGGCAGCTCAATTCCCTCGTAAAGGCGTTGTGCCACCCGCATCGTCCATTGAGTATTGAAGCCGAGTTTTCGGGAAGCTTCCTGTTGCAATGTGGACGTTGTGAACGGCGCAGACGGATTGCGTCGGCGCTGCTTCTTGTCGACCTTTACTGTCGTTAGCTCACCACCGGTGGCAGCAAGAATCGTTTTCTCGACTTCCCTGGCAGAGGTTTCGTTCTCAAAGCTGAACTGTTCGACCTTCTCGCCCTTGTAGCGCACGAGTCGAGAGACAAACGGCGATTTGTCCTTGCTGACATCGGCCTCGATGCTCCAGTACTCGCGCGCCTTGAAAGCCTCAATCTCAATTTCTCGTTCAGCGATCATACGCAGGGCCGGGCTTTGCACGCGCCCGGCGGACAAGCCGCGTTGTACTTTCTTCCACAGCAATGGTGACAGGTTGAAGCCCACCAGATAGTCGAGGGCCCTGCGGGCTTGCTGTGCGCTGACCATATCGACAGATATGTCGCGTGGGTTGTTTATAGCCTCCTGAACGGCGCCCTTGGTGATCTCGTGAAACACGACTCGATGCACCGGCTTGTCATTGAGCGCATTTTTTTCTTTCAAAAGCTCGACGAGATGCCAGGAGATAGCCTCACCCTCACGATCCGGGTCAGTTGCGAGATAGAGAGCATCGGACTTCTTCAGCGCGCGGATGATGGCATTAACGTGCTTTTCGTTACGCTCGATGATCTGGTACTTCATCTCGAAACCCTGTTCGGTATCGACGGCACCCACTTTGGGTATCAGATCACGAACGTGGCCGTATGAGGCCAGGACATCGAAATCCTTCCCTAGGTATTTGCTGATGGTTTTGGCCTTGGCGGGCGACTCAACGATGACGAGATTTCGGGACATCCTGGCTCCGATTGTTGTGTGAATTCGACAGGGCTGCAATAAAAAACCGCAGACTACGCCGCGGTTCAATTACAGGCTTGCTCGCTGGGTGTCAAGAAATTTGTTGCCATGACTCTGGCAACGATCCCTCAAAAAGACGCTGTACTACCTGCAGCAAAGGCGGCCAATTCCGCTTGACTCCCTGGCCCGGGCTAGTGAAGAGACTCGTTTTCCTCTTCGAACACCAGGTCTTCCATACGGGCGTAGGCTAGTTCCTGTCCGGGCTGGCTGAATAAAACCATCAATACCACCCACTGAATCTGTTCGACATCGATATCGGGCGTTTCCAGCGCCAGCAGACGATCGACCAGCAACTCGCGTTGCGGCGGCGACAAAATGCCGATTTGTTCGAGGTAAGCAATAAAGCCGCGGCAGCCGGTATCAAGTCGCGCCAGCTCAATCTCGTTGTAAACCCGCGTGCCCTGCTCGGTTTGCGGATTTAAAATAACGCCGCCGTTGTTGTCGGCCAGACCTTCGAGCCAATCGAGTGCGCGGTCAATTTCCACACCACCAAAGCCGGCTCTTACAAGTTCTCCACG
>CAYUOY010000099.1:0-15257 GCA_964446495.1 uncultured Woeseiaceae bacterium | reverse complement strand
TGAATTCAAGTCTCTACAAATTCAGGAATGCTACAAGACATACAGTGCGGGGCCGTTAGACCCACATGATCAGAATAAGTGGGACAGCCGTGGGTCGAACCGGATTTCCTCTCCAATGTAAGGTGGAGACCGTGTGACCGAAGTACACCCGCCTGAATTCGTTCTCATCATGTTCCTTCAGTTGCGGCACACCGAAATCTGCACTAGTGTGTCTTGATCATGACTATTGCCAAACGACGGTGAAATTCGCCTGCATTCGCAGTGGCCGCCGTGCTGCACTTCCTTGGTGGGCTTCGGTGCAGGTGCGACCCGTTCAGATTGTCGACAGATTGACCGTGAAAGTATGAATAGCCTGTCGCGAATTTTGACCGGTGTGGCGATATTGTGGACCTCGATCGCTGCAACGGGGTGCGCGCGCGATCAACAAATTCAGACGCTCCGGCCGGGAGTGCTGACCGTCGCGGTGACAACGAGCGCCCCCAGGGATCAGTACGATCCACAGCTCTGGATCAGACGGTACGTCGAGCGGTTCGCGGCAGAGCACGGGCTGACAATCGCCTGGGTCGTGGTTCCCTTCAATGAATCGTGGCTACTCGCCAGCAGTAATAAAGTCGACCTGGTCGCGACCAATGTCGCGAGCTTTCCGGATCGCGCGCATTCGGGGGCGACGTTTTCCACACCGTTTCTATATGAACGACGGGCGCTGCGCATCCATCCTGAAGACCAGGGACGCTACGAGCACATTAACGACCTCATCGGTAAGTCAGTCGGGGTCGTGTCAGGTATGGCGGCCGAACGTGACGTCATCCGTCGTGCACCGGATGGGGTCATCATCAGAACGGCCGGGACATTCGCTCAACTTTATGCAGAGTTCGACGCGGGGCAGATCGATGCGATTGCTGAAGCCGAATACTACGCGCTCGATGGTGAGGTTATACCATCGCATGGTAGTGAAATAATTCTGATCGACCACCATGACCTTACACCGGGGCAACGCGAAGAATCGGTATTCGTTGTCTGCGACAAAAGCCAAGGCCTGCTTGCAGCGGTAAATGCTTTTGTCGCCCGAACCAGATTTCCGCTCTGACAACGGCTTCCGATATTCTAATTTCCTTATCTGTCATCCAATCGAAATGACTGCCACGATTGGATTTCGATAACTTATTGTCATTTTGATGAACAACGCGGAAAAATAAGTCAGGTGACTGCCCCGGCCAGTCATAGATGTCATTCAGTCTGGTTCGGGCCCGATCAAATTCCGGCAGGAACTCGACTTCTTTTTGCAGATCCTCTTCAACTGTGCGACATAGCGCCTGGCACATGAATTCTGCCTGTGACGTCGCATCAAAAAACCGCTAGTAAATTGCATCGTTCCCAGTAGCTGGCGCATTCGGAGTATCAGCGTTCAATCAGTCGGCGCGACACATTCTTTAAATCGCTCTGCTGGTGTTTTAGCGTTTTTCTCGGTCGTTCTGCGTTTAAGGCTTCGGCGGCCCACCGTGTTCTGGTGGCATGGCTCTCCATTGTTCCAGCAAGCCTAATTTCTCTACAAAAGCTGAATAACGGGGGTCACTTGTGAGCTTTCTCCACCATAGATTTCCCAGAAAAGAGCCCGGATTCGCATCGTTTTTCGCATAGGCCATTTCCAGCCACTCAAATGCCGAGTCACCTTCGCCGCGCCACGCATAGACGGTTGCCATTGCGCGCGGCGCTTTATCCGCAGTTGTTTCAAGTAGTTCGTTTATGAGTGTCTGGGCTTCTGTTTCCTTACCCAGCATGTACAAAAAATTGGCCTTTTGGTAACGATAATAGAACTGGTCTGGGTCTTTTTCAGTTTCAAGCAAGGCGTTTTCGAGGTCACCCCGCATCATGTAAGCACGACCAAAGAGCAAGCTCAGGCCATGGTAGTCGGGGTTTATTACGCGCACCCGATTGAATGCATCGAATGCATCGTCAATGCGGCCGACTCGCAAGTAGCGACGCCCGAGTACCAGCAGGCCAGGGAGATCTAGAGGATCCCGTGAAACGCCCTTTTCGAACAGTTCTATGGCTTCTGGCAGTCGTCCAAACGTGCTCGCAATCGAAGCTGCAGAATCAATAACGCTCCCGTTGTTGGGCTCCAATCGCAATGCTTTTTCAATAGCGGCCTGGGCGCCAGTCCAGTCTTTGTCAAACGTCTTCATCAAATAAGCCCGCGCGGCCCAGGCCGAGCCCAGATTGCTATCAATGGCCAGAGCTCTGTCTACGGCTGTACGCGCTAATCGGCCCCCTTCCGTTGTTGAAAGTGTGCCATTGCGGACCAAAAGGGTATAAGTAATGTTGAGTTCGACCCAGGCCCGGGCGTAATTGGAATCAATAGCCAGCGCCTGTTTCAGAATGGTGAGGGCCTTTTTCACGCTCTCACCATCCCTTTTAGCATTGAAAAATTTGGCCTGCAAATACAGGACATAAACCTCGGGATTCGTTTTTTGCTGCGTCGGTATGGCACCCAGAATGCTGACCTTGAGCGCTTCCACAACTGACGCGGCGATTTCATCCTGCGTCGCAAAGATGTCACTAAGGGTGCGGCTATAAGTCTCCGACCACACCTGGAAGCCGTTATCGGTCTGGACTAGTTGCACGGTGATGCGAATCTGGCTGCCAGACTTGCGCACGCTGCCCTCGAGTACATGGGCAACGTTAAGTTCTTCACCGATTTGCGCAATCTTTGTATCCTTGCCCTTGTAGGAAAACGAAGATGTTCTTGCCGCCACTCTGAGTTCCGGAATTTTTGCCAGCAGGTTGAGGAGCTCCTCGGACAAGCCTTCTGAGAAATACTCCTGCTCCTCGTCAGAACTCATATTGACGAAGGGCAACACGGCTATAGAGTGGCTGGAAAGATCTGTGCCCCTGGCTTTTTGCAGCGCCTGTTCCGCCCCGGCTTTTGCCGAAGTTTGTGCGATCTCCGCATCCCTGGCAGGGTCAAGCACAAACTTGTCAAACGCAAAGTAACCGAGCGCCAATGCCAGGACTACCATGATAATGTGATCTAGCTTTTTCCCCGTCTGCCTTGTGAAGGATTGACCGCGGTCGACCTCGTCATCGCGCTTGAGACCTTCCGGCGTTAGTTCAAAGACCCACGCGGAGACCACCGCGGGAATAAAAAAAATGGAAAGGGTGATGACGACGATACGTGCAGGCGTATCGTCAAAACCGAAGAGCGGAAAAATGGTCTCTGCCACCTGGATCAGCAACCACGCCACGACAATGTAGGCTGCTGCCATGCGAAGAACATTCCTGCGTTTCAATTCCGCATATAAACTCAAACTTCTCGCCTTTTGCCAAATTCATCGATTCGGGAGTATAAGTGGAATCTGGGGGCGGTTTACAGAGTTAATCCAAGAGCCGGCGATCAGGTATTGATTGGGTTGCTGCAAGATTCGGGACGTCGTAGTGTGCGGCCGTCAAAGCCGGGCCGAAAGAGAAACAGGTAAGCTGTCCCCGGAACTCGGTAATTTCGCACGACCTGACTTCGCTGAGAATATTAGTGAAAAGTCAATTCGGAATTCCTATCGTTATATTTCAGTCGCTAAAAAAATTGGGGCAGGTTTCGCTAGCGGTGCTCACACTGCTTGCCCTGCCTGTTGCGGGATTCGCACAAACAACCACATTCAGCATTCAGGGCAACGTCGTCGATCCGGATGGAACCGCGGTCCGGATGGTCTCAACGACCGCAGCTGAACACCCGATCGTCAGAACGTCTCCGTGCGAATGCGCTCTGTAGCTACGCCGAGCCCGGCCAGCGCGGATGTGATGTCCGCAAGAAAACTGGTTGGGCCACAAAGGAAGAAATTGGCGTCAAGCCCCGGGATCAGTTCCTCGATCAGGTCGCCGTTGATGCGACCCTGCCGGCTGTAGTCTTCACCTGCCGTATCCTCGCTACTTGGTTGGCTGTAGACGACCTCAAGGTTGACGTTTTCGTGATGTTGCACGATCCCCCGGATTTCGGCAGCCATTGGATGTTGCGTGCCATCACGTGCTCCATGGATGAAATAGACACGGCGATTGCTGCCTCCCCCGGTAATGGCACGCAGCATGCTGACCATCGGCGTCACGCCGATACCCGCACTGATGAGGGCCACGGGCCGATCGCTTTGCTCAAGCACAAAATCACCACCCGGCTTTGCGGCACGTACCAGGTTACCGACCTGCAGCTTTTCGTGCAGATGTCGCGACGCGACGCCCATCGGCTCTCGCTTCACACTGATTCGGTATCGGCCTTCTCCCGGTCCATTGGATAACGAGTACGTTCTCTTGATCGGGAGGTCGGAGCCGTCAATCTGAAGTTCAACTGACAGATGCTGCCCTGCTTCGAATTCCGGCAGTTCGCTATCGTCACACGCGACGAATTCGAATGACGTCACATTGACACTCTCCCTGGTCTTCTTCGCCACCCGCAGTGTTCGTATGGATTCTTCGGCGGCACTCCAGCGCAGCGGCAAGACGCCCTCGAGCAGAACGATCTGCTCAATGTCGACTGTCACCAGACGCTGAGCGCCCGGGTGTTTCGCCACTGCATCCGAATCCCAGTCGATCGTCGCTTTGCCGCTTATCTGTAACACGCCGCCAGTTTCGAAGTCGATAAACAGCAAGCCGATGCCGGGGTCGAGAACAAGATTACCCATCGTATTGAAATGATTGTTGCCCGCGTAATCCGGAAACAGGAGCCGTGTGTCGCTCAATACTTCGACAAAACCGGGTGCGCCGCCGCGGTGCGAGGCGTCCATTCCATAGGTCGCATTGTCGTCACCTTCACCACGGTAACCACTCGCCAGGAACGCCGTATCCGCCGAGTCGATCCAGTTGCGCATTTTGTTATTCAATCGTTGGTGACGTGTTACCGAAGCCTCCTCCGGTTTCAACTCAACCCTGCGCCAGCTCCGCTCTGATATGTATTGCGGACAGTTGCCGAACGCCTGGTCTACGTTGAAGGTGAACCCGCTGGCGTCGATTTCACCGATTGTCCCATTGACCCGATTGCGGCGCCGCGTCTGGAGTTCGATACCGAGCAGTCCGAGTTTTGTGTCGGTCGCCAATGACCCTTTCAGCGCATCACCCGGCAGAAGTCCTGTCGCAAAATGCAGGATGCTGTTGTCGGGCGAATGCACAAAACCCGTTGGCCCGACGAGCAGGGTTGCCCATGGCCTGTTCTCATGATCACGGGCAGCCGCAACAACGAAGGGTAATTGTGTGTAGAACTGTCGATGCTGGTCCGGCAAGAATGGCCGGACTATCTGGCGGGCCCACGGTTCGATTGACTCGCGGACGCCGAGTCGTGACTGCACAGCCTGTTCGCCAATGTGAAACGGTGAGGCATCGGTTTCTGTTTGCTGTCGGGGTTGCATGGTCGGCTTCCGTGGATGGCTAGGCTGCGATCAGTTCAAGTCGAATGTTGCCGGGAATTCGGCACATCATATGTTGGAGACCGCTGTCGCCGAGTCCCTCCGGCTCAAATTCGATGTCGATATCATCGCGGTTGCCGAGCTCCGCGCTCAGTTGAGCCAGATCAGTCGGGTCACCGACGCGCAATGCCAGGTGGTGCAGCCCGATATTGGTCTTGCGATCAAAGGGCACGGCGGTGGCCGGATCTTCCGCCTGCCAGAGCGTAATCATGATTGATCCGTCACTGACAAAGATGGCGGGATAATCAGGTACCGCTCCGACCTGGTCGAAGCCCAGTGCGTCAAGGAAAAAGGTACGCGCGGCCTCGAGATTGGGCACGGTCAGGCCGATATGGTGAGCGCCCTGGGTTTTGGCTGTGTTGTTACTCATGGTGTTTCTCCGTCTTGGTTGTGTGGTTCAGGGGCGCCAGTCTGCCTCACTACAGTTAGTGGATAAATACTGTCTGTTGGATAATATTCCTGCATTAAGTGTAGTAATCTGTTGGCATGGATCACCTCGCTGCAATGCGTGCCTTTGTCGAGATCGTCGAGCGTGGCAGCCTGACGGCCGCTGCGGAAGCGCTGGACCGGTCGCAGCCCGCCATTGTTCGGACGCTCGCGGCATTGGAGGCACATCTCGGCACACTCTTGTTGCGGCGCACGACCCGACGCATGTCGCTGACACCGGAGGGCCGCGAGTACCTGGAACGGTGCCGGCGCATTCTCGCCGATGTCGACGATGCCGATCGTTCGGTGGGACAAGACGACGCCGAGCCACGCGGCAACCTGCGGGTGACCGCGCCGATTCAGTTTGGACAGACGCACCTCGCGCCGGCGCTAGCCATTTTCCTGACCCGTTACGAGCAGGTCCGCGTTGACCTGCTGTTGCTCGATCGGGTTGTCGACCTCGTCGAGGAGGGCATCGACCTGGCCCTGCGAATAGGCCAGCTTGCCGATTCGTCGATGGTCGCTATACGGGTTGGCGAGGTACGGCGTGTTGTTTGCGCGAGCCCGGCATTGCTGCAACAGACCGGTATTCCCGATCATCCGGAGTGGCTGTCCAGCTTGCCGTGTTTGCGGCAGCAAAACCTGCCCCGGGTGGAGAGTGCGTGGCCGTTTAGTGTTGGCGGGCGCGGTGTCACGGTGTCTGTGGACGGAAGATTTGGCTGCAACCAGATTGGAGCGGCCTTGTCAGCATGCGTCAATGGCGTTGGCTTCGGCCAATTTCTTTCTTATCAGGTGAGCCAGCATATTAGTGACAAGAAACTTCGATTGGTACTGGAGGACTTCGAACCCGCACCGTGGCCAGTTAGCCTTGTGTATTCCGGCAACCGACTTGTAACGGCGAGACTGCGTGCTCTGATTAACTCGCTTAAGCAAACGTTGCAGGATGACGGCCCGTTTTGTTGATTGCCGTCATCAAACAACTGCAACGCGACCTCCTGCAATGCTCGTCAAAAGACGGGCGGCATCGCGGCGAATACAAGACCCATACCAAACACGTTGAGGCCTTTGGACCAGACGGTGACAGCCTTGGCGTCGCCTTTGAAACGGGAACGACTTATCCTTGGCGATCTGCCCGAACTCTCGGTACAAATTCTCGAGCTGTGCCGCGGGCGCGTGACCGTTGCCGATGCAGCTAACGTCACCAGTGCGAACCGCAACACGATCAAAGACCATTTGAAAGCGCTCACGCGCGCCAGCCACATTGAGAAGCACGGCGGGGGCACGTGGTACGGTCTGGCGTGACTGGAATCCACTCGCACCGGATCAAGTGTTAACTATGTGTCCGGTTCGGACCTCACGGGCCTATCGTGATGGGTTGTGTGTCGCGGCCACCCAGAGCATATAATGTCTTCCTTCGCTATTTAGAAGACGACGCTTGAGGTCGCAAAAAGCGCATGAGGAAGTCATGATTAGTAAACAGATCAATGCTGTTCTTGTATTCGTCGTAGTAGGAACTCTTGCTTTTACTTCGCAGTCTTTCGCGCACGATCAGGAGGAGCACGACGATGCCTCGCTGCCACCACTGATTCTCGGTGTTCTCGATTTTCCGAACTCTGGTGCAGCGGCGGCGCAGGATGCCTTCTCTCGCGGTGTGATGTTGCTGCATAGTTTTGAGTTCGACGATGCACACAGCGCGTTCCTGGCAGCACAAGCTATCGACCCCGGTTTCGCGATGGCGATCTGGGGTGAAGCAATGACCTTCAACCACCCGTTGTGGGCCCAGCAGGATCGTGAGGAGGCTCTTAAGGCGCTGGCCAAACTTGGCCCTCGGGGATCGCTGCGGGCCACCGAGCATGAGCAACGTTATCTTGACGCTGCGGCCACGTTGTATGGCGAAGGCGGCAAGCAACAGCGGGATATCGCTTACATGGAGGCCATGCGTAGCCTTCAAGAAGACTATCCGGACGATCTTGAGGCGGCCGCGTTTTACGGCTTGTCCATTCTCAGCTCGGTCTATGAGCGAGACTTTCGCACTTACATGAAAGCAGCGTCTGTACTTGAGGAAGTGTTCGCGAAACAGCCGCGCCACCCCGGTGCGGCTCACTACCTGATTCATAGTTATGACGATCAGATTCACGCGCCGCTCGGACTACGAGCCGCACGCGCCTATAACAAGATTGCGCCATCGGCTACGCACGCCCAACACATGGTGTCGCACATTTATATGTCGCTTGGTATGTGGGACGAGGTTGTCACCGCCAATCAAAACGCGGTGCGCGTTTCTGAAGACAGCTTGCGTCGGGCAGGCAAACCAATCGCGAATCGCAGAAAGCATGCGCTGAGCTGGCTGCAATACGCGTTGCTGCAGCAAGGTCGCGTTGAAGAGGCCCAGGAGACGATGCGAACGATGCACAATGACATCGCCGAAGTGCAGAACGAAGTTCAGCAATATCACAACACGCTGATGCGTTCGATCTACATCATCGAGGATCCGACTGCGGAGCAGATTCTCGACACTCAAGATACGAGCATGTTTCCGCTCGATGAAAAAGCCGTTGAAGCGTTTGCGAGCGGTTTTCGCTACGTGGCATTGAACGATCTTGACAGCGCCCGTTACGAACTCGAGTCACTGCAGAAGAATATTGTCGCGGCGGAGATACTGTCCGTTGCTGAAGGACTGCACGAAGACATCAATGCGACGTCACAGGACGGCTACAACATAGCGACGATATTTGCTCGTGAGTTACAGGCGCTGATCTATTTCCGGGAAGGCGATGCAGAAACGGCGCTGCAATTGCTGGCCGATGCTGCGGAAGACGAAAATGCGCGGCCGATGGAATACGGCCCGCCGTATGTTTCCAAGCCCAGCAGCGAACTGATGGGCGAAATGTTATTGACGCTGGACAGACCTGGCGAGGCGATAGCGCATTTCGAGACGGCACTGGAGCGCAGCACGGGCCGGACATTATCGCTGCTAGGTCTGGCACGTGCTCAGGAAGCCGCAGGAGACCCGGCTGCACAGAAAACCTGGGGAATACTGGAAGGCAGCTGGAAAGGCGATATGGAGAAGTTACGGCAAACGGACTACGTCTGGTTGTCGACCGGAGAGACCACCTGAATCCAGGTTACTGAGTGTTTTGGGATGACCGAATAACGGTGGCCAGGGGCGGACCGATTCGCGAAGCGAATCAGGACAGCGAAGCTGCCCGAAGGGTCAGGATCGGCCCTAGCCGATCCGAGTCAATCGAACCACCGACCACCCGCCGGGGATCGCTTGCAGACTAAGCTGAGATTGACATAGAACCTTCAATAGACAAAGATAGTAAGTAATTACTATCTTTTGGATATGTCATGCAAGCCACCAGGCAACATCTACCTGCAGATCAACGCCGGGCTGTCACTGTAGAGGCAGTGGTTGATCTCGCTGCGGAACAAAATCCGGGCCATATCACTACGGCCGCTATCGCCAAACACATGAACGTCACACAGGGCGCATTGTTTCGCCATTTTGCCAATAAGGCAGAGATTTGGCAGGCAGTGATGGAGTGGGTTGCAGAGCGCTTGCTCGCGCGGGTGGACAAAGCGGCAAGGGCTGCACCCACATCTCTGGCCGCACTTGAAGCCGTTTTCATCACTCATACCGAGTTTATCGTTACCCATCCAGGTGTCCCGCGGATGATGTTTGGCGAATTGCAACACGCGGAGGATACTGCCGCAAAGGTTGTGGCACGTACCTTGATCCGAAAATACGCGGAGCGCGTGGCAGCGTTGATAGAAAGTGGCAAGCTTGCGGGTGAGGTTGATCCTGCTGTGGATACTGCGGCTGCAGGTACCTTGTTTGTCGGCACCATTCAAGGTTTGGTCATGCAGTCGTTGTTGGCCGGTGATATTACAACCATGGGTGCCAGGGCAATGGGTGTTTTTGCAATATATCGGCGCGGAATCGAGCATCGATCATGAACACAGTCTTCAAAAGAGCATTCATACTGCCGCTGATCGTCTTTGTCGCCCTGGCATTGGTCATCCTGATCGTGAAAACCAGGCCACCTGCTGAACATGAGCTGCTGCAGTACCCCACCAAGACCGTAGAAGTCATTACTGCCCGGAAGCTGCCATTTCGAAGCCGTGCTATCGCTTATGGGTATGTAGAACCGGATATCTTGCTGAAATCCAGAACGGAGATCAGCGGCAAGATCAGTTATGTCCATACATCCCTGAAAAAAGGAGCTAGCCTGGCCAAAGACACGGTGGTTCTGCGTATTGAGCCAACTACCTTTGAGTTTTCCCTCGACCAAAGTACGGCGGCGCTGGCTGGTAGCGAGTCCGCACTGAAACAGCTGGAAGTCGAAGAAGCAAGCGCCCGCCGCTCCCTCGAGATTGCCGAACTGAATCTGCTGACTGGCCAAAAAGAACTCGATCGTCTGCTCGGCATCTGGGAAAAACGTCTGGTAGCCCGGACTTTAGTTGATGCAGAAAAACAGAAAATGCTGCAGCTAAAGCAACAGGTTGAGGACCTACAGGGACGGATCGCAAGCTATGCTAGTCGCAAGGCCGCAACCAGGGCGCAGATTCAGCAGTCCAGAACCCAACTTGATCAAAGCAAAGACACGCTGGGGCGTACCGAGATTCGCTTGCCCTTTGATGCCCGCATCGGAACGGTTTCAGTAGAAAAAGGTGAGTACGCAGCTGTAGGCACCGTGTTGTTTGAAGCTTTGGGCACTCAGGCCGTTGAAGTCAATGCCACACTGCCGGTCGGTCAGTTTTACCCACTGATAAGATCACTGGGGTTAAGCGCTTTGGACCTGCGAAATCCGGAAGGCTTGCAGTCCATAATCTCGCGAATGCAGCTGGATGCCGTTGTCAGCCTGGTCGGATACGAAAGTATTTCAGCAACGTGGCAGGGCGAGTTGCTTCGAATCGGCGAGTCTATTGATCCTGACCGTGACACGATTAACCTGGTCGTGGTCGTCAACAATCCTTATGAAGGCGTCATTCCAGGCAAACGTCCGCCGTTATTGAAAGGTATGTATGCGGCGGTCGAAATTGTTGCTCCTGCACGGGACACGCTGGTTTTACCCAGAAAAGCCATCCATCAGGGACGCGTCTATGTCGCCACGGAAAACGACTCTGGAACTGGTCATCAACTGGAGATTCGGCGAGTCAATATTGTTAATACGCAAGGTCGCTTGGTGGTGATCGGTGATGGTGTCGCCGAGGGCGAAAAAATCATAGTCACTGATGTTGTTCCGGTCCTCGATGGTTTGCCGCTTAAGCTGGTGTCGGCGACGGCTTACGCAGAGGAATTGGCCGAAGAAGCGCTCGGTGAGCCGCTTGAAGGCGATTCAAAATGATTCGCTATTTCGCGGCGCATCCCACCGCCAGCAACATCCTCATAATGGCGATTATTGCCATTGGCCTATATGCAGCGAAGGAATTGAACAAGGAATCTTTTCCGCTGCTTGCTCCCAGCAAGGTGCAGGTCACGGTGGTTTATCCAGGAGCAAGCCCCACCGACGTTGAAGACGGCATCTGTAACCCTTTGGAAGATGCCACGGATGGCATCAGCTTTTTGGAAGAGCAGGAATGTGATGCCCGCGACAATGTCGCTATATTTATCCTGGAGATGCAGGAAGCGGGTGACATGCGTGCGTTCACTGATGACGTCGGGACCGCTATCGACGCAATCCAGAATTTCCCGGAAAACATTGAAGACCCGGTGATCAAACAACTGGGAAGAATTAACGCCGTTGCCAGTATCGCCATCACATCAGGAAATTTGACACCCACTGAGCTGAAAGGGCTAGCTGAACACTATCGCGACCGCCTGGTCGCGATGCCGCAGATACCTATCGTGAGCCTTGCGGGGTTTTCTACGCATCAATTGCAAGTACTGATTCGACCCGACGTACAGAAAAAGTACGGGCTGGGTGTCCAGGACATTGCCAACTTGATTGCGGCACAAGCGATCGAGTTGCCGGCCGGCGTATTGGAGGCCAGGGAAACCTCCTATCAGATTCAATTCGACAATGTCAGGAAAACAGCCGATGAACTGGCCGACCTGATTATTATCAATACGCCAGAAGGCGGCGAAATCAAACTCGGTGATATTGCGACAATCAAGGACAAGTTCGAGAAGCCCGAAGAACGCATCGAATTCAATGGCGAACCGGCCGCGCTGCTCAAAATCAGCAAGAACACCATTGATGACTCATTAAAAGTCGCCGACGCACTGATTGAGTTCGTAGAAAATGAAAATCGCCTTCTACCGGCAGGAACTCGACTGACGATCGTCAACGATACCTCTACATCAGTGCGTGATCGCTTGCAGCTACTCCTGAAAAACGGCTGGCAGGGATTGATGCTGGCCACGGCGATGCTGCTGTTGTTCTTTTCCTGGCGATATACTTTTTGGATCGCCGTTGGACTGCCGGTCTCCTTTCTGGGCGGGGTTGCCTTGATGGTGGTATTTGGCGTGAGCCTCAATATGATTTCAATGGTCGCTCTGCTGATGGCAATAGGTATCCTGATGGACGATGCCATCGTGTTGTCCGAAAATATCGATCACGAGTACCGCAAAGGAAAATCGCCACTGGATGCAGCTGTTGATGGCACGAAACGGGTTGTCCGCGGCGTCGTCTCTTCCTATCTCACGTCTGCCTTGTTATTTGGCAGCCTGTTGATGATGAAAGGTGACCTGGGCCAGATATTGGGTGTGCTGCCTGTGGTTTTGCTGTCAGTTCTTACGATCAGTCTGATTGAAGCATTTCTGGTATTGCCACACCATCTGAAAAGCTCACTGGAACACACACATCGAAAGGAACCACCGAAATGGCGGCAACGACTGGAGACCCGGTTCGATCAGGCGCGGCAGGCCGTGGGCCGGGCGGTCGGGACAGCGATGCGTTTTCGGTATGTAACTGTGGGTATCGCGGTGGCCATGTTGATTCTCTCCGTAGGGCTGATTGCAACAGGAACGGTCAAGTTCAAGGCCTTCCCGGATATGGAAGGCAACAATATCGAGGCCAGAATTCTGTTGCCCCAGGGCACGCCATTAGCAGAAACGGAACGGGTGGTGGAACTATTACTCGGCGCATTGCATGAAGCCGACAAGAGCCTGAGCCAGAATGAATCAGAATCGTTGGTGAAAAATGTGCAGGTCTCCTACGGAGAACACGGAGATGTGTCGGAAAATGGAACGCACCTGGCGACACTGAGCGTCGACTTATTAAGTACGGAAAAACGCAGCACAAAAAATAGTGACCTGATCCGGCTATGGAAGGAAAATACCGGGCCACTCCCGAATGTGCTCAACATTCAATACAAAGAACCCAAGATAGGTGCGGCGGGACGCGCCATTCATGTTCGCGTGAGCGGACAGGACTTGCGTGAA
This sequence comes from uncultured Woeseiaceae bacterium, assembly GCA_964446495.1. Classification (GTDB taxonomy): domain Bacteria; phylum Pseudomonadota; class Gammaproteobacteria; order Steroidobacterales; family Woeseiaceae; genus JAADHU01. The sequence continues at coordinate 2,000 of CAYUOY010000099.1, read as the reverse complement.
CTGTCCCGAGCGTCCTGGGAAGTGCAAAACTGGCTACGAGGCTACGACGGCGTCAATAATCTGCTGGATGATCTTCGGCCGGGTAAACCACAATACAGCATCAGGCTGAAACCAGGTGCATTGGCCGCGGGCATCGATTCCCGCAGTATCGCCGCGCAACTTCGCTCGGCGTATTTGGAAGTCAAGATCAGTGAGATTTACAGGGGCCGTGAAGCTTACGAAATTATTGCGAAACTGGACAGCCAGCCGGGACGTGAGTTACATGATTTTGATAATTTCGCCGTATTTTCAAACACGGGCAAGGTAATACCGCTGGCGAGCGTCGCCTTCATTACCGACGAGCGTGAATTTTCTCGAATCGGGCATATCAATCATCAACGTACGATCAACATTTATGGCGATGTGGATGCAGACGTCGCAAACACCTCTGAAGTCATCGCTGGCCTGGAAAAGAACTTTCTTGCCGAATTGCAGGAAACCTATCCTGACATCACTTTTGAACTGAAAGGCGAGGTCGAGAATGGCACTGAAACCAAACTGTCTATCCTCTCTGGCTTCGCGATGGGTTCCATTGGCGTATTCCTGTTGCTAAGCCTGCAATTTCGCAACTATCGCGAACCGATCATTGTCATGATCAATATTCCTCTAGCCCTGATAGGGGCGATCTGGGGGCATCTGATCATGGGGCTGGATTTCACCCTGCCAAGCATGATTGGCTTTGTTTCCCTGGCTGGCATCGTCGTCAATGACTCGATCCTGTTGGTCGAATTCGTGAAATATCGCGTTCAGGAAGGAATGGTTTTCCATGATGCGGCCAAGCAAGCAGTGTCCGATCGTTTTCGCGCAATTTTCCTGACATCGGTAACAACCATTGCCGGCATGACGCCCTTGCTGTTTGAGACCAGCACACAAGCACTGATTCTTGTTCCATTGGTGACGAGTATCGTTTTTGGAATGCTGACATCCACAGTGTTGATCATGCTGGTGCTGCCCGCGATGTATGCGATCATGGAGGACGCCGGTCTCATAAAGATCACGGCTGTGCCGCAACCCGAGGCGGCATAGCGAACAGAGACCTGAGGCACCGTTTTTCGGTCGCAAGCTAGAGAGGTATTTCCAGATAGAGCTCCGAAACGGGACTTGACGAGTTAACTATTCGGTTTAGACAAATCTGAGCAGACAGTGTCAATCACGCGACAGCGTAATTCCAAGATGTAAAAGCACGCAGGCGGAGAAACCGATAGTTCTTGGCTGAAACATGGTGACGACCAAGATCGAACAAATGGTAAACAACCGCAGGTACAGTCAGGAATCGCCGAGCTTGTTACATCGATTTGAATCGACGCAGGACCCGCTCTCTAACTCGTGTCGATCGGAATAAGGGTGTCCCCTGTACCTTGAAGGCGTCCGATCTAGATCGGTACAAGGGTGATCAGCGCGAGCATGTCAGCCGATAATTGTGCGAGCAGGCCGAACAAAGGGATGAAACCCATAAAACTCAACAGAATGAGCCCGATAAATACGGCCCCGCCATATCGCGCATTGAGCACTCGATACTGATAAGCCATCCGCTTGGATAGAAAGTGCGGCAATATATAGTGACCGTCCAGCGGCCCCAGCGGAATAAGATTGAATAACATCAGCAACAGATTTATCTGTGCAAGGACGGTAAAAAAGATCAGTCCCCCTTCGCTTTCCCAACCACCGCCCCATGCCAGCAAGAAGAGATTCCACGACACCAGGGCGAGCAGCAGATTCATCATCGGACCCGCCGCCGCTACGTACAGGTCTGACACCGCCGATTTGAAATTGCGCGGATCCGTGGGCACCGGCTTGGCATAGCCGATACCTACCAGCACCACCATGAGCAATCCCATCGGATCGATGTGCGCCAGCGGATTGATCGTCAACCTGCCCGCACGTTCCGCTGTATCGTCCCCCTGCCATTTGGCAACGATGGCGTGACCGAATTCGTGAAACGACAGGGACAGCGTGAGCGC
>CAYUOY010000098.1:0-15275 GCA_964446495.1 uncultured Woeseiaceae bacterium | reverse complement strand
AGAGAAATCGTAGAGTCGTTTTCTACGATTCCCAAGCCCCGTTCGATTCGTGCTGCCGCAGCCGATAGATGCTCCGCTTCCAATTGCAGGAAGGCGGCAGCTGAACAGTGGAAACCCAGGCACCCCAGTGTAGGGATTCTCGCATCGCAGTATGCTGATTTGTCACATCTCTCTCCGGCTCAGGCTCCAACGAGCACTACAATACCAAATATGGGAGATATAAACCGTTTTTAGATGCTCTCGTCGGTCAATCAAAGCCGATTTATAGAATAATTTTGATAAAACATCAATAAAACTATATATTCCCAATAATGAAGCCGCTCTATTTCGTTGGCACGGCACTTGAGGATTTGCGAGCGTTTCCAGCAGCACCACGACGAGAATCCGGCTACCAACTGGACCGGGTGCAATATGGCCTGGAGCCTAGCGACTGGAAGCCAATGACAACGGTGGGCAGTGGTGTTCGTGAAATACGCATTCACGGTGAGGGCCAGTATCGGGTGATCTACGTGGCAAAGATCGACAATGCCATTCACGTATTGCACGCGTTTCAGAAGAAGACGCAGAAAACCCGAAAGCAGGATGTGGAGATTGCAAAACGGCGTTTGAAAGCGATTAAGGAGAACTAATGATGGTGCAAGTGAAGAAATCCAGCGGCAACGTGTTCGAGGATCTCGGCTTTGATGCGCCGGAGTCCGAGAATCTGAAGCTGCGGGCCCAGCTTATGCGAGAACTCGATACGCTGATTCATGACAAGCGTCTGACGCAAAGTGATGCGGCGGAGTTGCTGGGCATCCAACAGTCTCGTGTCAGTGACCTGGTTCGCGGCAAGATCGATCGCTTCAGTATCGACATGCTCGTAAAGCTTCTGGCAAGAACCGGACGCTATGTTGAGATTAAGGTTAAACGTCAGGCTGCATAATTTCGATTGTCGCTTCCCCACAAACCAAAATGGAACAGCGTTGGGACGCGGATTCTATCTTAGGGAAGACAGGCTCCACTTTGTCGATGTTCAAGTGGGTGACCACATCCTTGCTTGAAAGTCTCCCGGAGCAACCGGTCGAGGTCAAACAATGAGAGGCATACACTGATGTACTGCAAGCAAGGAAATAATTGGTTCCGACAATTACTCCAATGCGCCTTCATGTCATTGCTGATTGTTGTAGCAGGCTGCGCTCCGCTGCATCCGACCACAACCGAACCATCACACGGTTCGCCTGAATGGTTCTTCAAGACGATACCAAGCGTACCGCCAACCGATTCCAGGAGCTACGACGGTCAACTATATGTGCAGAAGCTGCCCATGGTGGGCCGTGAAGATATCCAACTGACACTGGAGGATCGGCTGATGATCGCCGGGACCTGTCTGCCTGCCGATGAGCAGAAGGTCACAGCAATGGAACGTATCGTGGAATTGGCGGGCAAGACCAGCATTGTGGTTGTTAACGAGGCCCACGATTTTCCATGGCACAGAGAGTTCGTTGCCGAAATTGCCACTCGCTTACGAATCAAAGGCTATGAGTATTTCGCGGCTGAAGATTTCGCCTCAAACGTAAATGATCATCCAGACGAGGAGTTTGCCAGATTGGATAGTGGCTTCTATTCGGCCGAGCCCGTGTACGGGTCGTTGATTCGAGTGGTCAAGAAACTCGACTATATTCTCGTCCCGTACGAGTACAAACCCGCGCGGGATTCGGGAACCGATGAAACGACAGCGGAAAAGGTTACAAGGAGAGAGGAAGGCCAGGCAATTAACCTGATTGCCCGCATTTTCGAAGGAAATGCGGATGCCAGGGTGCTGATTTACGTTGGCTATTCGCACGCTGCAGAGGTGCCTATCCCTTCCTTTAACCACACGATGATGTCCTGGATGGCCGCACGATTGAAAGAGAAAACCGGGATCGATCCTTTGACCATCGATCAAGTGTACTGCCAGTCGCGTACAGACAATATTCAACTAGCACAAGCAACCGACCGAATGCCGTCAGGAGCTTTTGATTTGACGGTGGCGTTTCCAGCTGTCACGTTTAGTCGCGGCAGGCCGGAATGGCGCCTGGCCGCAGGTGCGAAACTTGTTGATTTACCAGCCGAGTTGGGGACGTTCACTGAGCGCGCTATTGTGGAGGCACGTTTCGCAAATGAGCCAAATGAGGCGGTACCTGTTGACAGGCTTTTGTTGGCACCCGGTGAGGACGTTCCATTGTTGTTGCCACCCGGAAAATTCCGCGTAACGGTTTTCTTTGAGGGTGGCAACAACGAAGAAGAATTTTTAATTAACGTGGATTGACAGCGTCTGGCGGTTGGACCCGATGCCGGACTATTGCAAAACGTCGCATGATATCAGTGCTTCACTACGGCAACTTTTAGGCAGTTTAAGAAAAATAACAAAGATCGGAGAAACGGCTTGCGTTCGGAGATTAATTTTTCTTCCGACATTCAACAATTAGATTGAAATCCCTCCTGTCTCGATCATACGTCTTATCGTAGGCGTTGTAGTAGACGACATTTTCGAAACCGTGATCCTCAAGCAGGGCCCTGAGTGTGTCCCCGCCTTTGTTGTAGAACCTCAATGAAAATTCGAGGAACTCCGTGTCAACCAACTTGCCGTCTTTTATCAGTTCATAACGCACGAGGGAGTGCACGACGTCTGAATTTTGCTCCTGATCGTTCTGACTCACACTCTGCAGCACTATTTCTCCCTCCGGAGACTTCGCCCACTTGGACTGCCCCGGGTCCAGTAGACAACTCCGCGCTATTATTTGAGCACAGGAGGAAGTCCTATGAGCGGTCAACTAATGGCCTGCTTCAGCCAGGCGCGCGCAAAACGCACTTCTTCGTAAACTGTACTTGACGAAACCCCGAGTACGCCAGCGGCGTCGTCAACCGACATCCCGCCAAAATAAATCAGTTCTATCGCCTGCGCCATGCGTTCGTCATTTTTAGCCAGTTGTGACAAAGCTTCATCAAGCATCAGGATGGGAAGGTCGCGATTGTCGTCATCGGTGAAACGTGAATCGTCTGCGAAGGTCACGGCAAATGCATCGCCACCGCGCTTCTGCCGGTTTTTTCCACGCGCGTGATCGACCAGCACCCGCCGCATCATACGTGCCGCTATTACAAAGAAATGTTTCCGATCCTTGATATCAATATCGCCGTCGACGAGTCGAATCATGGCTTCGTTGACCAGTGCCGTTGCCTGTAGTGTGTGGCGGGCGCTCTCCCGGGCCATGTACTTTCGAGCCAGAAGCCGCAGTTCCTGGTACACAAACGGTGACAATTGATCGAGCGCCTGCTCGTCACCGTCGCGCGAGGCCAGCAGCAAGCCTGTGAAGTCATCGGGAGCACTCATACTGGTCTCCAGAGTATAGGAAGGCATTGTGGCGCACCATGCGCGAGTCACAATTTGCGGCATACTTAAGCTTAAGTTCCGGGATTTGGCGTCGCACCGATACAAAGAGGACAGCGCAAGTGGATGAGAACAGGAAGAAGGCGGACTGGTTACAGGTGAAATCGTTGTTCGCTGACGTTATGCGCCAACCAGCGGTGCAGCGTGAGGCGTATCTGGCAGCAGCAACGGTCGGCGCCGAAGCGATTCGAACAGCCGTTCGGGATTTACTCGAAGCGGCAGACACCCAGGGCGTTGTTGCTGATGTCATCGGCGCCGCGGCCGCGGGCCTGTCCGCCGATGAACGTGATACCCATATTGATCATTACGAAATCGAGTCATTGATCGGCGAAGGCGGTATGGGGGATGTCTTTCTGGCGCACCGTTCCGACGGTGCTTTCGAGCAAAAAGTCGCCATCAAGGTGGTTGGCGGTCGACGCCCCAGCGACGAATTGGTACGTAGATTTCGCGCTGAGCGGCAAATTCTCGCGAGTCTGGAGCACCCGAATATTGCGCGTTTGATCGACGGTGGCGAGACCAGTCGCGGTGCTCCCTATCTGGTTATGGAGTACGTCGACGGTTTGACCATCACCGAATACTGCGACCGACAACGATTGGGTATCCGTGAGCGGCTCGAGATCTTTCTTAAAGTATGTGCAGCCGTTCAGCACGCGCACCGTAATCTGATTGTTCATCGTGACATAAAGCCAAACAACATTCTGGTCGGGAATGAGGGCGAGCCCAAGTTGCTGGACTTTGGTATCGCCAAATTGCTGGATGCGGATTTGCTAAAACAAACGATGATTATGACGATGGAAAGCGCGCGGCTGATGACACCGCGTCATGCGAGTCCCGAACAGGTTCGCGGTGACAACGTTACGATTGCGACCGACATATACAGCCTCGGAACGTTGCTTTACGAACTACTCAGCGGAGTGTATCCCTACGAACTCAAGTCCACCGGCGCGGCTGACGTCGAACGCGCGATTTGCGATACCGACCCCTCCCGTCCAAGCACCCGATTGACGCAGCGAGACAACGATATCGACGTCAACATGATCGCCGAAGCGCGCCGACTGCGCGTTGCAGAACTGGTGCGTCAGATTGGAGGCGATCTCGACACCATTGTATTGAAAGCCATGCAGAAGATACCGGAACGTCGATATGCGACGACCCGTGAGTTCGCCGAAGATATTCATCGGTATCTGCACAATCGACCGGTACTGGCCCGCCCCGACAGCCTGTTTTATCGACTATCAAAATTCGTGCGCCGCAATACCGTCGCCGTAGCAGCAGGGACAGCAGCGCTGGTTGTGGCGATAACGGCAACGGCGCTCGCGTTCAATCGCGTGTCAGAAGAACGCGACATCGCGGAGGCTGAACGACAAAAGGCCGAAGCAATCAGTGGCTTCATGCAGAAAATCTTTGAGGTGTCCGATCCCCAGGAGTCGCGCGGAGAAGCCGTGTCAGCGCGGGATCTTCTGGAAGCCGGTGCGAGACGGGTTGAATTCGATTTGGCCGACCAACCCGAGACCCAAATTACAATGATGCGTGTTTTAGGCGAGGTCTACTACGGGCTGGGTGATTGGGAAAATGCTTCGACGCAACTCAGCGCAGCTTTGCAACGAGCCGAAGCACTTTATGGCACGGAGCATCCTGAAGTCGCCACCTCCAAACTGGTGCTCGGAATGATCGCCCAGGATGAGGGTCGTTTTGACGATGCGGCGGTTTTGCTGGGTGAGGGGCGCGCCATCAGAGAACAACTGTTCGGGCGTCAACACTTCGACATCGTCGAAGCAATTAGTTTGCAGGCATTCCTGGAAGAAAGCAGTGGCAACCTTGATGCAGCGGAGACGCTGCACCTCGAAGCGCTCACATTGGCTCGTGAAATTTCCGCAGGGGACCACGTGTCTGTCGCTGAGGCGATGACCAAGCTTGGCGGGCTCTACCGTATCCTCGGGCGTAACGACGAAGCTGAGCCGCTGTTGAACGACGCGTTGAGCATGCAGCAACGACTTTACGGCGGCATACATCCGGAAACGGCGGACACCAAACGGCAGCTTGCAGGATTGTATCGAGAGACAGGACGCTTCAAGGAATCGGAGCGGCTTTACAAAGAAGTCATTGCAGAGCGCGTTCGCATGTTTGGCGAAAATCACACAGAAGTAGCCCATACCTGGAACAGCTACGCGCAACTACTCGGTACGATGGGCGAACACGACCGAGCTTTGGAGGCCTATCGAACTTCGCTGGACTTGCTGGAAATCCTGCACGACGGACCGCACCCAAGTTTTGGTGCGCTGTACAACAACTTCGCGGTAACCCTCAAACAACAGGGGAAATTCGAAGAGGCACTCAAGTACTACCAGCTATCCATCGACATGCAAGATGCCGCCAAGCTACCGCCACGCCATCCAAATCGTACCTACCCATTAGGCGGCATGGCAAACGCCTATCTGGCAATGGGTCGCTTTGATGACAGCGCCAGACTTGCACGCCGCGTATTGGATTTGCGTCGCGAGCATTTTGATGAGAAGCATCGATTGGTATCGGAAACAAAGAATATCCTGGGAGCGGCGCTGACCGGCGTTGGTGCGTACGACGAAGCAGAGCGAATCTTGCTGGACGCGCATTCGTCGTTCCTGAAGGAGTTTGGCGAGGCCCATGCCGGCGTCTCTTTGGCAGCCTCCAATCTGGCGGAGTTGTTCAAGGCTCAAGGCGACACCGATGCGGAGGCGAAGTGGCGCAAGATAGAAGCTCGAGCGCTCAGCGCAGCGCCAGCCGCCAAGGATTAGGTGCTATACAAACATCTTATATATTAGTTAGTTAGAATTTTTTCTGGAATTCTACACCCGCTTGTCGCTTGTCCAGGTAAGAAGCCACACATTCGTATTGCTGCCGGGGCAGCAATACACCAAGACAAGAGGCAGACAAATGACGAAGCGACGCGGGACGGCACACGATCCTCTTCCTGAGGGCAGGAATCGGTTGAAGGCTACTGCAGCAGGCCTGTTTTTTTGCCTGCTCGCGGGGCATCCGGCACTGGCCTCGCCATTCGACGCGACGCCGGAAGACAACAATGCGATCGCTGCCGTCCAGGGCGCCTTAATGGGCGCTCACATTGGCAGTATCGTCGGCGGTATTCTGGCACCCGGCTGGTTCGGCACCGGGTTCGAAGTCGCGGCGATGGCGACGGACATAGGCCTCAAGAATACGCCGCCGATATTCGAAATCCCCGGTGCATTTGACCGCTTTCCGAACGCGGTCCGTATGGGTGACCTGTCAGGCGCGAATTGCGTATTTCGATTCGAAAACACCATACGTCCGGGCCGGGATATTCTCGGCGATGACTACTTCCGCGGTGTCGAAGAGGGCTTCGCCAGTCTATTCTTCGTGCCCTTCGATCCGTTGGACAAAGTATTCGCCGACATCGGTCACCCGGCGGTCTATCACACCGGCGCGGACGTGCGCGTGCGCGCTACAAATCCCTACCTGGGCGTTGGCGCTTACTCGAGCTACGTGAGCGTTGACCAAAGAAAGTTGCAGCAACGCCCGGAATTTCCGGCCGGGCGCCACACAGTAGACTGGGAAGCGACGACGTCGATGAACGCCGTGCTCGACATCGCCGTGCCCAGCGCCCTTATCATGGTCGGTATCGCCGCCGAGAACTATGCCGCCAAACAAGCCGCCGTAGCTGCGGCGAAAGGCAGCGCCAAACCACTGTCGGTATACGCCGCAAAGGCCGCGCTCGTCGCGGCTGACTTGGGGCTTATCGCCTCTGATGTGAGCGGTCTCGCACAAGGTGCCGCATGGTACGAAGCGACGAGTATCGACACGGCGTCGAACCGGGCCAGCCAGCTCCTTACCGTTTGGGATACCGCCGTTCCGTATCTGCGTGATAACGGCACGGGAGCGAGCCGAATTCAGTCTCAGGATATCGTGTTGGAGGCGACCGATTTTGGTGGCGTTCGACTCGGTCGCGTCCAGGACGAACTGCGCAGCCGCTTTGATCCTGTCGATGGCTGCGGCGAGGGATTCAACGCCATACCGCAGTCACCGTCGTCGCGTCTGTTTCCGCTCAATGGTCTCGAAGAGCTTGTGTGGGAAGTTCGCGAACTCGATGGAGGCCCCTATCATGCAAATACCCTCTTTGCGACCAATCAGGAGCGCGAGGGAGACAATCTGGTTACGCGCCTGACGCAGCGAATCCGTGTGGAGGATACGCAGTCGCCCATACTCATCGCACCGGAAGGATTTGCACGCTATGACGAGGATGGCATCGATCTGAGCGTGGAGGCGTTTCCACTGGGACGACCGCGTGTCGTTGATCTTGCCGATCCAAGTCCGACGGTTTCAAACGATGCGCCCAATTTTCTGGCAGGCCCTCCCGCGAATGCCGAGGGCGTACGCTATGACATTACCTGGGACGCCACTGACGATAGCGGCAACTCCGCACTTGCGAATGCAGACGATGAGTCGAAATTTGTACAGACGATTACGCTAAAAAAGCCGGGTACCAACACCGCACCGACGGCGACCGCGGCAGCCGCCAATACGCTGACCGCGCAGACCGTCGATATCGTTCTGCAAGGCATCGACACCGATCTCATCGACGGTCGCGTTGACCCGCTCAAGTTCAAGATCGAAAGCCAGCCACCCAACGGTCAGTTCGATGCGCCGTTATACCCTTACTTTATTGAAGACTTTCGATTGACACCCGTTGGTGAGCGCGAAGAAGGTGACAATCTCACCCGTGTCAGCCCGCTGAAGCACCTGGCAGATGCGTTTCGTCTCGCGGACCCTGGTACGCACGGCACTTTTTTGAATCAGAACATTTGCAACGCCGCACCGGGCTCATTGGAAGACACTGAGTTTGGCGGCGTGATACCGGTCAATATGGTGTATGAGCCAAGTTACGTGCACGTCGATGACGATGGGTTTTACTACATTCGCGACAAGTACTATGTCTGTGGCGAGACAGCGAAATTCAACTCCGATTATCACGGTGATCTATTGCCTGTTCCGCGGCTCTCCAAGTGGACGGATGCGGGTGAGCTCGTGGCGACCGCACCCCTCTACGTCACGGACAATCCTGCGGATAGCCATGCGCATCTGAATAACAACCTGTGGCCAAAATCGCGCTTCTCGGTTGACCACAACGACCGCCTCTGGGTTGAGTGGGCACCGATATTCAGCACTTTCGGCCGCACAGCCATTCATTACAGTTACGACAACAACCTCGGAGACGTCCAGTTCCATGGCACGGTGAGTTACAACGAAACTGAAGCGATTATGGGCGAAGGCCTGCGTGATATTGCCTCGGACGGCAACACCAACTTGCTGTTTGAACTCATACTCGATGGGATCAATGTGCGCGACAACGACCAGATCGTCGAGTTGGGCAACAACGTCGCCCCCGTCGGCCAACTCGACGTCAGCCAGATCGCCGAAATTGCCGGCGGACCGCTTGGCCAGCCCATTCGTGCTATCGGAACGGATATTGCGATCGACCGCGACGGTAACGTCTACGTGATGAACGGAGGAAAAAACCTGATTCACAAATGGAGGCCGACGATCGCCAATGGTTCTGGCGGATGGGACTTCGGTGAGTACGTTGGCTGGATGGGCAGCTGTAGTGCAAACAAGACTATTGATGGAACGCCGACCGGCGTTCCCTACAATGCTTGCGACGTGGCCACCGGCACCTCGCGCGGCTATGCCTGCGCCGACGCAAAGTGTGTTCGCGCCGCCGATACCGCTGGCAGCGGTCCGGGACAATTCAACGCTCCAAAAAGTATCGAGATAGACCCGAAAGACATTCTCTACATTGCGGATACCGGCAATTCTCGTGTACAGCGTTTCGGTCAGGACGGCACATTCGCCGGAGAAGCCAGGTCCACCGGGACCGGCATTAACCAGGGAGATAACCCCGGTTTCGTGCTTGGCAACATGGGTGAACCGGAATGGCTCGCCGTTAATTCCACGTCGTTTTTCGTCATGGAGCCACAAGCCGCCAACGGTGACTACTTCGTGAACGTGTTCAAAACACTGCCGTTTCGCGATGTTACCGATAGCAGCGTGACGGTACGTTACATCTCTGACTTCAATTATCAGGGTGGTGATGCATTCACCTACAGCGTCGACGATGGCATTGATCGAAGCGAGCCCGCATTGGTGAATGTCGCGGTGTCGCGCGCTTTCCGACCGCCAGAGAACCTGCGCTCGCAATGTTTCGCGACGCAGGCCCTGAGTACGGAAATTCCCTGTGTGCTGGACGAGGATACGTCGATTTACATCCGCTTGAGCGCGATGGATCCGGACGGCTTCATCAGCGACGTTGTGAACGGCCTGGACACCCACACATTCGAGGTAATCGAGGACGTGCAGAATGGCACGCAGGTTGTCGCCGATCCTGCCCTGGTGCAGGACAATGCCACGGTGCTTTTGTACACACCGGCGCTGAACTTTAACGGCAACGATCTTCTTCGCTTTCGTGTCTACGATGGTGCCGTTTATTCCGAGTCCGACGCGCTGGTCGACCTCACCATCACGCCAGTATCTGATCCGGTCATCGTCGAATTCGACGAAGATCCACGCGTCGCGCGCGGCTTTCCGTCAATTGTCAAAGCGGATCTCACTGATGCGGACGAGTTACCGGATCAGCAAGCCAGTATTGTCAGTTTCAACTGGGGCGACGGCGTCGTCGCGTCCGAGAACGGCGACTGGATAAATTCCGGCCAGGAAGACCTGAACGGTCGTGAAGTTCGACCGCAGATTGATTTTGGCCGCGGTAGCGGTTTGCTGCTCGGAAGCCACGATTACGACACGACCGGTCCATTTACGGTTACAGCCGTCATGAATCACCATCCTTCAGACGACCTGCCGTCGGTCCAATACTCGACCATAGTCGATGTCGTTGATGTAACCGCAGTAGGGATCGCTCTGACTGAGCCGACGGCCGGGGTGTCGCCCGATTTGCCCTTCCCACTCGTACTTACCGTCGAAAATCTTGAACCCTCAAGCTGGGCGGGACTGACCGCCGGGAATGTGTCTATCGCGTTCGACGTGCCTGAAGGCCTTTCTATTACCGTCGCGGATGGACGTTGCGGCGGTATCTCGCGGATCACTTGCAACCTTGGCGATATGGCCCCGGGTACGGTGACCGATGTTGTTCTGGGCGGTCAGATATCGCTGGCGGCGGCCGAGCAGCAGGCCAGCTACAGCCTGCTGATCGACATGATCGACAATGGACCCAAGCTCATGAGCGAAAACAGCGCCAACCTCGGAATTTCTGTCGCCGATGCGGACGGTGACGGTACGATCGACGCACTGGATGCCTTCGTCGATGATCCGCGCTACAACACCGATACCGATGGCGATGGCCTCGCGGATCAATGGGAAACCGACTTCGGATACGACCCCTTGGTCGCCGATGACGTCAGTGCCGATGTTGACGGTGATGGATTCACACTGTTACAGGAATTCGTCAACGGCAGCCTCCCCAATCGCGCCGATCGTGAATTTTCGTCGCCCGGCAATCGCCTGGAGATTGAAAACTATCCAGACCAGGACAACTTTGGTCTGACAATGGCCGGTGGCGATCTTAACAATGACGGCTTTGCCGACCTGGTCATCGGTGCAAGTGTCTACCAACCCAACAGTCTGGAAGGCGAAGGTGCCGTGTTTATCGCCTGGGGTACCGCCAACGGTTCAAGCCCGGCCCTTGAGCAGCTGCGGGCACCGAATGTGGACACGCCCTTCGGACGATCGGTTGCAGTGGGTGACTGGGATGACAACGGTCTGCCGGATATTGCCATCGCCGCGAACAGGACCGTCTACATTCACTGGAACAACGGCGAGATTCTAGAGCGCCCGGACCGGACCCTGGTCTATCCCGGGACCACTCCGCGAATTTCTCTGCACAATGGCGATCTCGACAACGACGGACTGGACGATCTGATCATCAAATCTGTCAGCGGTGGTGCGACACAAATTGACTACTACCCCTCCAGCAACGGCGGACTGGACACGGCCCCTCAGCTCCTGCCGATTCTGGGCGGCGATTACAACGGACAGGCGTTGGGTGATCTGGATGGTGATGGCGCCACTGACCTCGTGCTCGCAAACTCATCGAACGGCACGCTGCGGGGATACCTCGCTGTGGACAACGACTGGACGACGATCACCGGCCTGGTGCAGTCGTTTACAGTGATCCCGCCTGCAGGTCAGGGACGCTTTGGCAATGCCATGGCCAGCGGCGATGTAACCGGAGACGGTATCGACGACCTGGTCGTCGGGGCTTACACAGGCGGCGGCTTTGTCAATCTCTATGCCAGCGAGACCGCCTATCTCACGGATGAAACCGTCGCTCCCGTACAAACGATCAGCGGCGAACCGGCCACGACACCCGGAAACGGTACGCACGGTGATCAGTTCGGTGTATCACTTGCTATCGCGCATCTGGACCGCGACGGCTTCGCCGACATTGCGATCGGTGCCAACCGCGCCGGGCCGCAGGACGAGGGCCAAATCCGAATCCTGCACGGCAGCCCTGCCGGTTTTGTTAACGAACAGGTCGAGAACGGGACGACCACTTTCGATTTGCTCGGACACAATCTGATCATCGCCGGTGATATTGACGGCGATGGCATCGATGACGTGGCTGGTGGCGCCAGCGACGTGCGTACTTCGCAAAATCCGTTCCCGGACGGCGGCTACGTGCGACTCTACTACCACGAGTTCGAGACCCGCGACTTAGGCGACGATGACGACGGCGATGGTGTCGGCGCCGCACTTGACAATTGCCCCATTGATTCCAATACCAACCAAAGCGATATCGATGGCGATGGAGTGGGCGATGTTTGCGATGATGACATCGACGGGGACGGCCTGAGCAACGCGGCAGACAATTGCCCGGTTGACAACTCCAATGACACTACGGATACCGACGGCGACCTTGATGGTGATCTGTGCGACATGGATGATGACAACGACGCCGTAGCCGATGAAGACGACGCTTTTCCGCTAAACCCGCTCTACAACGCAGATACCGATGGCGATGGCATCGCAGATGCCTGGGAAACCGCCAACGGTCTGGACCCCAACGACAGCTCTGACGGCCAGGCGGACCTTGACGGCGACGGACGCAATAACCGCGATGAGTTCGAAGCGGGTACCGATGTAGCGTCTGACGACGTGTCCCCTGAGGTCACCGCGCCCTCCAGTATGATCGTCAATTCGATCGGACCATGGACACCCGTAAATCTGGACAGCGCATCGGCAGTGGATGTACTTGATGGTCCCGTCAACGCGGCCGCGAACCGGCAAAGTCCGTTTCGCCCGGGTCGCCACGTCATTGCATGGAGTGCGACGGACGCCGCCGGCAATACCGGCAACGCCACTCAGACGATTGATGTGATTCCACAAATCGGCTTCGTCGGCGACACCTTGCTGATGGCTGAAGGGGCCACAGCGGCCATTCTGCTGGCATTGAACGGTGATGCGGCAACGTATCCGGTAACGGTCGCGTACACCGTAACGGGAACCGCCGCCGCAGGAAGCGACTACACGTTAGTCGCCGGTGATGTGGTCATTGATAACGCCAACGTCGCCACGATCGCGCTCAGTACGCTAACAGATGGCGTCGCTGAAGCCGAAGAGACGATCGTTCTTTCTCTGGGTGCGGTGAGTAACGCGATTGTCGGCAGTGTTAGCCGCTTTGAAGTTCGAGTTCGCGACGGCAATTTGCCGCCCGTGCCGACCGTTGCTATTGAACAGAATGGGCAGCGGGTCACCACGGTTACTCGCGATGGGTCGGCAGTGACGGTGAGCGTCGATCCCGTCGATGCGAACACGGCCGATTCCCACCGCTACGACTGGAGTGCCAGCGATGCGGCACTGGTGCCACAGCAAGGCTTCGATCAGGATACGTTTACGTTCGATCCTGCCGGTGTTGTTGAGGGCATATACCGCCTCGAAGTCGCTGTAACTGACGATGCGAATCCGCAGGCGACGGCGCGTCAATATCGCTATCTTCGGCTGGTCGCGACGCAGCCAGCGCTGACGCCTGGCGTCGATAGCGACGGCGACGGTATGGACGACGTAGACGAGGGCTTGCGCGATAGCAACGATAATGGCGTCGACGACTACCTCGATCCGGTATTCGTTAACCATCAGGTTATTGCGCGTACGGGTAGCAACGCTCTGCTGCAAGCCAGCGCCGGATACACGCTGTCACTCGGTCGGGTGGCAATGGCGAGCGGCGGCGACGCGGTGGTGTCGATGATGGACATCGCCACCTTTGGCAACGAGGGTGGCCTGGCCGGCAACGGCATGGACGACCGCTTCACGTATCCTGCCGGGCTATTCGATTTCGAGATCAATGGCCTGCCGCAGCCGGGGCATATTGTTCAAGTGGTTGTCCCGCAGAGCGCACCGTTGCCGTCAGACGCAAGCTATCGCAAGTATGTGGCCTCGACAGGATGGTCTGTTTTCGAAACTGACGCGTTCAACAGTATCGCTTCAGCAACGGGCGAAGCAGGTGTCTGTCCGGCACCGGGTAGCGTGGACTACCGGCCGGGACTGACCGCCGGAGACTACTGTGTGCAGCTCACGCTGCAGGACGGTGGTCCGAATGATGCTGACGGCCAAGCCAATCGGGTTATTCGCGATCCGGGCGGTGCCGCGATGGTCGAGGTCGCCGCCGCCGTTGGGGCCGGTTCGCTAAACGCATCTAACAAGGCCGTTACAACCGGGCAAACGGACGTAGTCATGTTGCGCTTTCAGTTATCCAGCAACACGTCCGACGTCACGCTCGACGACCTGACGTTGATCGCGAGCGGCACCGGAAACGACAGTACCGATGTCAACGACGTGAAACTTTGGGTAGATACCGACGCCAGCGGAACGCTCGGTGCCGGTGACACGCAGATTGGCAGCGGCACCTATTCGAGCAATGACGGCACACTGACCATCAGGATGGCGACCCCCTATCGCCTCGGTGCCGGTATGACGGATTTCATTGTTAGCTACGATTATTGATTTGAGGACAATATGATGACCAACCAACCCAAAAACCGATCATTGCTGGTCGTAAGTCTTGTCGTCCTGACGGGAGTACTCGCCGCCTGCGGTGGCGGTGGAGGCGGTGGAGGTGGCGGAGTGACACCGCCACCTCCACCGCCGCCGAGCAGTGTTACTTACTCACTGGAGCTTACCGCGGTCACGTTGACAGACCGCCAAACGGGTGCCGATGTTTCCGCAACGGGTCTGCCGATTCGCGGCGCAGTTGCGACACGATGAGCGGTCACTTGACACTCTGTTTCGATGCGGGCGAAGAATTTCGGGAGGAATCACACCGGTTTTCGCCCGCTTGACGTTATTGCTGGTCTTGCTTCGGGCAATCGCGTTGTGCACGATGAGTCTGTGAACAGACAACTCATTCGAACCGCAGCTTTGGTTATCGCTAGGCGCGGGCAATTTCGTCCGATTTTGCGGTGAAATCCCGGGTCTTTTGCAAATGTGAAGAATGTTGATTCTTCAACGCCACTTTTTCCGGGAATCAGTTCACGATGTGCGACGCCGTAGCTTCTCAACTTGTCCGTCACTATCTTTCTGGGCTCCATTCGATGTGCCTTCAATAGTCGTCTGAAGAAGCGCTTAGCGGCCTTGCCGTCGCGTCGGCGCTGTAGAAACACATCGACGACTTCTCCGTCCTGGTCGACAGCTCGCCATAAATACTGCTGCTAACCATCAATCTTCACGAACACTTCGTCGATGAAAAACGTGTCGCCGAAACCTTGATGGCGACGCTTCAATCGCCTCGCATATTTGGGTCCAAACTTGTTACACCACAAACGAACAGATTCATAACTTACGACAATACCGCGTG
>CAYUOY010000097.1:0-15288 GCA_964446495.1 uncultured Woeseiaceae bacterium | reverse complement strand
TGTGCGCCGCGGCTTCGGTCATGGCGACAATGTCGACCGTAGCCATGCTCAAACTGCCCCTCAATTTGACCGTCGTCATACCAACTTGCGAAAACCTGCCCAGCAGCACCGCCACCCGACCGGGCGACATTGTCACCAGCATGTCCGGACAGACAATCGAAATTTTGAATACGGATGCGGAAGGACGTCTCATCCTGTGCGATGCGCTGACGTATTCGCGACGTTTCAAACCCGACACTATCATCGATGTTGCCACTCTGACGGGTGCCTGTGTCATTGCACTGGGGCATCACCGTACGGCCATCATGAGCAACGACGATACGCTGGCCGAGGAGTTGCGTGACGGTGGCAATGCGGCCGATGATCGTGGCTGGCCAATGCCGATGGGGCATGAATATGACCGGGAATTGAAAAGTAATTTCGCTGATTTCGCGAATATCGGCCTGCGCGAAGGTGGCGCCATCACCGCTGCCTGCTTCCTCGGTAAGTTCACCCAGGGTATGAGGTGGGCACATCTGGATATTGCAGGAACGGCCTGGCGCACCGGCGGGAAAAAAGGCGGCACTGGCCGGCCAGTGCCGATGCTGACAGAATTCCTGTTGCGGCGCGCCCGCGCGCTGCCCTAGCCCGTGCTCGTCGCAGACCCTGTGGCACAGTCCTGATGACCCGGGTTGATTTTTACGTTCTGGCATCCTCCGGGGTCCAGGCGCGCCTGCAGTTTGCCTGCCGACTGGCCGAAAAAGCGTACCGGCTCGAGAACACCATTCATATTCGCACCACTGACCAGCAGTTGGCAGAGCAAATAGACGAACTGCTCTGGACCTGGCGCGACGGCAGCTTCGTGCCACATGAAATGGCAACCGACGGTGATTCCGAAGCTCGCTCGCCCATCACAATCGGGCACGACGCTCGCCCGGCGCCACCGTCTGATTTGCTGATTAACCTTAGCGACCAGATACCCGCACAATGTGACGCTTTCCCACGCGTCGCGGAAATTGTAACCTCTGATGATGAAGCCCGGCAGCAAAGCCGCGAACGTTACGCGCAATATCGTGATCTGGGCCATACACTCGAAACCCACAAGATCTGATCACCTTAAGGACAATGGCCGCTCACCCGCATGGACAAGACCTACCAACCACATGAAATAGAACAGCGACACTACGAGCGCTGGGAAAAGAACGGAAATTTCGCGCCAGCTGGCAAGGGCGAGCCCTACTGCATCGTCATACCGCCACCGAACGTGACCGGGACGTTGCACATGGGACATGCGTTCCAGGACACGATCATGGACACCCTCACGCGTTACCACCGCATGCTGGGTCGTAACACCTTGTGGCAACCCGGCATGGACCACGCCGGAATCGCTACCCAGATGGTCGTCGAACGCCAACTGAATGCCGAGGGCATTTCCCGCAAAGATATTGGCCGCGAAGAGTTTGTCAAACGAGTCTGGACCTGGAAGCAGGAATCCGGTGGCCAGATCGCACGGCAACTGCGGCGTATGGGCGCGTCACTCGACTGGCAACGCGATCGTTTCACCATGGACCCGGACCTGTCCGTTGCCGTCACGGAAGTCTTCGTCAAACTGTATGACGAAGGCCTGATTTACCGAGGCAAAAGACTGGTCAACTGGGATCCGGTATTGCACACGGCGCTATCCGATCTCGAAGTCTTGCCGACGGAAGAAGACGGCCATTTATGGCATTTCAGGTATCCACTGGCCTCGGGCGACGGCCATCTGGTCGTTGCGACGACACGCCCGGAAACGATGCTTGGCGACAGTGCGGTCGCGGTACATCCCGAGGACGAGCGATACCGGGACCTGATCGGCAAGGAGATCATCCTGCCGCTGGTTAATCGCCGCATACCGGTTATCGCAGATGACTATGTCGATCCGGAGTTTGGTTCTGGCTGTGTGAAGATCACGCCCGCCCATGATTTCAATGACTACGAAATCGGGCTCCGCCATGACCTGCCGCAATACAATATTTTTGACGAAAATGCCGCGATCAACGACAACGCACCGGAGGCTTACATCGGCCTCAGCCGCGAAGTTGCTCGCGACAAGGTCGTTGCGGATCTCGATGCGCTCGGCCTGCTTGAAAAAGTGGAAGACTATCAGCGCAATGTCCCGCGAGGCGACCGCAGTGGCGTCATCGTAGAGCCGTATCTGACCGACCAGTGGTACGTCAAAATCCAACCCCTTGCGCAACCCGCCATTGAAGCCGTCGAATCAGGACGAATCCGCTTTGTGCCGGAGAACTGGTCAAAGACGTATTTCGACTGGATGCACAACATTCAGGACTGGTGTATCAGTCGGCAACTCTGGTGGGGCCACCGAATCCCGGCCTGGTTTGACGATGCCGGCAATATCTATGTCGGCCGTTCCGAGGCAGAGGTCAGGGAAAAACATTCCCTGGCCACGGACCTGCCGCTTCGTCAGGACGACGACGTGCTGGATACCTGGTTTTCGTCCGCGCTGTGGCCATTTAGTACGCAGGGCTGGCCGCAAGACACGGATGCACTGAAAACATTCTACCCGGGCCAGGTCCTGGTCACGGGCTTTGACATTATTTTCTTCTGGGTGGCCAGAATGATCATGATGGGTCTGAAATTCATGGACGACGTGCCGTTCCGCGAAGTCTATATACACGGCCTTATACGTGATCAGGACGGGCAGAAAATGTCGAAGTCCAAAGGCAACGTGCTCGATCCTCTCGACCTTATTGACGGTGTCGATCTGGATACCCTGTTGGCGAAGCGAACCAGCAGCATGATGCAGGATCACCTCAAGCCAAAAATTGAAGCCGCAACGAGAAAACAGTTTCCAGAGGGCATCGCTGCGTACGGAGCGGATGCGTTGAGATTTACGTTTGCAGCTTTGGCCACAACCGGGCGCGACATCCGCTTCGAAATTGGCCGCATCGACGGCTACAAGAATTTCTGCAACAAGCTCTGGAATGCGTCCCGCTATGTGCTGATGAATACCGAAACTCTGGATGACGGAGAAAAGGAGTTCAGTGCGGCCGACCGCTGGATACGCTCACGCCTCAACCGTACGGTCGACGCTGTCCACCAAAATTTCGACCGCTATCGGCTGGACCTGGCATCACAGGCTATTTACGAATTCACCTGGCATGAGTTCTGTGACTGGTATCTGGAACTGTCAAAGCCCGTCCTGCAATCCGACCACGCCAGTGATGCGCAACAGCGAGGCACGCGCCAGACCTTGCTTGAAGTACTGGAAATTCTGCTGCGCCTGATGCACCCGTTGATGCCTTTTATCACCGAGGAAATCTGGCTGGAGGTTGGCAAGCGTTCCGGGAACGACGGTGACACCATCATGGCGCAGCCATATCCACCGGTCATCGATGCCTGGCGGGACGATGAGGCCGAACAGGAATTGCAATGGGTGATGCAGTTCATTCTCGGCATTCGGCAAATTCGTGGCGAAATGGACATTGCGCCGGGAAAACTGTTGCCGGTCTTACTGGATGGAACGTCGACAGCGGATCGGGAGCGTGCGGTACGCCATCAGCAGGTTCTGGAGCGTGTCGGCCGGGTCGAGTCGATTACCAGCCTGGCGGCTGGCGACACGGCACCCGCGTCGGCTACCGCGCTGCTCGGCGACATGCGCTTGCTGGTACCGATGGCCGGCCTTATCGACGTTGATGCTGAAAGGGCCCGCCTGACGCGGCAGGTCGATCGGGTTCAGACAGAATTGCAACGAAGTCGTGGCAAACTCGACAACGAAAAATTTGTGCACAATGCACCTGCCGCCGTGGTCACACAGGAACGTGAACGGATAGTCGCGTTTGACAAACAGCTTGCGCAACTGGCCGAGCAACTCGAAAAACTCGACAGCATGGGCTAGCCCGGCCACAATTTGAGCACTGGTTCACAATCTGCAGCCCGGATTGTGCAATGCAGGGCCTCATGCTGGATTATCGAGTGTGGGCAATCAGGCTTTGAGGAATAACGCATGGCGCACGGAAGTACACTTGAAAACGTGCCGCTCGGATCGACCGGTCATCGTGAATCAATCGACGCTGCCAGGAAAATGTTGGGCACGATTATTCTTGGCAAGGACCGGGAAATCTCCCTGGCACTGGCCTGCCTGCTGGCGCGCGGCCATCTCCTGATTGAAGATCTGCCCGGTCTTGGAAAAACGACGCTCGCACAAGCACTCGCGAAGGTACTTGGCCTGAGCTACCAGCGCATTCAATTCACCAGCGATCTGTTGCCGGCCGACATCATCGGCGTATCTATCTTTCAACAACGCGACGGGCAATTTGAATTCAAGCCGGGTCCAATCTTCGCGCAGCTCGTACTGGCAGATGAAGTTAACCGTGCGACGCCGAAAGCACAAAGTGCCCTGCTCGAAGCGATGGAAGAACAACAAGTATCCATTGATGGCAAAACCCATCCCCTGCCAAAACCATTTTTTGTGGTCGCAACGCAAAACCCGTCCGATCAGATAGGAACTTTCCCATTGCCCGAATCGCAGCTGGATCGATTCCTGATGCGACTGGAACTCGGGTATCCGAACGAAGAAAGCGAGCGCGCACTGATCACAGGTGCTGACAGGAGGTCGTTGCTTGCCGATATTGACGCCGTGATAGGGCCCGAGCAGCTCGAAGCACTGCAGATCGCTACGTCGCGCATGCATATGAGTGAACCGCTGATTGACTACCTGCAGGCGCTGGTTCGGTTTACCCGCGAGTCTCCGGATATCGAGACCGCCCTGTCACCCCGCGGTTCACTGGCATTGGCTGCCGCAGCAAAAGCGCACGCCCTGGTGATGGACCACTCCGGTGTGTTTCCCGACGACGTGCAGGCGATTTTTTCGGTCGTCGCAGGTCACCGCCTCAAACCCGCCAGCGGCTCGAGTTATCGTACGCCAAGTGAAGTATGCCGACATGTCCTCGATTCCGTGGCCATTTCCTAGTCTGCAACTGAACCTGCGACAGCGCCTTCGCACACGCCTTGAGAACTGGGCGCGAAAGCGTCAGGGCAGTGATCGCGCGATAACGCAGCTGACCTCGAGGCGTATTTACATTCTGCCCACCGGGGTGGGACTCATCTTTGCGCTGATGACTTTCGCCATGTTGCTGGGTTCGATGAACTACAACAACAACCTGTCCTTTGTGCTGACCTTCCTGTTGGCCAGCCTGGGATTTGTATCCATGCACCAGTGCCAGCGCAACCTGGTCGGACTCGAAATCAGTTTCGCGGGTGTGGAACCCGTGTATGCAGGACAGCGGGCCGTTTTCAAAATTGCGATCACCAATCACTCGCGAAGCTATCGTCATCATATTCAGCTTTATGTCGGCAATGTAGTCAGTGAGACAGATGATCTGGCGCCTGGAGAAAGTCGCGTATTGCATCTGGAAATTCCTACGGCTCGTCGCGGTCGGGTCGCCTTGCCGCGTTTCGGCGTGCATACGCTGTTCCCCTTCGAGGTGTTTCGTGCCTGGGCGTGGCTGCACATGGATCTGGAAGGATTGGTCTACCCAAAACCCGCCGATGTGGCTCCGCCTCCGCCGCCCACTGAAGCAGCGCGCGGACATCGCCAACATGATGCCAGGGGCGAGGAGGATTTCGCGGGACTGCGCCGGTTTCACGATGGCGATTCGCCGCGCAATGTGGCGTGGAAAGCATACGCTCGCAGCGGCCAGCTATTGTCCAAGCAATTCTCCGGTGCGGATACGAGCAGTCAATGGCTCGATTTTGACCGCATCGAAGCGGCCGACCTGGAAAGCCGCCTGTCCATTCTGACACGCTGGATCATCGACGCGGACCGGGCGCAGCGTGACTACGGGGTCCGTCTTCCCGGTCACGAATATCCGCCCGCTCACGGAGGTGCACATCGTCACCGCTGCCTTGCGTCTCTGGCCTTGTTTGGCGATCCGCGGGGAGCAAACAGTGGCTAAGCGAAGCGGCACTGATGGCTCATTGCTGCGCAGTCTGCCGTGGACGCTAGCGGCACTCAGCGTCGCCATCATCCCGCATGTTCCCTACCTGCCCGTCTGGATCACGGTCATCTATCTTGGCTGCGCCGCGGTCCGTTTGCAGATGGAGAGAAAACGCTGGCGACTGCCTCCAGCGTGGCTGCGGATGGCGTTGGCGTTGCTCTGTTTCATCGGCGTCCTCAATGCCTACAGCTCCATTAGCGGCGTCGGACCCGGGTCGGCATTACTGTCCGTCATGGCAGCACTCAAGCTTCTGGAAACACGCCAGCGTCGCGATCAGTTTGTGCTTCTGTTCATCTCCATTTTCCTGATCATGGCCGCGCTGTTGCGGGAACAGTATTTGTGGTCACTGCCGTATCTTGTCATTGCGTTGCTTCTGACGTTGACGGCATGGCTGCAGATGTCGACGAGCCGCCATGTCAGTGCGCGGCAGGCCCTGCGCAACGGTGTTCGCCTGCTGCTCTACGCCACACCGCTCATGCTGACAATGTGGGTATTTTTTCCACGCATATCGAATCCGTTCTGGTCTGTGCCGATCGATACCAGCATTGGAGCCAGCGGCTTGTCCGACCAGATGAGTCCGGGCGATATCAGCTCGCTATCGCTCTCCGATGCGGTCGCTTTTCGGGTTCGTTTCGACGCTGACATTCCGCCACCGCGTCAACGCTACTGGCGAGGATTGATCCTGACAGGCTTCAATGGCCGGACCTGGTCAGGCGAAGATCCGAACGTTATTCCGAGCGCCAGCAGGCCGGTGGAGTTTTTCGGCAACCCGGTCAGTTACCAGATAACCATGGAGGCAACCCGACAGCACTGGATATTTGCCCTGGATATCGCCGCCGACTGGACGTTACCAAAAACATTTTCCGGACGACAATTCGAATTGGTCCGGGAACAAGCCATCGACCAACGCACAACCTACGCCGTGACCTCCTATCCGCAGTTCCGAATAAACAGGGAACTCCGCGACTATTCACGCCGTCGTCACCTCGACCTGGAAGAGGGCAGCAATCCGCTCACGGCCGCGCTTGCTACAGAAATGCGTGCTACGGCGGGCAATGACAGGGATTTCATTGACGCCGTCATGCGCAAGTTTCACAACGAGGAGTATTACTACACACTCGAACCACCGGCGCTCGGATCTAATCCGGTCGACGAGTTCCTGTTCGAATCCCGACGCGGATTCTGCGAGCACTACGCGTCGGCGTTTGCCGTCATGATGCGTGCCGCAGGCATTCCGTCACGAATTGTTCTCGGCTACCAGGGCGGTGAGGTGAACCCACTCGGCAACTACATGATCGTCCGCCAATCCGATGCTCATGCCTGGACCGAGGTCTGGTTGCAGGACGAAGGCTGGAGTCGCGTTGACCCAACCTCAGCGGTTGCGCCGGAACGAATCGATGCGGGAATGTCTGGCGCGATGTTTGGCGGTGCCGGCGAAAGCTGGGGTCTTTTTCCACCCTCCGCGTTGCTCCACAAGATGGTGTTGACCTGGGACGCTCTCAATGAAACCTGGAACGACTGGATACTAGGCTATGGCCCGGAAAACCAGAATGCCTTCATGGAGTGGCTGGGCATGGACCGGCCCGATTGGCAAAAAATGATGCTGACAGGCCTTGCGCTGATGGCCGGCATTGTCATCGTGATTAGCGTATTGCTGGCGATGCGTTATGGCAGGCCCGCCAAAGACAAAGCCGCCGTCCTCTACCGCCGGTTTACTGAAGCAACCGGCCTTGATCCCTGGTTGGGTGAACCGCCACTGGCATTTGCCTCTCGATTGGGCGGATCGGACCGGGCGGCACAAACGGCTGCCAGTACTATTACAGACCACTATCTTGATGCCCGTTATGGTCCGCCTTCCGCCGACAACATGATGAAATTACAGGAAGCGATTGCGCAATTTACACGCACGAAACGTACTTTGGTGGACTGACTGGCAGCCTGTTGAAAAACTCTGTTTTTCGACTGGCTGCGTTGAAAATACCGTGGATGGTTTTTTCAACAGACTGCTAGTATTCCCGCGTCTTCCGAAAATGAATATCAGGCCAGCGCTCCTCGGTCAGGTTCAAATTGACCCTGGTCGGCGCAATGTAGACAAGACTGTCACTGTGATCCAGCGCCAGGTTATCGTGAGCCTTGCGCTTGAAGTCTTCCAGCAATCGTTCGTCATCACATTCGACCCAGCGTGCAGTCGCCACACTGATGGCTTCAAACTGACATTCGACCTTGTATTCATCGCGCAATCGATGCGCGACAACATCGAATTGCAGCGGTCCGACGGCGCCCAGGATCAAGTCATTATTGCGCAATGGCTTGAATAACTGCGTAGCGCCCTCCTCACACAATTGAGCCAGGCCTTTCCGCAGGGCCTTCAGACGCAACGGGTCCTTGAGGATCGCGCGTCGAAATATCTCAGGTGCAAAGCTCGGGATACCACCAAATCGAAGCGCTTCGCCCTGGGTGAAACTGTCGCCGATGTTGATGGTACCGTGATTGTGCAAGCCAATGATGTCGCCGGCATAGGCAGTCTCCGTGTGTAAACGGTCTGCCGCCATGAAAGTAATCGCTTCTGCGATCTTCATTTCTTTCCCTGAGCGCACATGAAGAAGTCGCATTCCCTTTTGAAATTCGCCTGAGCAAACGCGCATAAAGGCAATACGGTCACGATGGCTTGGATCCATGTTCGCCTGAATCTTGAAAATGAAGCCGCTCAGTTGATCCTCTGTCGCGACGACAGTCCGAAGGTCCGATTCTCGTGCGTCGGGTGGCGGCGCATAAGCGACAAAGCTATCCAGCAACTCCTTGACACCGAAGTTGCTGATGGCCGAACCAAACATCACCGGCGTCTGCCGTGCCGCGAGGTAGTCATCGACATTCAGTTCGGGGCAGGCACCACGCACCAGTTCGATCTCCTCCCGAAATGCGTCGGCATCGTCGCCGAGAATGAGATCTGCCTCAGAGGAATGCAATCCATCAATGACTTCAATCGAGGACATCTTCTGGCGACCTTCCGCGGTATACAAATAAATCTGATCCTTCAGCAGGTGATAAACACCCTTCAACCGTCCACCCATGCCGATCGGCCAGGTGATCGGTGTGCAGCTGATGTTCAGAACCTCTTCGATCTCATCCAGCAACTCGATGGGCTCGCGCCCTTCCCGGTCCAGCTTGTTGATGAAGGTCATGATCGGTGTGTCGCGCAGGCGACAAACCTCCATCAATTTGACCGTCCGCGTCTCCACGCCTTTCGCGCAATCAATTACCATCAGTGCGGAGTCAACGGCCGTCAGTGTGCGATAAGTGTCCTCCGAAAAATCTTCGTGCCCCGGTGTATCAAGCAAATTGAAGACACAATCCCGGTAGGGAAACTGCATGACTGACGAGGTGACGGAAATACCGCGCTGTTGCTCGAGCGCCATCCAGTCCGAGGTTGCATGCCGACTCGCTTTGCGTCCCTTGACGGTTCCGGCAAGCTGAATCGCCCCGCCAAACAGCAGCAGTTTCTCGGTCAGCGTCGTCTTGCCGGCATCCGGATGGGAGATAATCGCAAACGTCCGGCGCTTGCCGACTTCCTGTTCGATGTTGGCCATCAGCTTTCC
This sequence comes from uncultured Woeseiaceae bacterium, assembly GCA_964446495.1. Lineage (GTDB taxonomy): Bacteria > Pseudomonadota > Gammaproteobacteria > Steroidobacterales > Woeseiaceae > JAADHU01. The sequence continues at coordinate 5,714 of CAYUOY010000097.1, read as the reverse complement.
GATGATCTCAGGATTAGTGACAGGACATCGGCGTCTTCGCGACCACTGTTAGCCTGATAGTAGGCCGGACGTTTGGCAATTTTGTGAAAGCCTTTCTTCCGGTACAGCGACAAGGCATTCGAATTTGTTGGGCGCACCTCGAGAAAAATGGCCCGCACCTCCGCATAGTGCGCGCGTTCGATAATGTCATTCAGGATTCGCTCACCATAACCCAGGCCCCGAAATTCAGAGGCAACACACAAATTCAGAATGTGTGCCTCACCCGCCGCGATGGACAAAATTCCGTAACCAACCAGGTTCACGCCATGTTCCAGCACCATGCAGCTATAGCCCGCCAGCAGACAGTCCCGAAATACGCCGTGGCTCCAGGGAAATTCGTAACTAAGGCGCTCAATATCCGACACCGAGGCAAGGTCATCATGGGTCATGTTGCGCACGCCGACCGGTATTTCCTCGATGCGTGAAATCATGCCGTTTGCTCGTTAACCAGAGCCCGCGCCATGCACAGGTCTTGCCACACTTTGCGTTTCTGCATCGGGCTGCGCAACAGGTACGCTGGGTGATAAGTAGCAACAACCGGTGTTGCTGCGGCGCCGACATGATGCAACTGACCGCGCAGTCGTCCGAGAGGAGCATCGGTATCGAGCAGCAACTGTGCGGCAATGCGGCCCACGGCGACGATGATTTTAGGTTGAATCAGCTCGATCTGGCGATCCAGATAAACACGACACTGACTACTCTCATCCGTCTTCGGGTCGCGATTGCCCGGTGGCCGACATTTCAGGACGTTGGCTATGAATACCGTCTGTCGATCCAGGCCCACGGCTCGCAACATCTCGTCGAGCAGCTTACCCGCCCGACCGACAAAGGGTTCACCACGCCGATCCTCTTCCGCCCCAGGCGCTTCACCGATAATCATCCAATCCGCCGTCTCACTGCCAACACCAAACACTGTTTTTGTACGCGTCTGATGCAAGCCACATTTCTGGCATTTGGAAACAGCCGCACGAATATGGTCCCAGGTTTCCAATGGGACCTCGGCCAGATCGGTTTCCGCGGCCGCCGATTCCTCTACTGCTCCCCGCGACCGCCATACGTCGATTTCCAGCGCATCAAGATAGCTGCGGCGTTCGGTTTCTGTAAGTGTGTGTTTCATCTTGGCTATTTTGCCACGAGTCAGGATGACTTGCTGCGTTCAGGACAGTGGCAAATCAATGGTGTGGAAGCTTGGCCAGGATATCGCTGCCCGCCGCCACCCGCTGACCCTCTTCCACCATTATTCTCGCCCCAAGCGGCAGTTCCACTTCCGCCAGCCTGGTCAATCGCAGGTAGGCACAACGTTGACCCTGACCCACCCGTTCGCCGTACTTCAGGAAAGCCCGCGGCGCCAGCCCGAAGCGATGCCCACTGAATTGCAGAATCACATCGTCGCCCTCATCCGTTCGGACCCACAATCCATTGGTGTTGCGCGACGGCCGGCCTTCTTCGCCAGCACTGCTGAGATCCATGATCTTGCCTTCGACCGGGCAACGAGCGGTGTAGGTACCCAGGCTGTTGATACGCAAAATAATTCGGTGCCCATCACCCTCCTGCTCCGCATCGCTGGCACGTCCGATCGCGACAACATGGCCATCAACGGGGCATACCACACCCAGCGGAGCCGCTGGAACCGGGCGCTTCGGATCACGAAAAATAAGGTAAAAGTAGACGACCACCGCCAGCGGGCCAATAGCGAATAAAGCACCGAAGAAATGCCAGCAACCAATGAATGCCGCTATAGCGAGCACCATGTAGGGTATGCCTTCACTGGCAACAAATGGATTGCGACGGCCTTGCACTTTTTGCCTGTTCCTTTCTCAACTCGTTTGTCCGGCACGAAGTCAGTCTGTTCTGACGCCCGTACTCATCGAGCCGGGATTCTGCAAGAAGAATGCCCTGCGAACAAGCGCCAATCTCGCAAACACGGCGTAGTCCGAGCAAATTGAGGGTGCAAACTCTTCTGACCATTTGTGTAGAATACGGCCGCTTAGCCACCACGGTCACCAGACACATGCGATTTACAGATTTTGGGCTCACCACGCTCAAGGAAGTTCCAGCCGAAGCCGAAATAGTCAGCCACCAGCTGATGTTACGTGCCGGTCTTATCCGCCGCCTCGCCTCAGGCCTGTTTACCTGGATGCCCATCGGCCTGCGGGTATTGCGCAAGGTCGAGGGCATAGTTCGCGAGGAAATGGATCGCGCCGGCGGACTGGAACTCCTGATGCCCGCTGTTCAGCCGGCGGAGTTGTGGCAGGAATCCGGTCGCTGGGATTTTTACGGCTCGCTGTTACTGCGCATGCGCGACAGACATGATCGGGATTTCTGTTTCGGCCCTACTCACGAAGAAGTTATCACGGATATCGCGCGGCGCGAACTGCGCAGCTACAAGCAATTGCCGATCAATTATTACCAGATTCAAACGAAGTTTCGGGATGAGATTCGGCCTCGATTCGGCGTTATGCGGGCCCGGGAATTCATCATGAAGGACGCCTACTCCTTCCACATCGACCGAGTTTCTCTGGACGAGGGCTATAGGCGTATGCACGCCGCCTACACGGCGATTTTCGAACGCCTTGGCTTGAAATTCCGCGTCGTCGATGCAGACAGTGGCGAGATTGGCGGCAGTCGTTCGCAGGAATTCCATGTCCTCGCCGAATCCGGTGAAGATGCCATAGCCTATTGCGACGACGATGGTTTCGCCTCGAACGTTGAAACTGCCGCGACGGAACGGCCCGCTGGAAAACCGGCAGCGCCAACGGATGAGCTAAAGAAAACTCACACGCCGGGCACCAGATCCATTGCGGCGCTGTGCGAACTGCTGAACATCACGCCAGAACAAACCCTCAAAACACTGATCGTTGACGGCGATACAGGACCGGTCGCGCTGGTACTGCGCGGCGACCATGAACTAAACGCCGTCAAGGCCGCAAAACTGTCCGGAGTCAGTTCACCATTGCAAATGTCGGATGCAAAGACAATCTATACAACAACGGGCTGCGAGACTGGCTTCGCGGGCCCGGTCGATCTGGGCATACCGGTCTATTACGACCATGCGACCCGTCTGATGAGTGATTTCGTTTGTGGCGCCAACGAGGTCGATACACACTTGACCGGGGTCAATTTCGGCCGCGACCTGGACCAGGCCGAAACGGTTGACTTGCGCAATGTCCTCGCCGGTGACCCGACACCCGGCGGCAATGGAACGCTGTCGATTGCCAGGGGAATCGAAGTCGGTCACATATTTCAGCTGGGTGACAAATACTCTGCCTCCATGGGAGCGACGGTACAAGACCAGGATGGCAACGACACCTGCATGCAAATGGGCTGCTACGGTATTGGCATCACGCGCATTGTCGGAGCGGCCATCGAACAAAATAACGATGACAAGGGCATCATCTGGCCAGAGCCGCTGACGCCCTTCGATGTGGTGCTGATTCCGATTAACATGCAACGTTCGGACACCCTGCGGCGCGCTGCAGAGGCGTTGTATGCCGAGCTTCTGGAGGCTGGTATCGACGTGCTTTTCGATGATCGTGATGCGCGACCCGGGGTCAAGTTTGCCGACGCGGAGCTCATCGGCATACCGCACCGTCTCGTCATCAGCGAAAAAGGTGTCGCGGCCGGTGAACTGGAATACCGTCACCGTCGCGACAGCGAAGCAAGAATGCTGAACCGTGACGCTGCCCTCGACTTATTGCGACCAGCCTGATTATTCTAGGTGCTTGTCAAGGTAGTATGAGCGGTGTACTGAAATAAGAGTCACCGGTTTCTGAGCATGAAGTTACTGCAAACTGTCCTGTTGCTATTGTTGTCCGTCGGATCCATTCCCACGCATGCGGCAGAAGATCCCGACCCGGATTTGCTGGAGCTGCTGCGTGCGGCGGCGAGTTCTGCCGACAGTTTCGGCGACGAATTCGATGCCCAGGTCTGGCTTACCGACATGTCGGCACGCCTGGCCGGAACAGTCAAAGACCCGAGTGAAAGACTCGAAATTCTGCGCAGTGTGCACTACGAGGCCACTCGCGCCGATCTTGCGCCGGAACTGGTACTGGCCGTCATTGACGTCGAAAGCAATTTCGATCACTACGCCATTTCAGTGGCTGGCGCACGCGGATTGATGCAGATCATGCCTTTCTGGCTGGAGGAAATTGGCCGGCCCGATGACAATCTGCTGCACATCAGTACCAATCTGCGCTTCGGTTGCACCATTCTCAATTTCTATCTCGAGCGTGAAAATGGCAATCTTCCGCGCGCACTGGCTCGTTATAACGGCAGTCTTGGCAAACGAAAGTATCCGAACAAAGTTCTGGATAAGTTGCGGTTGAAGTGGTTTCGAATCTAGCCTGACTCGACTATTTATTTCGCTTTCATCTCCGCGCGCTCAGCAATCGACAGCGCTTCAAGCGCCTTGTCTCTTGCCTGCAATGCGTCACGACGCGCCTGGGAATAAGCACCCGCCGTCAATTGTTGCTGCGCACTTTCGAGTGATGCTTCGGCCGCTTGCAGATCAGATGCTGCGAATTCCCGCGCTCCGGCCGCTCTGGCAACCGCGATGGCCTGTCGGGCATCGCTCATTTCCTGCACCGGAGGAGCGACCTGACAGGCTGACGCAATCAAGAGCAAAACGCCAAAAAAGACACGCAGCCGCATTCCGCTCGCCGCAACGCGTGAGTCATTGAAGATATTGGTAAGCACAACACAACGCTAGCAAGGCGGCAGCCCCGCCGTCAAGCAAACTGGAAATGGCTGACGAGCGGCATTTGGCCTGCTAGAGTCGCCGCTCATTCGAGCCCAAAAGCAGACCGCGATCACAATGAACATAACGTTGTTTCACAACCCAAATTGCTCTAAATCACGGAAAACACTGGATTTGTTGCAGGAAAACAATATCAGCCCAAACATAGTCACGTATCTGACCAACCCGCCAGCAGCCGCTACCATTGTGCGCCTGGCCGGACTCCTCGACCTCAAGGTTGAGGATTTGATACGAAAAGGCGAAGAAGACGTGAAAGGTGCCTCTGACCTGCCGCCAATGGATGATGATGCCGCGCTGGCCGACTGGATACATAAGCACCCAAAAGCCCTGCAACGTCCGATTGCCGTCGATGAGGACAATGACCACGCCGTCATTGGCCGCCCGCCTGAAAACGTGCTGGATTTGCTCCGAAAATGATAGAGATTCTGGTTCTTTACTACTCTCGCAACGGCGCAACGGAAGCTCTGGCGAGAGAAGTCAGCCGCGGCATCGATGCCGTGAAAGGCAGCAGCGCACGCCTGCGAACCGTTCCCCCGGTTTCGACAGTCTGCGAAGCGACGCAGGATTCGGTGCCCGCCGACGGCCCCGCCTACGCGAATACCGACGACCTGCGAGAGTGCGCCGGACTGGTAATGGGCAGCCCAACCCGATTTGGCAACATGGCGGCACCGCTTAAATACTTCCTGGACGGCACTGGCAGCGAATGGCTCAGTGGCACACTCAGCGGCAAGCCGGCCGGGGTATTTACGTCAACGTCGTCTCTCCATGGAGGTCAGGAAACAACACTGCTCACAATGGCAATGCCCCTGCTCCACCACGGCATGCTGATCACGGGCGTCCCCTTTAGCGTAGCGGAATTGTCCACCACTACCTCCGGTGGCACCCCGTACGGCGCCAGCAACGTCAGCTGGAATCAAAA
>CAYUOY010000096.1:0-15306 GCA_964446495.1 uncultured Woeseiaceae bacterium | reverse complement strand
ATTTTTTCAATTCTGCGATAACCTGAGGTATCAAGGTTTTATGCCCGGCTGCTAACACAGGCTCCGGCGCCATTGGCAGCAGTAGCGTAGTTGACCCGACACAATATGACGGCGCCGTGTATTCGGTTCGTTTCGTCGATGCTACAAATTATGAAATTCTGGACGCGGCGAGTGTAGTGATTGGGGCCGGTACCTATGAGCCCGGGTCGTCGATCGGATTCCAGGGTATCGAATTCTCGCTGGACGGTCAGCCAGATGCCGGCGACGAGTTCCTGGCTTCGCCAAGCCGCTATCAGGATATCTTCACCAGCCTGCAACAGCTGATTACGACGGTTGAATCCGGTGCCGCCGACGATACGTCGCGGGCAAGAATGTCGACCGGTATCAACATTGGCCTCAACAATATCGACCAGGCTATTGGCAATATTCTGGATGTCAGGACTCGCGTTGGTTCCCGTCTGGTTGCCATAGAGAACCAGGCCGACTCAAACGGTGGCTTCGCAATCACGCTGCAGCAAACGCTGGGTGAACTCGAGGACCTGGATTATGCTGAGGCCTTGTCGCGACTGAGTTTCGAGCTTTCCGTGCTGGAAGCGGCACAACAGTCCTTTATCCGCACCCAGAGCTTGTCGCTGTTCAATTTCCTGTAATCACAGGACGTGAAGCGGCAAATCATTCGTTCAAAACGAAGCCAGGTCACATTTTTGTCACTGGGCATTAAAGCTCTACAGCACCTTGCCGGTGCGCTTTGATCGTCATTCCTGCCAATTCAAAATAATTCTCAAGATTTCCTGCGTGCCACCGATAACTTCTGTGTACGGCGGTCTTGAATGGATTTCGTGGCCCCAGACAATGACTACCGGCGGCACAAGCAGACCGGGATATTTTTTTACTAGGAGTAAGACAAATGGCACTGACTATAAATACCAACGTTGCTTCGCTTAATGCGCAACGTAATTTAGGTCGTTCGCAAGGTTTGCTTAACCAGTCACTGGAAAGACTGTCAACGGGCCTGCGAATTAATAGCGCAAAGGATGATGCTGCAGGTTTGGCAATTTCCGAGCGTTTCACAACGCAAATACGAGGACTCAATCAGGCGGTTCGAAACGCTAACGACGGTATCTCTCTGGCACAAACGGCAGAGGGCGCACTGGGCGAGCTGACGAACAACCTGCAGCGAATTCGTGAACTGGCGGTACAGTCTGCCAACGCCACGAACTCGGCCTCTGACCGTGCGGCTCTGGACCAGGAAGTACAGCAACGCCTGGCAGAGATTGATCGTATCGCAACGCAAACCGCGTTTAACGATCAGACTCTTCTCGATGGCACCTTCGGCAACGCGGCCTTCCAGGTTGGCGCTAATGTAGGCCAAACCATCAATGTGACGCTGAATACCAGCCTGCGTACGCTTAGCATTGGTAAGACGGCCGATTACGTTGGTGGCGCTGCTTTTGACACGTCACTTTCCGTCGGCCAGCAATCTACCGGTGTAGACGGTAGTGCTATCGGTTCAGGTGAACTGACCATTGCCATTGGCAGCGGGCAGGCATCAGCCGTTGTCGCATCAGTCGCTGAAGGCGCTTCGGCCGGTTTGACCGCGAGCAGTGCACAGGCCAAGGCCAAGGCACTTAACTCATCGGGTATATCCGGGCTCACTGCAACAGCGAATACAACAGCAGTGTTTGACTTTACCGCTGTCAACGATGCGGACTATAGCTTGACGGTCAATGGTCAGGCGATTTATTCGAGTCGGGATTTTTCCGGCGCGAGTCTGTCTGGTACGGACTTTGTTACGGCAATCAACGCTAATGGTTCAGCCACTGGCGTAACCGCTGCATTCGATAGTGCCAACAACCGAGTCACTTTGTCTGCAGGCGATGGTCGCGATATCATCATTGATCAGACCGATGGTACAGCCGGTTCGGCTGTTGGCCTGGGTGTTACTGACGATACCCTGAACAACAGTATCAATGACGCAGCTGATCTCGATGCCAACCAGGCGCAAACAGTGGTTGGTTCGATTCGCCTTACTGCCTCAGAGCAGTTGGTCATCGGTGGCACAACGCCGGCACGAATCGGTTTCACAGGCACAACCCTGGCATTGGGTGCATCTGCCCTGAACACTGCCTCGGTGACCACCGTTGATAACGCCAACACCACGATCAATCGTGTTGATGCGGCCCTCAACTCGGTCAGCAGCCTGCGTAGTCAGTTTGGTGCTATCCAGAACCGTTTCGAATCCACGATCTCGAACCTGCAATCAGTCAGTGAAAATCTGGCGGCAGCGCGAGGACGGATTCAGGACGCGGACTTTGCAGCTGAAACAGCGGCACTGACCAAAGCTCAGGTATTGCAACAGGCCGGCGTGTCGGTTTTGGCTCAGGCAAATGCCCAGCCACAACTTGCACTGAGTTTGCTGCAGTAAGCATGATCTGAGGAAGTAGTATCTCGAAAAGGGTGGCATGGAAGCCACCCTGTCGGGATCAGGGAAACCCGGTATGTCTCAGGAATCAAAAATTTCGATCTCGGCGGTGACCGGTACGTTTGCTTCGCTCAGCGAAGGCTCCGGTGGTTCGCCGGAGGCGAGTGGCAAGGCGCGGTCGTCGACCGGCCAATCGTTGCCGGTTCCCGAGCCAAGATCGCCGTCGGATTTTGAAAGGGTCGTGCAGAAGTTGAACGCGGCTTCCATCAGCATCGGACGGGACCTTCGGTTCCAGGTTGACCTGCAGAACGGAAAATCCGTAATCCAGGTCCTGGATAGCGAAACTGGTGAGATAATTCGCCAGATTCCGGGTGAGCAAGTGTCCGGCTATTTGCAGGCGGAAGGCAATTTCGCGATTCGACTATTCGATGAGATCGCGTAATTCGATGAACGGCCATGCGGTTGTTGTTGGCACGTTTCTTGTAATTAAATCGGGTATCTGCGAAAGCGACGAGAGACAGACATGATAATTTCAACGGGAATTGGTTCCGGACTGGACATTTCCGGCATTGTGCAACAGCTTGTTGCTTCGGAGGGCCAGCCGGTGCAGGCGCGACTAGGACAACGTGAGGCGAGAGTGCAGGCCGAGTTATCGGCGTTTGGCATTCTCAAATCATCCTTATCCGAATTTCGTGACTCTCTCGACAGCTTACGGGAGGTCGACAGCTTTCTTGCACGGACAGCCAGCACCGATGAAGGTTCGCCATTTACCGTAAGCGCCGAGGGCAGCGCGGTCCCCGCTATTTACTCAGTCGAGGTTGTGCAACTGGCACAGGCTCAAAAACTGACTTCCGGTGCATTCGCTGATGCCAATACGGCAGTTGGTACGGGCACGATGCAGATCACCGTAGGTTCAGAAACCTTTGGGATTGTAGTCGATAGCGCAAACAACACCCTGGCCGGCATCCGTGATTCAATCAATGCGGCCGCTGACAATACGGGCGTAAGCGCATCCATTGTCAACGCCGACTCTGGCAGCTACCTGATTCTCTCGGGTGAAAATGTCGGCAGCAACAATGGTATTACCGTGACACAAAGTGGCGGCGACGGTGGCCTGGCTGCACTTGAGTACGATCCTGCCAATGCCCTGTTGTCATTAACTGAATCGATTGCGGCACAAGATGCGTTGATCCGCATCGACGGTTTCGATGTTGCCAGCACGTCGAATACGATCAGTACTGCAATTCAGGGCGTAACGATCGAGCTTGATGCAGCGAACCCCGGTTCAACCGCATCACTTGTCGTTGCCAACGATGAAGCAGCGGCCCGTCAATCGGTCAATAATTTCGTTCAGAGCTACAACAATCTCGTGGACATTTTCGGTCAGCTGGCCAGTTTCGACTCCGAATCCCAGATTACCGGCCCGTTATTTGGTGACTCCACGTTACGTGCCATCCAGGGTCAGGTCCGACGTGAGCTGAGTAACGTGGTTACCGATATCGATGCGAATTTTTCTTCGCTGACCGAAGTCGGCATTGAGTTGCAACTCGACGGCAGCCTTGTCGTGGACGACACCAAACTATCAGAAATCATGAACACCGAGTTTACGAAGCTCGGTCAGCTATTCGCCACGACGGATGGCTATGCAGTTCGGATTTTCAATGTTGTCGACAGCTATTTGTCGAGTGAAGGTGTTATCGAATCGCGCACCGATGGACTGAACCAGCAGATTGAAAGCATCAATGAAGACCGTGCCTCGCTTAGCCAACGCCTTGTGTCGCTGGAGGCGCGGCTAATGCGGCAGTTCAATGCAATGGATGCACTACTCGGACAATTGTCCCTGACCAGTAATTTTCTTACCCAGCAGCTGTCAAATCTGCCGGGATTCACGTCGCGTAACAGAAACTGATAACAGAGAGCGAAATATGATGAATACGGGTAGTCACGGAGCCGCGCAGGCCTATCAACGGATTGGCATAAAAAGCGAGGTTGAAACTGCAACTCCACATAGATTGATCCAGTTGATGATGGAACGGGTATTGACCAAGATCGCCATGGCACGCGGTCATATGGAGCGCGAATCGATTGCCGAGAAAGGAGCGCAAATTGGCTCAGCCGTGGAAATAATCAGCGGTTTGCAGGCAAGCCTGAACCACAAACCCGATCAAAGCATGGCCGGAAACTTCGATGCCTTGTATGAGTACATGATGAAGCGACTGACCGAGGCCAACTTTCGCAATGACCCCAAGATCCTTGATGAGGTGGCGGGACTGATGCGGGAGTTGAAAGAGGCCTGGGATGCAATAGCATCAGAGGTCGATGGACACTGATCCAACCGATCCAGAGGAATAAGACGATGAATTCTCCAGCGACAGCCATGGCCATGCAGCACGACTTCGGTGAGCAAATCGAAGTTCGACTGCAGGAGATCGAGCGCCTGGCGGACGACGATGAATGGGAGAAAATCGAAATCATCCTGCACCGCCTGCCGGGATTGATTACGCGAATTCCTGCCAGTGAACGCGGTGACATATTGCTCGGCATCCAGGTGCGTATCGAAAAATTCCACGATCGGGCGTTGTTACACCGAGGTGAGCTGGCGGACAAGCTGGGGATGATCAGGACCGGCCGGCGTGCCTCGGCAAGCTACCAGGCGACAGAAGCCCTCGCTGGTACTGCCTGACAGGCGGCCAGATCCCAAACTCGAATTTAACGTAAGACTTTGATAATTGTGAGGTCGGTCACAATCGGAGTGGCATGACCTCGCTATGCTACTCGCCACTTGATAGTGCTTTTACATAACGCCAATGAAGGCCGTGAGCATGGTGGTAGCAACGCAGACGACGAATAAAGTGCTGGTTCTGGATGCCAATCCGGACCGGGCCGCTGAATTGAGCCACCGATTGCGATTTATGAACTACGAGCCGATCGTTGCAGATACAGAAGCCTCTCTTGGCACCTTCGCTGCGCAACAGGGCATTGCTGTACTGATTGGCGATACCGCATCCAGCAAGAAATTTCACAACGCCTTCCGCCAGCTGTCGAAAAAACAACCGCATCTGCCGTTTCTGTTGCTTGCCGACGAAAACACGACGCCGGATATTTCATCGGCGGATGTCGAAAGACCGACCTGGACGCTGGATATGCCATTGCGGCGCGGACAGGTAAGTCGATTGCTGCGACGCGCCGAGCGATATGCCGGTGAAGATAGGCGACAGCGGCTAACAGGACATTCCCAATCCATCCGACACATCCGCGAGCTAATTGAACAAGTCGCAGATTTCGATACGACGGTATTGGTTACGGGTGAGTCTGGCACGGGCAAAGAATTGGTCGCCCGAACGATTCATGACCTTTCCGATCGTGCCGATATGCCGTTTGTGCCTATAAACTGCGGTGCCATCCCGCCGGATTTGCTGGAAAGCGAGTTGTTTGGTCACGAGAAAGGGGCTTTTACGGGTGCGATAAATGCGCGCGCCGGGCGCTTCGAACTCGCCGAGGGTGGCACATTGTTTCTGGACGAAATAGGCGATATGAGCCTGTCGATGCAAGTCAAACTGCTAAGAGTCCTGCAGGAGCGCTGCTTCCAGCGTGTGGGCAGCAACAAGGTACAAAAATCGAACGTCAGGATTATTGCGGCTACGCATCGCAATTTGCCGGAGGCGGTCAAGACTGAAGATTTTCGTGAAGACCTCTTTTATCGCCTGAATGTCTTCCCGATCGAAATGCCGTGCCTGCGAAAACGCAGTAGCGATCTTCCGGATCTTCTGACTGAGCTGCTGGTACAACACCAGGCCCACGGTGAGGAAAAGCTACGACTCAGCCCGGCTGCACTGCAGGCGCTGGCGAACTACGCCTGGCCCGGGAATATTCGTGAACTCTCGAATCTGGTCGAAAGACTGGCGATTCTTTATCCCAGTGGCGAAGTTGCATTGAAGGATCTGCCGGCCAGGTATCGCGAGTCTGTCACCGACTCCGAGGCAGCGCTGATGCCAGGTGAATTTTCAGACGCATTGGCATTAAGTGCCGCCAATCTCAAAGGTCACTTGCAGGCTGTGGAACGGGAACTCATCGAGAAAGCGATGCTGGCCTGCAACGGCGTGGTCGCAAAAGCGGCACGAATGCTTTCAATGCAGCGCACAACGCTGGTCGAAAAACTTTCACGTTACGAGATTCATTGAGCACGACCTGAGGGCCCGGCCGGGCCCAAAAACAAATCAAGCTCCTCGGCAGTCGCCAAATTTCCGGCGGCAACATCTCGCCGCACACCAAAATTGCCTTGCCACCGTCAGAATCTTGACGTTTCCGCACGCCTAAAAAAACGGTAACTGTTTGAATGTAAACGAGTTACCGATGTGGCACACATCTTGCTTATTCATTGCCACCAATCATGAAATAACGCAATGGAGAGGAACCTTGGCAGCAACCAACGCCAACAATCTGCGGCAGTCATTCGATTTATTCAATCGGCAATCCTGCTTGCTGGACGCGTCCTACGGAGAGTTACAAGCGAAAATCGATTTGCTCACCCGCGAGTTGAAGTTGTCGCAACTGGCACGCCAGCGTGAGTTCGTAGAGAAAGAGCGACTCGGAAACCGAATGATGTGCACGCTGGATACTTTGCCTGGCGCGGTGCTCATTCTCGACGGGAGCGGCATCATCCGCGAAAAAAACCGCAAGGCATCCGAATTGCTGCATCAACCATTGGTCGGTTGTGCCTGGTCCGAGATCGCACATCGCGAATTCTGCCCTACGGATGCGGCCGATGGCGACCTTCGCTTGCGTGACGGTCGCTGGTTCAATCTGTCACGTCAGCCACTGGGCGACGAAGCTGGTGAGATCTTGCTGCTGGCCGACGTAACCGAGAGTCGTCGCATGACCGAACTTCTACAACGCCGCGAGCGACTGTCCTCTATTGGTGAAATGACGGCGACGCTCGCACATCAGATTCGAACGCCGCTAACGGCAGCACTCCTCTATGCCGGGCAGTTCGGCAAAGGCCTGCATGATGAAAAGGTGTTGGCCGGCAAGGTCGGCGACCGTTTGCAGGAACTGGTCCGCATGGTTGACGATATGCTGCTTTATGCCAGCGGTTCACGTCGAAGCGGCGAGTTTTTCGGCGTCGCGGAACTATTCCGGGAGATTGCGGATGCCTACGATCCTCGCGCCGATAGCAATATTCTGAACATAGCCAGCTTGCGTTCGACGCTCACCGTGGAGGGAAACCGGGATGCGATTCGGGGTGCCCTGATGAATCTCATCGACAACGCGCGTCAAGCCTGTGACAAAGATCCGCGGGTCGAACTGGGCGCAGAAGCGGTGAACGGCAAGGTTTGTATGACTGTCAGCGACAATGGACACGGTATCTCAGGGGACATCAAAGAGCGCCTGTTTGAACCGTTCTTTACCACACGTCCGCAAGGGACCGGTCTGGGTCTTGCGGTTGTCCAGGCTGTCGCTGAAGCTCATGACGGTGATGTACTGGTTGATTCCAGTTCGCGGGGAACGACGTTTGCCCTGTGTTTGCCAATGGCAGGAGACAAGCAGTGACCAGCCAGGGAGTACTCATCGTCGAAGACGATGCCAACCTCCGTGAGGCACTGCTGACGACGCTGGCGGATGGGGATCATCCGGTTTTCGCCGCTGACAGCGGTCCGGCGGCGCTGGGCATCCTGGACAGCGAGGACATTGGCCTGGTGGTCAGTGATCTGCAAATGCAGCCAATGGACGGAACGGAGTTATTAGGAAAGATTCGTGAGAAACATCCGGCACTACCCGCGGTCCTGATGACAGCTTATGGCACGATCGAGAACGCTGTCGATATCATGCGTAACGGTGCGGTCGACTTTCTGATCAAGCCCTTCGAGGTGGATGATCTCAAGGCAATCGTTGCCCGACATCTCAAGGAACTGCCGGAATCCGGTCAACCGGTGGCAGCAGATCCGAAAACGCTGGAACTGCTGCGTGTTGCTCAACGAGTGGCCAGGACCAACGCAACGGTGACACTCAGCGGAGAAAGCGGCTGTGGTAAGGAAATTATTGCACGCTACATTCACCAGTGTTCAACACGCGTCGATGCGCCGTTTATTGCCATTAATTGCGCTGCCATTCCGGAGAACATGCTGGAGGCCGTTTTGTTTGGTTATGAAAAGGGGGCATTCACTGGCGCGAGCGGGGCCCATCCCGGAAAGTTTGAACAGGCCCAGGGCGGTACCTTGTTGCTGGACGAGATCTCGGAAATGGATATTGGCCTGCAGGCGAAGCTGCTGCGGGTAATTCAGGAAAAGGAAGTCGAACGCATCGGCGGCCGTAGCACGATTTCTCTGGACGTTCGTGTTCTTGCGACAACCAACAAAGACTTGCGTCAAGAGGTGGCGGCCGGACAATTTCGCGAGGACTTGTACTACCGACTCAATGTTTTTCCATTAGTTATTCCGCCATTGCGAGATCGCAAGGGCGACATATTGCCGCTGGCCCAGCTTGCCATCAGCAAACATTCTTGCGTCGAAACCACTCGCCCGGTTTTATCCGATGGTGCGGAGCAACGACTGCTCGCGCATAACTGGCCCGGCAATGTCCGTGAACTCGAAAACGTTATTCAGCGCACGCTAATCATGCTGCAGGGCAATACGGTCTCTGCCACGGATCTGATTCTGGAAGACCAGCCACCGGCAGAGCGCAGCGCTCAGAACGAGACCAGCGGTTTGCAGGACGACCTGAAAATTCGTGAGTACGAACTGATTGTCGACGCCCTGGCCGAGGAGAACGGCAATCGGATTGCGGTGGCAAAAATTCTCGGTATTAGCCCACGGACGCTGCGTTACAAGCTGGCACGAATGCGCGAAGACGGATTTGTCAACGCGGATAACCAGCTTGTATCGCGAACCGCTGCAGGAAGGAACACGTTATGAACACCATCAGTACCGATCAGATTTTGAACCAGATTCGTTCGCTCAACGCCGAATTGCAGGCACCGACAGCGGACATGACGCCGGCCGCCGACGCGCCGAAGTTTGGTGACTTGTTGAAAAACACCATCGACACCGTCAACGATTTGCATCATGTAGCGGGAAAAATGAAGGGCGGTTTCGAAAATGGAACGGGCGATGCCACTCTGGTTGAGGTCATGGTGGCGACGCAAAAAGCCGACCTTTCGTTCAGAGCCATGACGGAAGTAAGAAACAAACTGGTCACTGCGTACCAGGAAATTATGAATATGCCTGTGTAAGGCACCGACACGTCTCAGGGACGGGAAGCAAAACATGGAAAATAACGAAGTCATTGAATCAACGCTAATGCCGGCCAGCAATATCAATCTGAGCGGGATACTTGTTATTCCGGCGGTTCGACAAGTCGTCTTGCTGATCGGCGTTGCTGCCAGCGTAGCCGTAGGATTTGCGGTCGTGCTCTGGTCACAGTCACCGGTATTTACGCAACTCTACAGCGGCCTCGATACGGCCGATGCGGCACAAGTAGCTGAGGCGCTAAGCGGTGCTGGCATAGAGTATGAACTCGATACCGTATCGGGCGTGGTAATGGTCGCTGCATCTCGTCTTCACGATGCACGAATTGAACTTGCGACGCAGGGTTTGCCTCAAGGCGGTGGCAGTGGCATGGATATGCTGCAGGATCAATCGAGTTTTGGCGTCAGTCAGTTCATGGAGAGTGCCCGCTACCAACACGCACTTGAGGCGGAACTCGCCGAAACCATTTCACATATTGGGGCGATTCGTGTCGCGCGGGTGCACCTGGCGACACCGAAGCGGTCTGCCTTTATTCGCGACAACAACAGCGGCAGCGCATCTGTGTTGCTGGAGCTATATCGTGGCAGGGAACTGGAAGCCGAGCAGGCCTCGGCTATAGTGCATCTTATCGCTGCGAGCGTTTCCAACGTATCGGCAAGCGACGTAACGCTGATCGACCAGAACGGTCGTCTCCTCAGTTCGGCGGGCAGCCCCATGGCCGATGCGCAAATGAACAGTCAGTTCAAGCATGTGGCGCGGCTGGAAGAATCCTACAAGCGACGCATTGAAAATATGCTGACCGCGTTGATGGGACCCGGACGCGTACAGGCGGAGGTAGTCGCGACACTTGATTTTACGTCATCGGAGGAAACCCGGGAGTCGTTTGACCCCGCCCGAGCAGTGATTCGCAGTGAGCAAATAAATGAACAGGAGCGTCGTGGAAGTGGTCCTGCCGCTCAGGGTGTGCCTGGAGCATTGAGTAACCAGCCTCCGGACGCGGGGGCCACTGTGCCAAGTGATACGCAAGCCGCCGACGAAGTTGAAGTGCCGGTCAACTCGACCAGGAGCAGCACACGTAATTTTGAGATTGACCGGACGATTAGTCGCACACGCCCTCAGCAGGGGAAAATCGAGCGGCTGTCAGTGGCGGTTCTGATCGACGACAGCCCATTGGAAGGTAGCGAGGATGGTCAGCCCGCCTTAACAGAGGCGGATATCGTCAAATACACATCCCTGGTGAAGGAAGCGGTGGGTTTTGATGCCACACGGGGTGACACGGTCGTGGTTATGAAAGCGGCATTCCGCACCTTGCCGGCAGGTCCGGAGGCTGAAGAAGCCAAAATTTGGGAGAACCCAGCGCTGCAGAACACGCTCAAACAGGTACTGGGTGCGGCTCTGGTGCTGGCGCTTGCTTTCGGCCTTATTCGACCGATGTTGCGGGGTCTCCTGGCGAATCACGGCACAGGTGGCGATTTTGTCGCATCCGGCGGCGTGTTGCTAGGCGCAGGCTCAGCCACCGCGTCCGGCGGGCAACTAAGTATCTCCGCACCGAGCTTCGATGAAAAAGTGACGGCGGCAAAAAACATCACCGGCCATGATCCGGCCCGCGTCGCGCAGATCGTCAGCAAATGGGTAAATGCTGATGAGTGAGCAGGCGTTGGGAATGACCGGTACCCAAAATGCGGCACTCTTGCTCATGACTCTGGGTGAAGCGGAAGCATCGGAAGTACTGAAATTCATGGGCGCCAAGGACGTCCAGTTGCTTGGTACCGCGATGGCAACGCTGGAGAATGTTAGCAAAGTCCAGGCAGAGCATGTCCTCAGCACTTTCATATCCGACGTAGAAGACCCGAATAATTTTGCAGTCGGTACCGAGGCCTACGTGCGAAAGGTTCTGAGTAACGCGTTCGGCGCGGGCAAAGCGAACGCCTTTATCGACCGCATCATGACAGGCGCGGACGCGAAAGGTCTTGATGCTCTCAAATGGATGACCAGTGCGGAGGTGGCCGAGATCGTTGACGGTGAGCACCCACAAATTATTGCGATCGTTATTGCCTACCTCGAGAGCGAGCAGGCCGCTCAGGTTGTTCGGCTCTTACCGGAGGAGTGCCGCTCCGACGTCATTATGCGCATCGCCCGTCTTAGTGACATCCAACAAAGCGCGCTGGCGGAGATCGAGAATCTTATCGCCAGCAAATCGAAGACCACGAGCCATAGCGGCTCGGAAAGAGTGGGTGGCGACAAAGTCGCGGCCGACATCATCAATGCACTGGGCTCCGACCAGGGCGATGCCGTTCTCGAGGAGATCAAGGAACGGAATGAGGAACTATCCATTCGTATAGAAGAGAAGATGTTCGTCTTTGATACTTTGCTCAAGGTCGACGATCGCGGCATCCAAACCTTGTTACGGGAAATTTCCAATGACCTCCTGGTTGTGGCTTTGAAGGGATGCGATCCCGAGATCAGCGAAAAAATCCTGAACAACATGTCCAAACGGGCGGGTACGCTGATGCGTGAAGACATGGAAGCACGGGGACCCATTCGTCTTAGTGAGGTCGAGGAAGCGCAAAAGGAAATTCTCAGTGCGCTGAAACGACTGGCTGATGCCGGTGATATCCAACTGGGTCAGGGGGGTGAGGAGTTTGTCTAACGAGGCTCACGCAGAAGTGGCACAGAAATGGGTTGCACCATCAATTGATGGTGCGGCCGATCAGGGATTTCTTACCGCAAGCCGTCTGCAGGACTTGCAGAAACAAGCTTACGACGAGGCCTGGGAGGCCGGCCATGCGGAAGGCATCAAGGCGGGCGCGATTGAAGTTCAACAACGCGTTGATCGCTTTGATGAACTGCTGTGCGCGCTGGCCCGCCCATTCGAACGCCTGGACGAGTCCGTAGAAAAGCAGCTGGTTGAACTCGCCATGACCGTCGTGCAACAACTGTTTCGTCGGGAGTTGCAAACGGATCCAGGTCATGTCGTCGGTGTGGTGAGGGAAGCGATAAAAATTCTGCCCGGTGCCAGTCGTGATGTCAGCGTTTACCTGCACCCTGAAGATGCGCAGTTGGTTAAGGAGCGGTTAACGCCGACCGATGGAGAGCGCGCATGGTCAATTGTTGAGGATCCGCTGATCAGTCGTGGTGGATGCAGAGTCAGGAGCGAAAACTCACAGGTTGATGCACAAACTGAGAAACGATTGAGCAGCATCATCAACAGAATTACGGGAGATGACAGACAATGACCGCGGAGCAGGCCAGTCCACTGCCAGGGCCGAGTCCGGATCGTAGCCTGGAATGTTCAATTCGTCTCGGGGGGTATCTGGATAAGGCCGCGGATGAGCCCGATGAACTCGTGGTCGAAGGAGTGTTACGACGTTCCGTAGGTCTGGCGATGGAAGCCGAGGGTTGCTCGGCGCCGGTTGGCGGTCGTTGCGACGTTATCGCCCAGGATGGCCGGCGCATTGAAACCGAGGTTGTGGGCTTTGCGGGCGAACGTCTGTTTCTCATGCCGGCCGGAGACATGCGCGGCCTGGTGCCGAATGCCCGCGTAATTCCAGTGTCCGGTATACCGGAGGTGAGCGTCGGTGATGACCTGCTGGGACGAGTGCTGGATGGTCGTGGCAAGCCGCTCGACGACGGCAAACCGCTCGCGGGCCGGCAAAGCGTTCCTCTTTTCGGGACCGCCATCAATCCGCTTAAACGGCAACCCATTCGCGAGCCGCTCGATGTCGGCATTCGCACCATCAACTCGCTGCTGTGTATTGGCCGCGGTCAACGCATGGGTCTTTTTGCCGGCAGTGGCGTTGGCAAGAGCATGCTGCTCGGGATGATGACCCGGAATACGAATGCGGACGTAGTGGTGGTTGGGCTGATCGGCGAACGTGGCCGGGAAGTGCGCGAGTTTATCGATACGTCGCTCGGCCCTGAAGGCATGCGCAAAGCGGTGGTTGTGGCGACACCGGCTGATGACACACCGCTGATGCGAATGCACGGCGCCTGGTTGTCCGCCGCGATTGCAGAATATTTTCGTGATCAGGGTCTGCATGTTTTGTTATTGATGGATTCACTCACGCGATTTGCACAGGCGCAACGCGAGATCGCTTTGGCGATTGGGGAGCCGCCGGCGACCAAGGGCTATCCGCCATCGGTATTCGCCAAATTGCCGCAGCTGGTCGAACGTGCCGGCAACGGTGCCGAGGGCAAGGGTTCTATTACCGGAATTTACACCGTGCTGGCTGAGGGTGATGACCTCAACGACCCGATCGTGGATGCCTCGCGAGCCATTCTTGACGGGCATATCAGCCTGACGCGGCAACTTGCCGATGCCGGCGTGTATCCAGCTATTGATATCGAGTCATCCGTCAGTCGCGCCATGACCCAAATCGTTGGCACCGACCATCAGGAGCTCATTTCCCGATTTCGCCAAATCTATTCTATATACCAGGAGCACCGTGACCTGATTGCCGTCGGTGCCTACCGTCACGGCACGGATCCGAGGGTGGATGACGCGGTGGCCCGATGGCCCGCTATTCTTCGCTTTCTTCGGCAGCACGTGCACGAGCGGGTGGATACCGAAACCAGTATTCGTGATCTGAAAGGGGTGCTGGAAGACCCAGCGGTAGCGGCGAATACCGACAGTACGCCGGCAGCCACCTGAAATGAAAAAACGCTCGAAACGAATGCAGAAACTGGTGGCACTGGCTGAGATGGAGGAACGTCGCGTGCGCATTGATATGGGGAAGTCCCAGCAGGAACTCACCGATGCCGTCAGCCGCCTCGAAGAACTCACTACGTATCGATTGACCTATGGCACGGCACCCCGGATGGGTGAGAGCTTTAGTGCCTATCGCTGGCATGACCATCAGAATTTTCTCGCCAGGCTGGATCAGGCTGTCAGCGTGCAAAAAAAATTCGTGCTCGATGGTGAACAAAACGTCGATGCGCACCGGCTTCGGTGGATGGTCAAACGACAGCGACTTAACTCGCTGGAGCAGGTGCTTGAACGTTATCACCGTGTTGAGGGCACACAGATCGAAAGAGCCTTGCAGAAAACGCTGGACGATTTGCCGCAACCTAAAGAACGATTCGGTGGCCACGGCGGATAGATGGTCGTTCACGGCCACCAATGATTCGTTGGCATGCTTCTTGCTCTTGTATCCATAGGGTCTACGCAGACCCATACGAGATAATGCACGATTTACTCACATTGCCAAGAAGGGAAACTGCATGCTGACGTCAATTAATTTGCAACCGACCGAGTTTACGGCTGTCAACGCCGATTCATCGCTTGAATCGGCTGTTTCTGCCGATTTGGCTGAGCCCACAACAGGCTTTGCCGAGTTGCTCGATCAACCGCTTCCCACGGCAGAATCGGAAATGATCACGGCAACAGGCCAGGAGTTGCCGGACGGTGGCAATGTCTTGCCGACGCAGGGATTCGAGGCGTTGCCAGATACCGGGTTAGTTGCGTTGCAATCGGGTCCTGGTGAGGCTGCCAACGTAGCTCCCGGAACGGTAGCAGCACAGGATGCCCCCGTTTTGGGCGGGAACCTGGCGGCGAGCTTATTACTGCCGACAGGGGTGTCGCCGAAGGTGGCGGCCCAGGCCGAAACTTCAACGATAGCGGCTGAACAGCGACAAAGTATC
>CAYUOY010000095.1:0-15371 GCA_964446495.1 uncultured Woeseiaceae bacterium | reverse complement strand
AAGTGAAAACGTACAGCGCCGATGGTAGTGTGGGGTCTCCCCATGTGAGAGTAGGGCACTGCCAGGCTTTTAATATAAAGCCCCTGGTCCGTTTGGATCAGGGGCTTTTTTTATGGTCGTGAGGGCAGTGTATTGATTGACGCTCCACTTTTTGGTTGATGCGGTGAAAAGGGCCAGCCACGGTTACCGTTGTAAACACACGACATTGTTCTCCGGTCTTTTTTGTCGTATATTCGAAAAATGACGACTAGTCCGCCAGACAAGACAGCTACCAGCATCGACTGGAACTTCCTCAGTAACTACGCCCACGTTCTAATTTGTCTTGCCGAGAACCCGGATTCACGGCTGCGTGATGTTGCCGCGCGCGTCGGCATTACCGAGCGAACAACGTTACGCCTGGTCAATCAATTGGAAAAGTCCGGCATCCTCCTGCGCTTGAAAGATGGACGGCGTAACAACTACATCATTAATCCGAGTGAGCGATTACGCCACCCGATCGAGAATCACTGCACGGTGGGTGAGTTGCTCGGGACGGTACTCAGCCGCAACGCAATAGAAGCACTCGTACAACGATTCAAAGCCAAGAAACGGCGTTCGCCAAAACGGTCGACGGTTTAGTCAGAAACACCACCACAATGGATTCAACAAAATGAATTTAACTGCTCACTGGGTCGGCATTTCAGCAATCCTCATTTTCGTCCTGTCCTATGCTTTCGTGATCGCGGAAGAATTTACTCACCTGCGAAAGTCGATACCGGTCATCCTCGGCGCCGGAGTAATCTGGGCACTCATCGCCACGCAGTATATGAGTGGCATGGGCCACGAGACAGAGGAGGCCGTCCGGCATTTCCTCGTTGAGTTTGGCGAGCTGTTCCTGTTCCTGTTAGCCGCAATGACCTATGTGAATTCAATGAGTGAACGTCGAGTTTTCGATGCGCTGCGATCATGGCTCGTGGGTCGTGGTTTCAGCTTCCGGCAACTATTCTGGATCACCGGCACCATCAGTTTTTTCCTGTCGCCCCTGATAGACAACCTGACTACAGCACTGGTGATGTGCGCGGTCGTACTGGCGGTCGGTCGCGGCAACAAGCGCTTTGTCGGCATTGCCTGCATTAACATCGTCGTGGCCGCAAATGCGGGTGGTGCATTCAGTCCGTTTGGTGACATCACTACTCTAATGGTCTGGCAAAAGGGATTCATCGAATTTGGCACGTTTTTCGCGCTCTTCATCCCTTCCGCCGTGAACTACCTCATTCCCGCGACGATTATGTCGCTGGCCGTCAGCACGGAACAACCTGAGTCGAGCAACGAGAAGGTGCTTATGAAGCGCGGCGCCAAACGCATCATTTTGCTCTTCGCCTGCACGATCGCAACAGCTGTCTCCTTTCATAACTTTCTGCACCTGCCGCCGTTCCTGGGCATGATGACCGGTCTGGCCTATCTCAAGATTTTCGGCCACTACCTGGCGAAAACACACATACCAAAACCGGCCGACACCCCGGGATACGGCGAAGTCGGCGATGTGCAGCCGTTCGACAGTTTTCAGGCTGTAGCGAGAGCCGAGTGGGACACATTGCTATTCTTTTTTGGCGTGATTATGTGCGTCGGCGGACTGGGCTTCATCGGCTACCTCGATCTTCTGTCGAACTTCATGTATGTGGAAATGGGTCCTACGATTGCCAACTCACTGGTGGGTGTGCTTTCGGCCATCGTTGACAATATCCCGGTCATGGTTGCCGTACTGCAGATGAATCCGGAAATGGATGTCAACCAATGGCTGCTGGTAACACTTACCGCAGGCGTAGGCGGGAGCATGCTGTCCATCGGGTCAGCGGCAGGCGTTGCACTCATGGGCCAGGCGCGCGGACTGTATACTTTTTTCGGCCATTTGAAATGGATGCCTGTCATTGCGCTGGGTTACGTCGCAAGCATCTGGGTTCATCTAATGATCAACGGCCGCTACGACGGCATCATGCCGTGACGGTGATTGGAAGTGGGCTATTTCAGCGGATGTCAGGCAACTACGGCACCGCCACTTCCTGTGACTCCTATTTGTCGGTCGCGTCCCTGGTTCGCCATTCGTTAATCTGAAAATCAACACTCCCCTGGCAAAACTGTCAGGGGAGCGCGATTCATTTTGGCGATCTGTTGTCCGCGAATCGCGCTCAACAGCAGGATATCGTCCTCCGCCTCCGATGTGCCGTTGCTACGGATTCCAGACTTTGGCGACTTGATAGATCGTCGTGCCGACAACCTTGTTTTCCGAAGCGCTTCGCATTGTGGCGAACTCCTTGCTCATTTCGAGCTGCTCCATAAACGTGATCAGTTCCGCGTATGAGGATGCGACGATCAAAACGGCGTGGGTACTCGGGCCGCCACGCAACCTTACTATTCTAAACATTCCGGGGTTTTTGAATCTTATGGACCCCATCATCTTGTCCACTGCCGCAATCCAGGTCGCTTGATCAGATGCATTAAGCAAAACGGCAGTCAGGTAGTCACCTGCTTCCCACGAGGTCTTGCCCCAGGTCTGGCGCTGTATGGCCAGCGTGGAGCTGTTTATCGTGGAGATACTTGCGCCAGCTCGGCCAACGGCGGCCCATGCCGCCGAATTTGCACGCCTGTCCATTGAGGACTCCAGGGCTTCCAGATCATCAAAAATGGCGACAACGGTATGCGTGCTCGGGTCTGTACCGTCATGCATGTGACGCAGCACCGTGACGCTTTGTGCCTGCGCTTCCCCCGACGCCAGGTAGTAGTCAATGTTAGCTATAAACGCGGCCGGGTTGGACACCGTCATAGAAGTTACTTGTTCCACTTGCGCGAAAGCAGAACTGCTGGTGAGCGCAAATATTGCGAGTAGCGAAAAACCAAGATTAGTTTTTTTCATTATTTTCCCCAATTGAATTTTCGAATGAACATCAATTATTGATTCGTTCGCTACCAGTGCGTCGAAACCTGCACCAGGGACAGTAGCGATTTGGCTCGCCCTTTCAAGAAGAGAAAGGGGCGCATCCTGCGTATAGCATAGTGACTATAGCATCGCCAAATGTTTTCGGGGTCATTTTGCGGTCAGTTTCTGCCAACAACTTCGTAGTGAGTACGCTTGCGAATACGTCGGTGCTGGAAGAGGAAAGGGCGAGAAATTAGAGGGCACACAGAAAGTTTTTATCGTCCTGCTCTAAAGTAGAACCTCGAACAAGCCCATCATCCCATCGTCTTTATGTTCGAGAATACTGCAATGATAAACGTATTTTCCGTAGTTCACGGCTTCGAATCGTCCGATAATGCGTACATTCTCACCGGGATTCACGAGCACGGTATCCTTCCAGCCGAGCTCCGCGCCAGCAGGTGGATGATTGTTTCGGCCGAGCACCTGCCATTGAATGGCGTGCGCGTGAAAAGAATGCGGTACAGGTGAAATATTCGTGATTTCCCAAATCTCCGTCGCGCCTGCTCCGATAAGTTCGTCTACTCGATCTTTCGAGTATTGCTTTCCGTTGATCAGAAAGACCCCGAGGTTTTGTGACCAGGACATTACCAACGAGCGTTCTGCCGTGGCGTCCTGTGCAGAAAGTCGAGACCAGATTTGCGCATTATCCGGCAAGCGATCGTAAAGGTTAACGATGTCGGCGACTGCAGCGTCAACATCGAAGCGCATAATGTCAATCCCCTCACCCGGAAGTTTCGGCTTGCCCGAATCACCTGCGCCGCCGTGATGTCCGCCACCCATGCCATCGTGCAGCGGGGATGAGTCAAATTGGCTTACACCCATAGCCGGCCCGCTCATAAACGGTTTGCTCACGAGCATCACCCGGTCGCCGACCTGGTCCGCAGCAAAGTCTACGACGATGGCAGCGCGCTCACCCGGACTCAGGACGACACGGTCCGCCTGGACAGGTTGCGGCAGCCAGCCGCCATCGCTGCCGACGATTTGAAATGCCCGACCATCGCTCAGCGCGAAATCGTAAGTACGGCTGTTCGATGCGTTGTAAAGGCGCAAAGTGTACTGTCGGGTTTCCACATTGAGCCTGGGCAGTTCAACGCCGTTTACGAGTGTCGTGCCGCCCATAAAACCAAAACCTGAAATATGGTCATCGGAGTAGGTTAGTTGCCGTTCGCCGGATACATCAACTTCGAATAGACGGTCCTGCACCAGGATCGGAATGTCATGTGCCATTGCCGGCACGAGATCGTTCCGGCGCAGTTGCTCTTCGATATCGTCAGACAAAAGCAATACACCGGCGAGACCGCGGTAGACCTGGTCCGCAGTTTGTCGTTGCGGATCGGGATGGAACCACAGAGAGGCCGCCGGTTGATCGATGGTAAAATGGTACGCGCGCATCCCGTTCGGCGTGACCGGATCGGTTGGGCCGCCATCCTCCAGTCCGGGTACATTGAAGCCGTGCCAGTGGATAGTCGTCGCGTCGGCAAGCTCATTAACTAACGTAATGAACATTTCATCGCCACGTTTTGCGCGAATAAGTGGCGGCAATTGCATGCCGTTATATCGATACATAGGCGTGGTCCAGCTGGCGCCCGGCGCCTGAATGGTGACGTCAACGTCCGGAACAGCACGCAGCGTGTAATGTCCTTGCCGGTTTTGAGGGTCGCCATCCTCATCGGCCAAAACAGGCAGGTGTTGAAACGGTGGCAGATTTTCTGCCGCGAGGTTTTCAGCGGTCGACGAAATTCCATCGCGGTACTGCTGGTGAAGCATGTCAAACGGCGCCAGATCCACTGACATCAGTTCGAGATGATGTCGAAAATCGGTGGTGGCATCACCATTGACAACGGTCGAAAGGTCGCGCTGCATCATGCCGGTGCGTGCCTGGGAAAATCGCAGCAGGTGGTCGTGCGCCGTCATGTCAAAAAGACCACCCGTCGAGAGCGGGAACGAGATCGGGTCGCCGGCGTTGAGCCCGTCAAGTATCGAGTCGTGCATATCGAGGGCCAGTGCATCCATGAGCCGGAATACGGAGTCACCCGCAAGGTCCAGTTCCTGCGCGTAGAAAGAAAAGGCCCTGGCCCTTTGCCATGCGAGCGAATCCTGCATACTCTCGGGTGTCAACGGCATGCCGAATCGCGTCATGACATCCATGTCTGCGGTAGTGCCTGCTGGCCTGGACTCGCCGATAAACTGTTGTTCAATGATCGCTGTCGCCTGTTCCATCGATGACTGAAGGCTGTTACCTGCCTGCATCAATTGCCTGGTCAGACCGGCTACGATAGTGGTCTCGGGTGTTAGTACGACCTGCCGGGCGCCAGTAGAAAATTCCGACGCCGCCATAAACATGTGTAGTCCCGCATCGGACGATACATCGACTCGGGAGCCCGTGGCTTCGTCCACAAAATAACCGCCGCGTGTTCTGATTTCGACATAAGCGTGTGCTGAAATATCGGCAGTCAGCTCGAAGTGACCGTTCCGGGCCAGGCCGGCGGCGAGAACCTTACCATCCGGACTCAGAACCTCTACGGTGGCATCGATCATGGGGCCCTTGAGCGCCTGCCCGGTGATGAGCTGAGAACCGGTTGAGGGGTTGGGAATTGTACGCGTGGACCCGTCGGCAGGTGCGCCGCTGCCGCCGCAGCCTGCAATAAGCAGGGCACCAATCAGGCTGGCTGTCAGTATCAGATTCTTTTTGCCGCTATGCGTCTTTGAAGCGTTCATGTTCATGAGCCGACCGTTCACCGTTCTTACTCCTTCAGCCATTTCAGGGAAGTACTCTCCTGATTTGTATATTAGATTATTCTAATATAACAACTGAAGGAAATAGGTATTTGCCCGTAGTGATGCTATTGCTGCATCGACCCCATTTTTCCAATGATGTGCCTAAGCGATTTGCCTGGCGGCAATAGCGTGCGGGAACCACCCGATCCCTTTTCGAACTCGGGAGTGAAAACGTACAGCGCCGATGGTAGTGTGAGGGCTCCCTGGGCGAGAGTAGGGCACTTGTATTTATTGGCAGCAACGTCAAGCAAGCTACAATGTCTCTGGAGGCGTATATGACTAGGAATACGGGGCGTAACAATGACACGCAATAGATCAGGCCAGATGATTGCTATCGCCATAGCCATCACTGTTTTTTGCGCAGGCGCTTATGCCGAGAAAACGGTTTACAAGTGGGTCGACGAGAACGGTGTTGTTCATTTCAGTGACGCACCGCCCACCGAAGCGAGTCTGGACGAGGCCGAAACCATTGTAATTCCTAAATCTCCGCCCGTTGCGGCTCCCCCTGAACCAGCGGCCAGGCCACCTGCAGTTTCACAGCGGAGTGACAATAGTCCGTCAAAGAAGCCGGCGCCTAAGACACCACAGTTGTCCAGGCAAATTGACATTACCAAGCTGAGTCTCCCAGATCTCGATCTTCGCTGCGAGGAAGCAAGGGAAAAAATGATCGCGCCGCTGAGAACAGCGGAGATCGCGAACTGCAAACAAGACAAGAACAACGATCCAACATGGTGCGAACAATTTAATGCAGATTATGGTGATGGTGGACGCACGGTATCTGGCTCGATTCGCCCAAGAATGTTTGATGATCTGCGGGAATGTGTTGAAGCGCAGGAGGAAAGCAATCGCCGCTGACGGTGCCCGGATATAGATGTCGTAATCTGCTACCCGTCAATTACCGCAGAAACCTTTCTCTCATAACAGCCCCTCGAGCCCTTCGAGATCATTGATTACCTGCCAGTGACCACCGGATTTCTCGACTTTAGTTTGCCATTGCTCAAGTCGTGCCAGGTATTCCCGCGGGTCGACATTATCCGAGCGCAATTTCGTGACATTCAGGGCGATAACGTCGAAGCCATCGAGGTCGAACTCGATATCGCGAATATATCCGTCCTGGAGATCTTCTTTCAAATCGGAGAATATCAGTACGGTCTTTACAGTGGGTCCCTTTTCGTTCAGGTATTCCACCGCTTGCAGCAAGCCGCCGGTGATATCCGTATAGGGTGACGCTGGTTCAGACTCCACAAATGTTTTGATTTGCTCCGCGAAAACACGTTTTTGGCGGTTGATTGTGCTTGGTCGGTCATCGAACGTAATTTTTGCGACGATGTCCTTTTCGCTAAAGCTGCCCGTGTCGACCCGTGCGACGGCGATTGAGTCGGTCGCATCCAGCCGGGACAATGTATAGCGAATAATCTGCTCAGCCTTCTGCATTTCTTCGCGATACGTGCCGGATGTGTCTATCAACATATAGACACCGGAATTTTGCGGTTGCGATGGCGTGCAACTGGCAAGCAGAATGCACGCAATACCAAAACCAATTATTTTCATAACGTCACCTTTCGCAAATCATTGCCGCCGGATTGAGCGGCCCTGTTATCCCTTGATGCCCACCACAATGGAATGAAAAGTGGCAAGTCGTACAACTGGGCGGCGACCACGCCAATGTAGCGGGACCCGCTGCCGAGCAGACGCAGAACTAACGATGTAATTCGCAATAGGCCGATCGCCAGCAGGCCGACCACCGTCCGCAGGGAATGCACAAAAGTTTCGAGCGGAATGGCAACAAACGTCAATGCGAACGGCAATATAAAGCCCATTCCCATCTGCGCCGCGGTTGTTATCCACATGTAATTGCTGGTAATAACCTGGGCGCCATCACCACGAAGAAGTGCACTGGTTGCCAGTTCATCATGCAGTAACACTTCGCGCATGAAGGCAAGGCCGGCTTCTACGCTGGCTAACAAAAACAATATCGTGAACGTAATCCAGATCATACGTACCCGTGTTATGTCGGGTAACGCACCAATAACCGGAAACAGGCGCGTGATCCGCAGCGACTCCATGAGGAACAAGCCCATGGAAATCTCTACCAGGATGATGACGAGGGCTGCGATATCGGCAGTGCGGAAATTACCGATCAGGCTGGTACCGCCGACCATCTCTGCCATTGGACGGGCAATCAACGAAAAGTTGATTGTGGCACCGCCCACGGCTACGCACATGACCAGTGCCGACACAAAGAAATAGACCAGCGAGGACGAGGATAAAACAGACACGGCCCGATCCTCTCCTTTGACGATGTCTTCGTATTCCTGCATGTGACGGTCGATAGTGCCCGAGCGACCGAGCAGGCTATCGACGTTTTTGCCAACCTTGCTCAGAGTTTGCTGGATCTCGCGCCACTCCGGACGCATCTTCCGTAACAGGACATGGCGTTTTCCACTGGCCTCGTGATACGAGACCATCGCTTCTTTATGTGCCTTGACCAGTGATTTGTGGATATCGCTTAGTACGCCGCCTACACCAACACGGCTGTCTCGCGAGTCAATTGCAGCGACGGCCTCAACCGCTTTTACCCATCCTGGTGGATCCGGTGGAACATCGACGGCATCCCTGTGATCCTCCTCAATGCGATTGATTGACTCGCTGAGGTTTCGGTGCAGTGCGGAGAAGTTTGCCAGGTCCTTGCGGACCGTCTCATTGATGCGGTCGAACTCCCGTTCAACGATTCGTTCTTTCGCCTCACGTCCGGCCGCCAACAATACCTCTCTGTTTCTATCGGCGAGCCCCGCCTCAGCTTTGCTTACTGACAGCGACGCGGTGCGAAACATCCTGTGTAACGAACTGCCCGTCGCAAGAATAAGTTTGTGCGCTGTCGGTCGTGCGAAATAGAGTGCAGTTACGAACAGTACAATCCACAGTATTGCGGATAGAACAGGAGAGGGCGTAATACTAAGGAGAAAATTCATTATGGAAACTCCGCTGTCTGTATGAATTGAGACCGGTGGCTTTGCGTCCCTCCCTCACGGAAGGTTTGCCTTTGTCATTTGTTCGCGGAGAGTTTCACAAGCGAAAACAAACTGTCAATCAATTTGGTTGCTGTTTGAAAAATATTTTAATTACAAATTTAATCTAATGAAAAGCAATGACTTGCGGTTCGACATAATTGCGGGAAAAGTTCTATCGGACCAAAAGCAAAAGTCGATTGCGTAGACAGGTTCTTGAAACACGTCGATCGCTTAAACATAAGCAACAGAAAGCGATTGTGTAATGAATCAACATAAACATGTGGGGTCAGAGAAAAAACCGAAAAAGTCGAACTGGCTTTGTGCATGCCGTCGCCAGGGCGGGCACCTTTTTTCAGTGCCGGTGACAATTAGCGCACAACCATCGTCTCTTCGATGTATTATCGGCAAGAGTTTTTCAACAGAATAGACTTGGAAGAGACAGTCGCATTTAAATAGGAATTGGCATCTTATGGCGTAGTGTCACAGATCAACTGAATAGTTCGGCGCCATATGCACGGTGTTTCAATCTCGATTGCGTCCACAGGACTAACGGGTGGGAAGGACGGGGCACAATGTTTCGCAGAAGATTAGTTGAACACTTCCGAGCCAGGAACTGGTTCGCTCTTGTCATTGACTTCGTCGTAGTCGGTGTTTTTGTCGGTCCTTGCGGACCGTCTCATTGATGCGGCCAGTCGCGCCAATGTCCTCTGGAAACAGTTGCTGAGCTATTACGAGAAACCAAACATTGACCCGGCAACCGAAGAAGCACTGCGAAGTTACGTCGATAGACGCAAAGTTGAAATAGCAACCACACTGAATCGAGAATCCTGATGCGCCCGAGCCTAAATATCCTGAGTGACGATCAAACCAGCAGTATCCTGAACGAGGCCAAACGTGTGATGGCCGAAGTCGGCATGGAGATTCGAGGTTCTGCCCTGAAGCAACGCCTGCAGGATCACGGTCTGAAAACCGACAAGAGTGGTAAGCGAATCCTGTTTCCCGCCGATGTTGTTGAAAAAGCGATTGTGGATGCGCCCTCGTCGTTCACGCTCTTCAATCGTGACGGTGACGCCTACACGGAAATAGGCGGTGATAACGTTCACTTTGTGCCTGGTTCGAGCGGCCTGAAGATCCTTGACCACCGTTCGGGCGAAACGCGTCTCGCCAATTCAACGGACTTCGTCGAGTATGCGCGCCTGTGCGACGGCCTGAGTCATATCGCCTATTTGTCGACTGCGTTTTCGACCAACAAGGATATCGAGGCACAGGTGTCGGATGTGTGGCGCCTGTACTTGACCTTGACAACGTCGAAGAAACCCGTCGTTTCCGGTGCTTTTGGCGAGCATGGGGTGCCAGCAATGGCACGGATGATGGAAATGTTTCGCGACGATCATGCTGATCTGATCGCAAAACCGATGTCGATCTTTACGATTACGGCCACCGGCAATTTTCGCTATGGTGAGGACTCCTGCCAGAACCTGATGGATTGTGTCGAGGCCGGCATTCCGGTCGAAATTGTGCCCGTCACGCTCATGGGACTCATTGCCCCGGTAACGCTGGTCGGTGCACTCGTCTTTCATTGTGTTGACGTGTTAAGCGGCATAACGATGGCGCAGATCATTCGCCCGGGAGCCCCTGTTCTCTTTGGTGGTGCACCCGCAACTTTCCACATGAAAGCGGCGAGTTCACCGATGGCGGCGATCGAGGCACAGCACCTGAACGTCGCCTATGTCGCCATTGCCAAAAGCCTGCATCTGCCAACGCAAGCGTATATGGCCCTTGCAGATGGCAAGTCTCTTGATGCGCAAGCAGGCGGCGAAACCTTCAGCAGCGCCCTGCTGGCAGCGATCGCCGGCGTTAACTCGGTTTCCGGACCGGGTATGCTCGACTTTGTACTGACCTTCAGTTTGCCGAAGCTGGTCTTCGACAACGAAGTTTGCGGGCAATCACTGCATTTCATCCGTGATATCGAAGTCCTGGACGATTTACCCATCTCCCGACTAGTCGATGATCTCTTGCGCGACGACCACCTGATCACCAGCCCGCACACGCTGGAGCACTGGCCGAAGGAGCTGTACCTGACCAGCCCGGTAATTGATCGCGAAAACCGTGAGAGCTGGGAAGAAGCAGGATCCCCGCAATTGGAGCAGCGGGCCATCATTGAGGTCGAGGAGAGGCTGGCCGCCTACCAGCCGATCGAGACCGATCCAGCCATCGATCAGGCGATGCGCGATATCGTGACGAGTGGTTTCAAGCATCAGGAGTCCTTGCCTGAGCTGCCGCCGCCACCGGAAGCGCAGGCGCCGAAGGCCCCGGCGGGACGCAGAGGGCGGGCAGGGCGGCGGCGCTCGCGTTAGGGCTGCTGTTTCACCGAGGTGCGAATTTACGGTTGGGTATAAGACGAATAAACGCCCTTTTGCATCAATTTTGGCAGCATTGGAACGTAATTTGGTTCCTTTTTCATCCAGGGCACCACGGAAGCTTCTTCAAATGAGGACGCACTGCCCTGCAGATCCGCATTCTTTTCCTGTTTTCTCGTCTATACCGGTTCTCAGGCCCGCCGATACCTTGTCTAAGCCGTTTCTGGTCGCACCAGCGGATTACCGAATTCCTGAAATTACACTGACCCAGACAATTCTGTCCGCACGGTGGCGTTGCAAATATCGATCGTGACGGGCAAAACTGGATCACAGCCAGAAATACGGTAGGATCGGACCACATCTGTAGCAGCCAGATAGGTAGCCCTTGTGATTCCAACCCGATTTTCGACACTGTTCGTCATGCTTCTCGCATTGTTCCTGGTGTCCTGCGGTGGCGGGTCAGGGGGTTCCAGCGGTCCTGCTCCGTTGCAACAACCGCCGTCGGGTTCTCAGGAACCGTCCGCACCAGCGACCAACTACAGCGGCAAACGGGCACCGGCGAATATCGACCAGAACAATGCTGTGTATTTTGCGTCGCAGATCGTCGCGCTCAAGAGCCTTTACGAACTCGCAGAGGCTATGTGGATCGAGGCGCCTCCCGGGGCCGATGAATTCACCACAACCATCAATGGTAACGGAGGTGGAACCGCTACGATAACGGGCACCTTTGTCGCCGTCGAAATAGGCTGGCTGGTGATCGACTATCAGCAGTTCACGGAGAACGGCGTTACGTTTGATGGCAGGAGCATTCAACGGTATTGGTCCAGGGATGGGCAACCGCGCGGAGACGCCAACCAGAGCTTTTCAGAAGCCGGACCCGGAACCGTCGAATTCGATAACCTCAGCATTGGTGTTGCCGGCGACACTCTCACGTTGCGGGGTGTAATCACAATTTCGGGTTTTTTTGCTGATCGCGTCGATTTTGATTTGATGGTTACAGACAGCTCGAATGGCAGTACCGTTTATTTTGAAAACAGCGCGTTCGACTTTTCCCCCGTCGACTTTGTGGGTGGCGGTCGTACGGCCATTTCGATTCTGGGCACGATTAATGATTCGGTGCAGGGGAGCGTACAGCTGACAACCATCACTCCGTTCCCGGATTTTCAAGGGCTACTGTCCGGCGCAGCGGTAGTTGCGGCCCGCGGCGGTCGTGTACAGCTGACCGGCGAGGGAATGCTGGCCGAGCTCAGGTCCCTTTCACGCAGCCACGTCGGTCTGATGCTCGATACTGACGGCGATCTGAGTTTCGATACTGGCAAGCGGCTGAGCTGGCAAGAACTGATCGGCCAGCCGGCAGCCGCCAATTCGGTTATGGCCGGGCCGATTGCAAACCCCGGCGAAGACCTCGGCGCCGACACCGGCACGGAGGTTACCCTGCACGGGTTGTTCAGCCATGACGACGACGGCGACTGGCTAACTTTCGAATGGAGATTTCTGTTTAAACCGTTCGGTAGCCAGGTCCAGTTACCGAACCCGACATCGCCTGAGATCGCTTTTACACCCGATGTCGTCGGCGACTACCTGCTTGCGTTGCGCGTTAGCGACGGCGTTGATACGCGCGAATCGACAACTAGAGTCCGCTCGGAGTTTGTCCCCCTGAACCCGGTACCGGCATCCACCCAATTCGGTGGTCTCGAGGTGGCTGAACCGTTTCAGGCCGGAGTGCCGATCATGGTGGACGGACGCAGTGCGACCAATCGGTTGTTCGATGATACCCTGGTGCAGTGGGTCTCGGAAGGAGTCGGCCTGAGAACACTCACAGACACCGGAAGTGCTTTTACCAGGGAATTGACCGTAGACTCGGACGGTAAATACCGTGTCTCCATGAGAGATCCAGGCGGAGGTCCTTTGCTGGCAAGTGCGTACGGCGATGTGACACTTAACATCGGGGTTGGCACGCTGTTTCGACGAATCGTCAAGATCATTGGCGATATTCCGGGCCGCGAGGTCATCGCGGCGGACTTGAATGCGGATGGGCGGGATGATCTCCTCGTGGCTGTCAGTGACATTTCCGGAGCGGGTTTCGTGCCGTATCTATCGACCGAAAGCGGCGAGTTTGCCCCGTTGCCATTCGTCGCCGGGGGAGTCGGTGAGTTGGCCGTCGGCGATCTTAATGGCGACGGACGAGTGGATGTGGCAATGTCCGCGCCCGCGGGTGCCTTCATATCCTACCAGGGCGCCGACGGTTCTTTCGGACCAACAAACTTCCTGGATCTCACGATCCCCAATTGTGAGGGAGCTTCGAGTTCGGGCGGTGACGTCGGAGTCGGCGATATTGATGGCGACGGCAGAGACGATCTCGTGCTCGACTACTATTGCGACAGGACAGTGGTCACCTGGTCTCAGGATGTGAGTGGCACCCTCGGGGCACCTGTAGTACAGCCTTTTACAGATGCTGTTCACCGGGGTACTTTCGGTGATGTCGATGGCGACGGGCGACTCGATGCTGTGCTGGGCGTCCTGCGCCCCGGAAATTCAGTGGCGATGTTGTATGCAAGAGGACAGGCTGATGGCACCTTCCAGACCGTAGCGAGCTTTGATGCGAATGGAGGCTGGATGCCATCGACAGGAATCGGGGATATGAATTCGGACGGCCGGACGGATCTCGTCATGTTCATGCAGGCAGGCGTGCAAATCTATGAACAACAGCCGGACGGATCGATGATTCTCGCGAACTTTAATACGGACATCGTCAACGTGC
Source organism: uncultured Woeseiaceae bacterium (assembly GCA_964446495.1). GTDB lineage: Bacteria > Pseudomonadota > Gammaproteobacteria > Steroidobacterales > Woeseiaceae > JAADHU01. Next base: position 1,508 of record CAYUOY010000095.1, on the reverse strand, counting down.
ACGCCGATTATACGACGATCACCGACATCGACGGTGACCTCGATACAGATATCGCAATCTGCCAACTGCGCAAGCTCATGGTCGGTCTTCGGCAACCCGATGGGACATACCAGTATTCGAAACAGGGTGATTGTATTGCGGCTACTTCACAACAGTCCGTTGGCGTCGTTGCAGATGTTGATGGTGACGGCCTGTCAGACTTCATCGTGCCAGCAACCAACGACTCAGGATTTTTCGGGGGGCGGAGTGAAGTTTTGGATATCTATCTGCGCTCGGGTGAGGACTACTCGCGGCCGGTCAATTGAATTGAAAAAAATCCCCTTGTCAGCGACAACCCTCGGTGCGGTAGATAACGGTTGTTATTAGCGTAGATTGGCGTCAACAATTTGGTTTCCAGCGAATACTATCCGTACATCGGGTAACGCTCAGTTTGTCGCGAAGCAGTAGAAGAGACCATCACCACCAGTGCCAATCAGGTCGCTTTGGCTGCAACCGCGTGAACCATGCGCGTTGTTCCACGAGGTCGGATTGGCACCGCCACCCTGTCGATCGTGGTGACCCACCTGTGCACTGCCATCGGATCCGCTGTAGGCCCAGTTCTGACAGCTATGATCAGCACCGTCCGAATAGGCTGTTCCTTCCAGGCTCGAGCCCGTCAGGATATCGTGGCGGTTCGGGGAGTCCCCACGGCCGTTGATCTCGTCGCCGGATTCACTAATCGAGTTGGCCTTGTTGAGTTTGTTGGAGTCGCTGTGTAGATCGTCGACATCGGTCGCCACCTGGACGCCACTCGCATTAACCCATGGTCCGGTGCCAATCCGATCACGGGCATTGACAGCCGCGTCGTCATCGGTCGCACCGGCGCTCAGGTAGGCACGCCAGGTCTTTCCGCTTACACCTGCGGATTCCGCCAACGTCGCACAGTGCGCATCCGCACCTGTCAGACCACCGAGATTCGCGCCATCGCCCGGACCGTGGCTCGTCAGGAAAAAACTCATGTCTGAATCGTCGGCCATGGTGTAACCCGTTCCCATGAGAAGCCCGAGCGAAATTACTACTGCAGCATTGTTCTTCATTGGTCTTGCCCTCCTGGTCGATCATTTCACCGTTGCTGCCAAGTATAGGCTGTGTGGTGTGCCCGATACAGCGAATCGTATTACAATCGACAGAGAAAATATTCTGCTATCGGGTACAAAATACCGATGCAATTTGACCCGGCAGCTTAACCCTGCGTCCGAAGTCGTGGGGGAGGGTCACGTTGTTACCACCGGCACTATCGCCATAGTCGAGGCGAGAACTTCGACCGCTCATGCGAAAAACGGCATCGGAAATCAGGCTCACTGAGTACAGCCGTGGTCACAGATGGTTATTCCGATCACAGCTTTGCCCTAATGGGATTCTCGGGATGCTACCGCGTCGCTGGGAGAGTATCTAAGGAGAGAGTATCTAAGGACACCCATTGAAATTAGTATCTAAGGGCACCCATTGAAATTCGCGCGATTTGCGTT
>CAYUOY010000094.1:11436-15450 GCA_964446495.1 uncultured Woeseiaceae bacterium | reverse complement strand
GACCCTGCAGCATCTACGTGCCCGACTTGTGTGAGGCAGCGGGGCTCAACGATCGGGCAATCATTGAAAGACGACGACTCGAGATGCTAACTAACAACTAGCCATTCTTGCGACAGTTGTTGCTTAGATACCTGGCCGCCCTTGCCAGTTGGCAAATATTCATCCCGGCAGTGGCGATAACCAGCACAGCAACCCTTTGGTGCCTCGCAATTATCGCTATTTGAATACTTCGCCTGTCGATTTGCACCGAATATTGACCCGGTATTTGCATTGAAAACTAGCCCGGAAAAACGCTCGGAAACTCAGTGCATGTCGGCGCCCGGTGCCGGCCAGACGGGTCAATGGTCGATACAAATTAGCGTCGGAATTGGATTAAATTTCAGTACAAATCAACACTATCGGCGACTTGACGTTGCTATACTCGCAACGTGCCCGTGACCTGCCAATCTGCTGACGAAACCGCCAGGATCATCGTCGAGCGTGTCGGGTCTGAAGTCGTGCTCGGTCTGCCGATCGGTATCGGCAAAGCGACGCACGTCGCCGATGCCTTGTTCGAGCTGGCGACCCGGGAGTCGTCGATATCGCTCACCATTTTTACCGGGCTGACGCTGGAGCCACCGCAAGGTCAGAGCGAGCTTGAAAAGCGTTTTCTCGAACCGCTGGTCGAACGACTCTATACGGACTGGCCTGTACCCCGCTACGCCGATGCAATTCGCACGGGTTCATTGCCAGCCAACGTGCGTGTACGGGAATTCTACCTGCGGCCGGGCGGCTACCTCGGCAACACGTATGTTCAGCAAGAATACTCAAGCATTAATTACAGCGAGGTGGCAGGCGAACTGATGCGCCTCGGCGTCAATGTCCTGGCACAACTGGTCGCCGTCTCGCCGGAGCGGCCCGGGCGCTACAGTCTCGGCTCCAACCCGGAGGTCACGCTCGACTTGATGCCGTATTTCGAAGAGCGTCGCAATGCGGGTCTGCCGGCATTGCTCGTTGGACAGGTCAATCACCACATGCCCTTTATGCCTGGCGATGCCGATCTCAATGCGACGGATGTCGATATCGTTCTTGACGACAGCAGCTTTGACTATCCGCTGTTCACTCTGCCCAACCGCGCCGTTTCCGACGGCGATTATGCGACCGCTATGCACGTTGCGAGTCTTGTTCGCGACGGTGGCACGCTGCAGCTCGGTATCGGCTCGCTCAGTGATGCGGTTGCTCACTGCCTGAAGCTCCGGCATTCGTCGCCAGAATTATTCGCAGAAATACTTGAGCACCTGCCCGGCGGAACTGCGACAGAACGACGCCGGCATCTGCCTGTTGAGCTAACGCCGTTTCGGGAGGGGCTTTACGCATCGACCGAGTTGCTCAGTGATGCGCTGTTCACGCTGTTTGACGCGGGCCTCATCAAACGGCCGGCCGACCATTCGACCGCGACTGTCATGCACGCTGGCTTCTTCATCGGTTCGACCGCGTTGTACGACGGTCTGCGGGCACTGCCCGAGGAGCGACGCCGTCTCATCGACATGACAAGCATCTCGAAAGTAAACACTTTGTTTGGCGAGGAGTCAGAGAAACGCGCACAACGCCGCGATGCGCGCTTTATCAACGAAACCATGATGGTAACGCTGCTCGGCGCGGCGGTTTCCGATGCGTTGGAAGACGGGCGTGTTGTCAGTGGCGTTGGCGGCCAGTTCGACTTTGTCTCGATGGCCCAGTCGCTCGATGGAGCGATGTCGATATTGATGTGTCGGGCGCATCGTGAGAGTGGCGGCAAAGTGTCGTCGAACATTCGCTGGAATTACGGTCACAATACCGTGCCGCGGCATCATCGCGATGTGTTCGTGACTGAATATGGTGTTGCGGCAACGCGTGGCTGCAGTGACCGCGATACGATCGACCGGCTGCTGCACGTTGCCGGTGCTGAGTTTCACGACAGCCTTATCGACCCACCGCGACGCTCCGGCAAGATTGAGCGCGATTACCGAATGGCGGACGACGCTGACAGAAATCGTCCCGACGTCATTGCGTCGGTCTTCAACCAGCACCGCGCGCATTTTCCTCGCTATCCGCTCGGCACAGAATTAACCGGTGACGAGCAGGCGCTGGCCGAAGCGCTCGGATGGTTGAAAACCAATACAGCCACCACTGGAAAACGGGTTCGCACAATGTTGCACGCCGTATTGAATCGCACGCAATCAGGAAACGAAAAGGTGCTTGCTCGTATGGGTCTCGAAGATCCAGGTGGAGTAAAACAGCGATTGATGCGTCGGCTGCTGCGATACGCACTACATAGAACGGCTCAATGAGTAAGAAAGGCAAGGCATCGTAAGAAACATTGGTCATCCAACCATCGAGACGGCCTAATGCCGCTTCAATAATTTATTCCGGCACAGCCCACTTCGCCTCCGCGAGGCTCCCTGTTATTGCTGCTATTGTATCGGGGTATTCGAGGATAACTCTCGATGAAAAGCTCCTGCCACACTCAAGCCGACTCGTAGGCGTGGCAGGCCAAGGTTGGGCAACTGAAGAATCGATTCGACCCCTGTTTCGTTGCCTGTGTTACCCCTGTACACGATCACTCCGGCATTTTTTCCAGCGTTTCCATGGGAATGAACAATCGATCGGCAACACCAACAAAACGCCTGAATCCATAGCGCTGATAAAATTTGCGGCCTGCCTCGCTCTTTGCATCAACAACCACCACCGCAGCACCCGTTACCTTTGACGATGCGAGCGCGCGCTTCAGGGAATCAATCAACAGGCACTCTCCAAAACCGCGACCGCGAAACGCCTGATCGACTGCGAGTCGCCCCAGCAGGATGGCAGGCAGTTCTGGATACCTGGGGAAAAGACGACTCTTGTCCGGCGGAATCTCCGTCAGTTCAATACTCAGATTAGATAAGGTGTAAAACCCGCAGACCGTCCTCGCCTTTTCATCATCTGCCAGCACATAACAAACCGCCACACGCTTGGCCATATCCTGAGCGGCCTGTGTCTTGAAGTAGTGGTCGAGTGGCGCGACGCCACACTGGAAACTTCGACGGTCATGGACGCGCCCGTCCAGAACCCCAATCTGCAGCACCTAGCTCGCCGAAGCGTAGCGCCGCGCGGCCTTCTTGAGCCGCGCATTCGGTGCCGGCGCATTCAACAATGCGTGAACAAGCTGCAAGCTGTCCCGCCGGCCAAGCTGTAACACCTGGTATTCGCGAATGGTCTGCATTGCTTTCTCTTGCGCCGCGCCGAGGACGAAATCTGTCAGGCTACCGCCGTGCAGTTCAACGGCCTGATCGATTAGACGCCGCTGCCCCTTTGTGCATCGCAGCTCCAGCCGTTCATTCTTTGTCAGTTTGGTCGCCATATCACCTGCCTCGTGGAAACGCATTGTACGGCAATTATCCGTACGATGTAAATTCGCGGCTATGTCTTGAAGCTATCGACATTTATTAATTTTTTGTTCCGGGAATCCCATTGTAATAATACCAATACTGCAAGATAGGACGCCGCTGCTATTTCCGGGCGGTCTTGCCAAATATATGTGAAACCAGCGAAAAAGTGACCCAGTGAACCGCCCCGGAATTCCCGGAGACTCCATATCTTGAGAGGATGGAGTTATGAACAAACGAGTAAGATCCTAAATAAACCTGACACCTTTTCCGGAAAGACTTCGGCATGTCGCAATCCCAGATGGCACTTTTTCTGAACGTCAGCGCAAGAACATTGCAGAACTGGGAGCAAGGCCGACGTGAACCCACGGGAGCTGCGCGTACCCTGCTGCGTGTTATGCAGAAAGAGCCTAAAGCGGTTAAGAGGGCTTTGCACTCGTAGGAAGGCAAGCCGTCTTATGTGCGGGACCTGTTGCTTTACAAGCTGACCATCGAAGCGAAAAAACGCCTCAAATCAAGTCCTGTTGGCATTCGTTAACTCCGATTTTGTCGTCGATGCGCTTAGACCAAAACCCCGCATTACTCGCGTAAAGCATCTATAAGTGATACTTTACGCGAGTGAAATCAC
>CAYUOY010000094.1:4273-11336 GCA_964446495.1 uncultured Woeseiaceae bacterium | reverse complement strand
CCCGCATTACTCGCGTAAAGCATCTATAAGTGATACTTTACGCGAGTGAAATCACCATTTCGCCAACTTAACGCAAGAGACTATATCGACCAGCTTGCATCCAGCGGTCGCCACCATTTTACCTCGCGCGAGGCCCGTGCGGCGCTGGGCGTCTCGGCTGACGCCACTAAGCTGGCCCTCAACCGCCTTGCCAGGCAGTCGCGTATAGCATCGCCAGCTCGCGGATTTTACGTCATTATTCCGCCCGACTACCGGTCGCTTGGTTGCCTACCGGCGGACCAGTTTATCCCGTCACTCATGCAGCAAAAACAACAGATGTACTACATTGGATTGCTATCCGCGGCGCAATTTTATGGCGCAGCCCACCACAGACCACAGCAATTCCAGGTTTTTCTTGAAAAGAACCGGCGACCCATCGAGTGTGGCAAAGTGCGTGTGGTTTTTATGGCCCGCAAACGCATCATGGAAGTACCAACCCGGACATTCAATACACCTCGTGGCGAGATTCGCGTGTCAACACCTGAATCGACCGCGATTGACCTTATTGGATATCCACGACACGCTGGCGGGCTTGATAACGTTGCCACGATCCTCACTGATCTCGCCGAGTCCATAGATCCTGTGCTCCTGCCTGCGGCCGCAGCGTCCGCGCCACTACGTTGGGCCCAAAGACTGGGTTACGTGCTTGATCTGGTGGGAGCAAGCAGCGTCGCAGAGCCGTTGCAATCGTATGTGCGTGACAAAGTGAGCGAGTACACTTTTTTAGCGCCTGAAAGCCCATCAACAAATCCGCACCGGGACACTAACTGGAAGATCATGGTCAATACAGAATTGGAACCAGAATAGTGATACCGCATGACTACGTCACAGAGTGGAGAGCCGAAGCGCCCTGGATCGATGATGCCCAAGTAGAACAGGATCTTGTTATGAGCAAAGCGCTGGTAGATATCTTTTCGCATCCAGTGCTGCATAAGGCGCTGGCATTTCGAGGCGGCACAGCGCTATACAAACTGCACGTCAAACCGCCGGCTCGTTACTCCGAAGATATCGACCTGGTTCAGGTGGAGCAAGAGCCCGCCGGCCCGATCATGGAGGCAATTCGGGAAGTATTGAATCCATGGCTAGGAGATCCGCGCTATAAACAATCCCAAGGAAGGGTCACATTCACCTACAGGTTCAATTCTGAGGGAACCCCAGGTGTACCGCTCCGGCTCAAAGTGGAGATCAACACGCGCGAGCATTTTTCAGTAAATGGCTTCGTAGACACTCCATACAACGTTTCTTCTCGGTGGTTTGATGGATCCTGCCAGATCAAGACGTACGAATTAAATGAGCTTCTAGGTACAAAGCTTCGCGCCTTATATCAGCGCAGCAAAGGGCGTGACCTTTTCGATTTGGCAGTTGCGCTGGACAACCCTAATGCCGATTCAGATGCGATAATTGAAATCTTCACCGCATACATGGACAGCGGCGGCCACCACCTCACACGAGCGCAGTTTGAAACCAATTTGGCGGCCAAACGAGGCAACCCGAATTTTATCGCCGATATCGGCCCACTACTATCGTCGGACTATGACTGGAACTTCGAAGCGATGGCAGACAAGGTATCAACGAATCTTATCACTCTGCTTGCCGACTGATCGTGTCGGCGAGCGTTAGACAAGCGCACCGCTGATTATTGATATCCATCACGTACGATTCCTGGTAACCAATATTGCGCGAACACAATCAAGATAGACGAAGAAGCGTAGCAAGGCCATTGCAATAGCCGAGTGGCGTTACGTCATCCTCCGGAGTTTTGCGACTATTCTAAGTAATCGGTTATGCATGAATTCCCCCTTACTCATGACGAAAACGACGCACAGCCAGCCAACCGAAAACAGCAGCCGCAACCAACAACATAGCAATATTAGGAATAACCGACGCCGCACCCGCCTGAAAACTGATGAGCTTGTGAAGTGCGTCCATTGTCCAACCGGTAGGTAGCAGCTTTTGCACGAACTGCATCCACGCCGGCGTAATTTCGATGGGCCACCAGCAGCCACCCAGCGCAGCAAGTGCATTCGCTGCGAGCACGCCAAGTCCTGCCGCCTGCGCCTCGGTGTTGGCCACGGTTCCGAGCCAAAGTCCCGCGGATGCACAGAAACCACCCCACGCCAGTAACACCAGGATAACCATGCCAGGGTTGGGTCCCCAGTCCATGCGGAACAGGAACGTGCCAACGACAAGGGCAACCAGGATCTGCACAGTAGCGAGCACCATGCGCCCATCCCACTTGCCAGCGATGAGTTCAGCTTTTGAAATCGGTGTGGATGCGAGTCGCCTAAGCAAACCCTGCTTTCTTTCCTGTACCAGCATCGTGCTGCTGCTCGTCAACAAGACAAGGAGTGTGAACATGACAAGAATACCAGGAACCGCCTGCTGGAAGCCTGAGGGAATAATGAGGCGTGCTCCCGCAGGTGACACGTCCAGTTGCCACACGCGTGGCGCGTTGTTCAGGCTGATCAATGCCTCGGCACTGAGTGGTCCAGTCGTTGCATCCGCGATTACAATGTCGGCCAGCACCGTGTACAGCGCTCGTTTAATACGTATCTCTTCAAACTCGCGAGTCAAAGAATTTGCACTCGTCTCGTAGCTTGCCTGAACCTGTTCCCCGGCCAGCACCTTGTCACTCATGCTGGTGTCGAAAGACAGTATGCGTGCCGGCACGTCCCCTTCAGCGGTTGAGTCAATTGTTTCGACCCACTCTGCCTCAAACTGGTTTGCCGAAAGGCGCAGGTCGATCTGCTCTTTCAGAAAACCGGGTGATTCGGCGACGACGGTCAGCGGGGTCGCCTGCCCTCCGCTAACTCCCGAGGAGAAGCCGCCGGTCACCGTCCCAATGAAGAAGAAAAATATCGGTGGCATTACGAAAACCCAGAGCAGTGTCGACCCCTGCCGCATCTGGCTGCGAACGTCCTGCCACGCGATGAAAAGTATGTTCTTCATTCCGTCACTTATCCGCGAAACCACTGCGAAGTCGCCACGTGCTTATTGCGAGACCACTCAGGGTTATTGCGGCCAGCGTCAGCCAGCTGCCAGCGTCGATTGACCACGCAGCCGTTGCCGTTAACTCGCCGGACAATCGGTCAACGATAAATCCGTTCGGGGACAAACGCCCTATGCTCGCGATCGAGTCGGGCAATGCCGCCAATGGAAAGAAACTTCCACCCGCCATCATCAGCGGGAAGAGCAATAACGTCGTAATCAGGTTCGCAGCCCGGCTATTCGGAAACATCATCTGCAAGGCGGCAAACCAGGCAAACAAGCCAACACCACCGAACGATACCCACAGGAGCGACGGAATAAACTTGTTCCACGCAATATCGTGATAAGCAAAGCCGACTAGCAGCGTTATCCCCGCAATGATTCCAATAATAGCCAGCGCAGCGACGGCCTTACCCGCGACAAAACCGGATAGCACGCCCGGCGCAGACACAAGCCGGCGCAACGTTCCTTTTTCCCGCTCTGCCCAATAGTCGGCCGCCAGGCTGTTCGACGAGAACAAAACCGCCATGAGGATGATGCCCGGGAGAAACAGTAACGCCATGTCGGGTTGCGGCTCTTCCGGCGGAGGCTCGACGACGACAACGTCAAGCAATGGCGGTGAGAGTTTTGGTGCCACCTTGCTGATCTTGTTTTGTACGTCAACGGAGATACCCGCAACGAGCAGATCATCAGGCAGGCTGAGCGAGCCAGCATTCTGTATTTGTTGAATCTCAGGCCCCAGCAGGCGCTGGGCGTAGAAACCGAGGTCGAGCAGAATCTCAGTGACGTCCTCGATGATGCCAGGAAGAATGATTTGCGCGGGATTGGTCTTCAGCGTCAGCGTTACGGGCGTTTCATTCAGGAACGCATCCTGGAAACCAGGAGGAATAGTCAGGAAGCCACTCGCGTCACCATCGTTAATCCGTGCCTCGCCTTCCTGGACAGATACTTTCTCCACCACAATCAGCTCGCCGAGCTGATCCTGACTGTAGGCACCGACCACCAATCCGCTCAGTAGCGAACCATCCTGGTCGGCAATGAGCAATACACCGCTTGGCGAGCCACCGCCACCGTCCATCATCACCGTCATGAGGCCGCCAAGCAGAAATGGAATGCCCAGCCAGATCAACAGCACGGCTCTATCCTGACGCCAGCGTGCCAGGTCTTTGCTTACCGATGCGGAGAAAAAGCTGAACACTATTCGCGCAGCTCTTTGCCGGTCAACAGCAGGAACAGGGTTTCAAGGTTGGGGCTGCGCAGACTCGTTTCTGACACCGAGCCACCGGCGCCGCTGATCGCATCAAAAATGCCCGGCAAATGCTGCGACGCATGTGACAGGGTCAAGGTCAGCGAATTTTCTTCCTGGCCGAGAATCTCCAGGTCGCCAATGCTCGCCGCAAGGGACGCAATCGCGGATTTCGTCGCATCAGCGGGAAAGCTCCCGGATAGTTGTAGCGCGTCTCGCGCACCCAACTGGGACTGAAGCTCAGCGACCGTGCCTTTGGCGATGATTTTGCCATGATCTATGATCGCCAATGAATCGCACAGGCGTTCAGCCTCCTCCATGTAGTGCGTGGTGTACAACACGCAAGCACCGGCGTCGCGCTCAGCCTCGACCAGGTCAAACAATTTTGCACGTGATTGCGGGTCGACACCGACTGTCGGTTCATCCAGCAACAGCACGTTGGGTTTGTGCACAACACCGCAGCCAAAGTTCAGGCGACGCTTCATGCCTCCTGAAAACTCTTTCGGCAAGTCCCTGGCGCGGTCGGCAAGGCCTATATGACCCAGCACGTCGGAAACGCGGTCTTCCAGAATCTTGCCCCGCAAGCCGTAGGCCTTTCCCCAATAGCGAAGATTGTCGACAGCAGGCAGGTCTTCGTAGAGCGCAATTTCCTGCGGGACGACGCCAAGCGATTGTCGCGCCGCCTTGCCGTCTTTAATGAGGTCGTGACCCGACACTGCAATTCGGCCAGATGTGGGTGGAAATAATCCGGAAATGCAGTTGATCAAAGTCGACTTGCCGGCACCGTTCGGACCAAGGAGACCGAACACGCTGCCCTTGGCTGCCTCGAATGAAACGTCATCTACGGCCATCAAATCGCCGTACTGCTTGACCAGCCCTTCGACCTTGAGCATCTCGCATTCCTTCAACAGGTGGTCGGGTCTCGCCCGATATTATTTGAGTTCTGGTGCTCTATGATAGTCTGAATTGAATTCGAGGGTAGCTACAATACGTAAAACACATTGTCGCGGCCATTGACTGTGACTATGCCGTCAATCTGAATGCAGCGGAAACACCGTTGCAGGGAACTGCCGATTCGAGAGTAGCTACAAGAGCATAATCGGGCTGGGAAAAGGGGTCGAACCGAATTTCGAAAAATCGGTTCGACCCCTTTTCTCCCTTTTTCTGCGATCCGAACAGTCGAGCCAATTGCTCGATATCGACGGCCCGCGATTCCTCCCGAGGCGGCACCGGTAATCATGACTGTCTTGTTAGCTGAATCGGCCGTAGGTAATTGTCATGCGTATTTATGAGATGCTACCGCTTATGGCCGAAGAGTATTTTGATGTCATCATCGTCGGTGCCGGACTGTCCGGCATCGGCGCCGCCTGGCACTTGCAGGACAAGTGCCCCGACAAGCGCTACCTGATTCTCGAAGGGCGGGAATCGATAGGCGGCACCTGGGACCTGTTTCGCTATCCGGGGATCCGATCGGACAGTGACATGTACACACTCGGCTACAACTTCAAGCCTTGGACTGAAGGCAAAGCCATTGCCGACGGTCCCTCGATTCTGAATTACATCCGGGAAACGGCATCCGCGGCTGGTATCGAGGGTAACATTCGCTATCAACACAAGGTGTCCTCGGCGAGATGGTCAAGTGACGAAGCCGCCTGGACCGTTGCAACGCGGAATACGGCTACTGATGAATTCGTCACGATTCGCTGCAACGTTCTTCTCATGTGCTCCGGCTACTACAACTACAAGCAGGGTTACCTGCCCGAGTTCAAGGGGCTAGACAGCTTCCGGGGCCAGACTGTACATCCGCAACACTGGCCTGAAGACCTCGACTACAGCGGTAAGAAGGTCGTCATCATCGGTTCGGGCGCGACCGCAGTGACGCTGCTCCCGGAGATGGCCAGGGAGGCAAAGCACGTCGTAATGCTGCAGCGCTCGCCCACTTACATGGTCTCGGCACCGGACACCGATTGGATAGCGAGGCTGTTGCAACGGCTGCTGCCCGAAAAGACGGCCTATGCAGTTACCCGCTGGAAGAACATTCAATTCCAGCGCTGGATCTACCACCAGTCCCGCACAGCGCCGCAAAAAATACGCAAAAAGCTGCTGAAGATGGCACGCAAGGAATTGGGAAAGGAGGTCGACTTCGACCAGCATTTCCGACCGCACTACGACCCGTGGGACCAACGTCTTTGCCTCGTTCCCAACGGTGATTTCTTCCACGCGATCCGCGACGGTCGTGCATCTGTCGTCACCGATACCATTGCCGAGTTCACAGAAAACGGCATACGCCTCGGGTCAGGGGAAGCGCTTGACGCCGATATCATTGTTACCGCAACCGGACTCGATCTTTGCGTGCTCGGCGATGTAGAGATCAGCGTGGACGATCGTCCAATCGACATCTCGAGGACATTTTCGTACCAGTCGATGATGTTCTCCGATGTGCCGAACCTGGTTTCCACGTTCGGCTACATCAACGCATCGTGGACGCTGAAAGCCGACCTTACGGCCGAGTTTTCGTGTCGTCTGCTCAATCACATGAGCGATGTCAGCATGCGGCAGTGCACGCCACGCTTGCAAGACCATGAGCGGGACATGGCCGGCAAAAACTGGATCGAGAGTTTCTCGTCGGGCTACATCCAGCGAAAGATTCACCTTCTGCCGAAGCAGGGGGACCAGCCGCCCTGGGTCAATACGCAAAACTATGCGCTGGACAGGAAAATCATTGGCGAGGGCCCGCTGGAGGATGGCTTCCTGCAGTTCACCAATCCTGCCTCCTGATTGAATTTGTGA
>CAYUOY010000094.1:0-4173 GCA_964446495.1 uncultured Woeseiaceae bacterium | reverse complement strand
AAATCGTGGCTCAACGCCTTTTTATCCCATAGACTTGCCGGCCGTCGTTAGTTCTCACATCGCAAGGATCCGTGTTGTCTCTTCACCGTAACTTCAATCGAAAAACAATGGTCGAGTTGCTGCGGCTTGCCCTGCCCATGGTGGTATCACAGGGCGCCTTCGCAGTGATGATTTTTACCGACCGCTATTTCATGTCGCAAATCGATCCCGCACACATGGCCGCGGCGATGGGTGGCGGCGTGGCGTCGTTCTTCTCGTTTTGCTTTTTTACCGGACTTTTCTCATACGCAAACGCGTTGGCTGCACAGTACCTCGGCGCGGGCGAGCCAGAGAAATGCCCGAAAGTCGTCACCCAGGGCATGATCATGACGGTAATGAGCCTGCCGTTTCTGACTCTGATTACCTTTCTGGTCTCTGGAATCTTCGAGGTAATGGGGCACGAGCCATCCCAGGTCGATCTGGAGCGCACGTATTACCTGATCCTGATGTCCGGTGTGCTTGTTACCCTGGCCAAGGTCTGCATCTCGTCATACTTTGCCGGCATCGGCCGAACTCATGTGGTCATGATCTGCGACGTATTCGGCCTGGTCATCAACATACCGCTTTGCTATGTGATGGTATTCGGAAAACTGGGTTTTCCGGAACTGGGGATCGCCGGTGCCGGCATCTCCACCGTCGTCGCCACGATCTTTTCGTTCGTGCTTTTTGTCGGGTTCTATTTTCATAAGGAGCACCGCGACAAGTTCGCTGTGCTTCGTTCGTTTTCGCTCGACCTAAAAATCCTGCGGCGCTACTGGCGCCTCGGATTTCCATCCGGACTGGAGCTGTTCCTGAACGTGGCAGCATTCAACGTATTTTTGCTCATGTTCCAGTCCTATGGCATTACCGAGGCCGCCGCGGCCGCCGTCGTGTTCAACTGGGACATTCTCTCCTTCATTCCGATGATCGGGTTGAGTATCGGTGTCATCAGTATGATCGGCCGCTTCGTTGGCGCGGGAGACATGGTGCGTGTAAACGAAGTCATGACCGCGGCGTTCGTCGCTGCTCTGGCCTATGGCGGGGTGCTCGCGATCGTTTACAGCACGTTTCGATATCCGCTCGTCGAAGTTTTTGCGCCACCCGACGGAGATTTCACTGCCATCCGCGAACTCTCTGCGTTCATGATGATTGGCCTGTCCAGCTACGTGCTGGCCGATGCGGTGATACTCGTGGCCGGTGGAATTCTGCGGGGCGCAGGGGACACGCGCTGGTTGATGGTCGCATCAGTGTCGCTGCACTGGGCGATGCTCGTCGCGCAGTTTTTCATCATTCAGATATTCGAGCTCAGCCCCAGGGTGTCGTGGCTTGCTTTTGTCGCCATGATTCTTGCGATCGCCGTGGTTTACGCGCTGCGCTTAAAGAGCGGCCGTTGGCGCGACCCCGAAGTGCTGGAAAGAGTCATGGCCGAATAGCCACTATGAAGAGGGTGGCCCACACCAGCGAATTTTAGTCAGCCGGCAATAGATGGACAACAATGCTTGTTGAGCCATGGATGTTCCAATCGCCCTCCATTGGATGTTCTATAACGAGCAAATTTCCCAACAACAGCGAGATGCTGTGTTTGTTTGGCGCTTCAACTACAACATCATGCTCAACAGAGTAGACAGTAGCAATTTGAGTGCCTGGCAAAATTCGAAAACTATTGCCGCTTTGAACAATTGAGACATCGGGCTTAAAACTTGAGCGACTGGCAATTACGTTGAAATCCCGAACAGGCCCGTCGCTGACGGTGGCAAATGTTTCAATGTCACCTGGAAATTTGGCGAAGTCGTATCGTCGCCGCAACTGAGAATTGCCACCACCCTCATAGGAAAGACCAAGCCCATGACCTTCCAGCAACACCAGAATCCTGTCGTAACCATCGAAATGAGAGAATGGGCCCGCAGCCAACACATCCGCCATACTAATGCGCCAGAGCATGCGGCCGGAACTATCCTCCACCTGAGAATGTAACTCTGTCGTCTCCCCGCCCCCATTGGCCCATGGCATTCGTCGAAATGCCGCTTTTTCTATTGTCGTGATTTTCATTTTTAGCATCGTCATATTATATGATTATGGAAAATGCAAATGGTGCGATCCCGACGCTACGAGTGATTGCTCACAAGTAGGCGATGTTGGCATCCAATGTTTGAAAATTGGCCACTTGCTGACGGTAACCTGAACTACGGCATTGCCATTGTCTTGCTGTGTGTATGCGATTATCGAAACGCCCGCCTATGGGAAGAAAGCAGCGGCAATAAAAGGGGTCGAACCGAACTAGTCGACACTTAGTACGATTTTGAGTATGGAACGCACCCTCCCCCCCATTCGCATGACCAGGGATCAGGGGCTGAACCGAATTTCGAATAATCGGTTCGACCCCTTATTTAGTTCATGTATTCTGACAGAATGAAAATCGTCGGTGGCGTATGCAGTGGCATCAGGATGTCGCGAGCCTCAAACAAACATATTCCCCACCGCCTGATTCTGATCAATCCCTTTGCCGCTCCATTACGATACACACGTCTTGGAATCACATAACCTACCACTCTCAACGGCCGTTCCAGAAACCACTGGAACTAACTTATGGCAGCCGCTACAGCCTGAATCTCGGCGGTAGTCGCCCGGATAGTTTCCTTGTTTGTTGGGTGGTTTTGTCTCACAGCG
This sequence comes from uncultured Woeseiaceae bacterium, assembly GCA_964446495.1. GTDB lineage: Bacteria > Pseudomonadota > Gammaproteobacteria > Steroidobacterales > Woeseiaceae > JAADHU01. Next base: position 1,488 of record CAYUOY010000094.1, on the reverse strand, counting down.
CCACGTAAACCGATTCTCCTTCTTTAATCGTCTCCATAACCTTGATGTCCGTGATGGCCGTCGGTTCAACTTTGAGTGGGTTAGCCGAGAGAATCACCAGATCAGCCAGCTTCCCGACTTCAAGGGAGCCTTTGATGTTTTCTTCACCCTCCTGCCACGCCGCATTGATTGTGACCGCTTTCAATGCTTCCATTACCGGGATTTCAAATTCCGGGCCAATCGGTTTTCCGGAAGTGGTCACGCGATTGACGGCGGACTGGATGACGATCATCATATTCGGCGTTGTTACGGGTGCATCGGCGTGCAGCGTAAAGCGAAGGCCCCGATCCAAGGCGCTTTTCATTGGGTTCATACGTGCCGACCTTTGCGGACCGACAAAAATGTCACGATGCACATCACCCCAATAATAGACGTGGGCGGGGAAAAACGAGGGTATGAGCCCCAGTTCTTTAGCGGCATCAAGTTGATCCTCGCGTATCATTTGGGCGTGATTGATAACGGTTCTGTGATCTTTGACGGGATACTTGGCAAGCCCCTTGCGCATGGACTCAAGGAGCATGTCGGTGGCTGCATCTCCATTGGTATGAGCCACTATGTGCCAGCCATTTTTAAGAGAACTCTCAACCAGGGCATCGGCTTCTTCCTGGCTGCCATAATAGGACTGTCCACGATAATCTTTCGTTATGCCGTCACCCCGATCCGGCTGAATGTAGTAGGGCTTGCTCAGATAGGCGGTATATCCCTGGATGGTACCGTCATAGATCAACTTCAGGCCACCCAGTCTGAAGTGGTTGTGATAGTTTTTTTCCTCTTTGTAATTCTCCAACAGATCCTTGAAGGCATCCTTGGGATAGGCGATTACATCAATGGGAAGCAGGTTTTTATCGGCAGCAAACTGAAAGGCTTTATATGCAGGTGGCACTAATCCGCCAGCTTCCGAGGCTGTAGTGATACCGTTGGCTGCATAAACACTTTTAAGCGTGTCTGCGATCATATTTGCTGACTGTTCCACAGTGGGGGCGGGTATCTTTGCCAGAACCTGCAGCCAAGCCATATTTGATTCCATTACGCCGTTCGGTTCCTGAGAACCTGGTCGACGGACGAACCGACCACCAACAGGATCCTTGGTTTTCGATGTTATACCTGCAAGTTTAAGAGCCATGGAATTGGCTGAGCCAAAATGAGCTGAAGTATGAATGAGAAAGATTGGATATTCGGTCGATATTTTGTCCAGGTCATCTCGAGTGGGATGTCTTTTTTCTTTGAGCGCGGTGTCATCATAGTTCATGCCTATGATCCATTGCCCAGGTTTCGGATTCTTTTGGGCGATATATTCAAGCAGGGTCTGTTTCAGTTTTTCCAAACTGTCCACCGTACCCATGGGTGGCGGATAAAGATTGGCCGCATTATTCCACATGGTAGTCAGGAACGCATGACCGTGCGCGTCGATAAATCCCGGCATGAGTGTTTTGCCGTTGAGATCAACCG
>CAYUOY010000093.1:0-15505 GCA_964446495.1 uncultured Woeseiaceae bacterium | reverse complement strand
GTCGCGCGCCAGGTCGTGCTCCGACAGGTTGCTGATTAACATTCTTGTAAGAGCACGACCTGGCGCGCGACCAACGCCAACCGACACTGAATGCCAGACAAGATATTAGAAGTGAACGCTCAAAACGCCTGTTTTCACTGCGGCGAGCCACTTCCCGACGGCAAACCAATCCTAGCCAGTGTGGGCGACAACCGTCAGCCGGTTTGCTGCGTCGGCTGCAAGGCCGTAGCCGAATTTATCCACAGCAGTGGCCTCGAGGCTTTTTACAGACATCGGAGTAAACCGTCTGCCGAGCTTGGCCTCCGGGCCGAGCCCTCAAAATGGCAACACTATGACGACGAAGAGCTTCTGACGCGTTATGTGAGTGATGACGACAAAGGCGCCGCGACAACCATCGAGATCGGTGGCATGTATTGTTCCGCTTGCGTCTGGCTGCTTGACAACACACTGGCGAGAATCGAGGCGGTCAAATCCGTTTCCGTTAGCCCGGCAACGCGGCGCGCAGTGATTCGCTGGGATCGATCCGTTCTTAGCTTCAGTCAGTTACTCGAGGCCATCGCTCAGGTGGGGTTCAAACCAGCGCCTACCAGCGCAGGTCTTGCCAGCAGTGACAATGACGGTGAATATCGACGTGCACTTAGACGACTCATAGTCGCGGCTGCAGCCGGGATGCAGGTCATGATGTTCGCGGTCGCACTTTACGCCGGTGCCCGCTACGGCATTGAGGGCAACGTTGAGCAGTTCCTGCGCGTAATCAGCCTGCTGGTTTGTCTGCCGATCGTGTTCTATTCGGCCAGGCCATTTTTTGCCGGCGCCTACCGTGGCATAAAAGCCCGGTCCCCGGGGATGGACCTGCCCGTCGCGATTGCCATCGCGGCCGCCTTCGTCGCCTCAGTGCAAGCAACGCTGGCCAACTCGGGCGACATTTATTTCGATTCAGTCGCCATGTTCGTCCTGTTTCTCAGCGCCACCCGTTACCTCGAAATGAGAGCGCGCCATCGGTCAGAAAATCACGCTGAGGCATTGGCACGCCTGCTTCCGGAAACCGTCACTCGACTGACCGGCGGTGAACCAGAGGTGATCACCCTGGACCGACTGCGCGTCGGTGATGTCGCCCTGATTCGATCCGGCGATGTCATTCCTGCCGACGGAGAAGTCCTTTCTGGTGAACTGATGATCGATGAATCGCTGCTGACCGGTGAGTCCCTCCCGGTAACACGAAAAGACGGCATGGCCGTGTTTGCCGGCGGCATCAATCGGGCTGGAAGTGCCTCCGTACAAATCTCATTGACCGGTGCCAGCACCAGCCTCGCGGAGATTGGACGGCTGCTGGAGCAAGCCAAAGCAGATCGACCGCCGATCGCCCTGCTGGCTGACCGGGTCGCCAGCAAATTTGTAATCGGCATGCTGTTAGTGGCAGCGACCACGGGTGGAATCTGGATGACCATCGATCCAACACGCGCGTTCGAAATCGTGTTGGCGACACTGGTCGTCACCTGCCCTTGCGCGTTGTCACTGGCAACGCCTGCCGCGCTCGCGGCCGCCGCATCAAGACTCGCGCGCGAAGGGTTTCTGCTGATCCGCTCACGCGTACTGGAAGTCCTCGGAAAGCCCGTCACGATTGTTTTCGACAAGACCGGCACATTGACAGAGGGCCGCCCGACCATTGTGGCAACCGATGTGCTGGCGGCACAGGGTTCCTCTGACGCCGATCACTATCTGGCGCTTGCTGCCGAGATTGAGACGGCATCAGAACATGTATTGGCACGCGCCTTTCGTGGCCACTACAAGGCGGGCGCATACAAAGCCACGAACATGCAGACTCAACAGGGTTTCGGGATCGAGGCGATTGTTGATGGACAGCGATACCGGATTGGCAATGCGGAATACGTTGCTGAGCTGAGTGACACCACACAGGTAACGGCGCACGAGGACGATGACTCGATCTTGATTTATCTCGGCAATGAGGAAGAAATCCTTGCTCGTTTCTCCATAGGCGATGAACTGCGCGAAGATGCCGAATTCTCGATCGACGCATTGCGAAATCTCGGTTATGAGGTGGCCATTGCCAGCGGCGACCGTGAGACGGCGGTAGCCGCAATCGCCAAAAAACTCTGCATCAAGGATTGGCACAGCCAAATGTCCCCCGCCGACAAACTGGCCCTGGTCGATGAATTGCGGAAAGACGGAAAAACGGTAGTAATGGTGGGTGACGGTATCAATGATGCGCCTGTGCTTGCCGCCGCCGACGCATCCATCGCCATTGATGCCGGAACGGCATTGGCACGTGCCAGTGCCGATGCAGTCGTACTGGGGAAAAGACTCGGTAGCGTCGTTGATGCTATCGTCATAGCCGCGAGGACACGGCACATCATTCGCCAGAACATAGCATGGGCCATTTTTTACAACATCACCGCCGTGCCATTGGCAGCGACCGGTGTTCTTGCGCCGTGGATGGCGGCGATTGGCATGTCGCTTAGTTCATTGCTGGTGGTGCTAAACGCTCTGCGGCTACAAAGCACGCAGATCGCAACCAGCAGCCTGCGAACTGAGGGCAAGTCTCCGACTGGGACGAACGAGGTTCTGATTTGACGATTCTCTATTTATTGATTCCGCTGGGCTTGCTGTTGCTCGGTCTGGGCGTCGCGGCATTTTTCTGGGCCACAAAATCCGGGCAATTCGATGATCTGGACTCGCCGGCATGGAGTGTGGTCATGGATGACGATCGAGCCCCAGGCAATTTTCCACAACGGTCGGACGAAGATTCCAAACGGGACGATCCTGACGACGATTCAATATGACACTCGACGTTCTTTTACCGGTCGCATTTCTGGCCGGACTTTTAGGCAGTGGGCACTGCCTTGGTATGTGTGGACCGATCGTCTTGCTGATGGAAAATCCGCAAGTCCAGGCCGCTGATTCCAAGAGTACGATTCGCCGCCTGATTTATAATGCCGGCCGCGGACTTTTCTACATGCTGCTCGGTACTATCGCCGGTGCCCTGGGTCTGGTCCTCACCAAAGTCGCGGGCGTTGGTCCGGGGCTTTCCATATTGCGCATTCTGGCCGCATTGCTCGTCATTGCGCTGGGGCTCAACCTGCTCATCAACCTTCAGATACTCGGCTATCTGGAGAAAAGCGGCACCCTGCTGTGGCGACGCTTGTCCCCGCTGGCCCGTCACGTTCTGCCGATTTCAACACCCGCCCGTGCACTGGGCGCCGGATTCGTTTGGGGCGCGCTGCCCTGCGGCCTGGTCTACAGCGCCGTCGCCATCGCTGCGACGACCGGCAGCGCCATCGGTGGAGGCCTCATCATGCTGGCATTCTGGTCAGGCACGCTCCCGGCATTGCTGTTGGCAGGAGCATCAGCGAGCAAGCTTGGCGAGTGGACCAAGGACCCGACATTGCGACGACTCACCGGAGTCATGCTGCTCTGTGTTGGATTTTTTGCATTGGCGCTGCCGTATCTGCATAAAGGCGACGCCAACAGTGGGCATCAACATAGCGCTGTATCGTTGAGCTATGACGATGGTGTCCACGGAGGACATCATTGATCCGAAATCGGTCGACGAATTTCGCAGGCTGCGCAGAAATACGGCGGCAAACATTGTTCATGTTGAATACGGATGCGATTGCTGATGGCCCAGTATAGTTAGTTGTAACGTGTCAGTTGGATTCCGACGCTGTTCTCGACATCCAAAAAGAATCAAGGATAGGCAGCGCTTAGCCGCGGAGAAACCCTAGAAATGTTATGGGCATTTATCAGTGCAATATTCGCCTCTGCGGTTGGTATGAAAATGATTCTTGACGGATGGCGGTATCAGCGCCCGATTCGACTTCTCCGGCTCGGCATTCCTTCCTGGGTAATGGTCGTGGGTGGAATCCTTTGTCTGATACCCTTAGCGACGGTCACCTATGCCTACTACCTCCGTTGCACATTATTTTTCAGTTGCTGGTAATGGAACCGGGAACGGCCGCTATTGGTTGCAGAAAGAGATGCAAGGAATTTCTAACGCGTTTAATCGTCCGGTGTCGGAAAAGCAGCCGTTAGCGTTGTGCCAAGTGCGGCCTAACAAATCGCGGAACTTGCGGCCGGGTGGTATCTGTCACAGTTCATGCAGGGCGGTTCATATTTGCATTCGCACGAACTGCGCCAGATACTTGGCGCAAGTTCGCTAGAACGTTGGGCCGCAGCAGAGACATTGTCGTTTCGGAATGCTCGGCTGCAAAAAATGGCGTTGACACATTCAAGGTTTTGGCGAAAATCATGAATCAGAGGAAAGGATCCCCAAATCCTTTACCACTCCTACTGTGATGGCCTACGCGAACTGACGTTAACCGATGACAGTGATTTGACAGAACAAAACACCAATAAATCGAGTTTCGATAGTCCGTTTCGGGCTCTGGCTATGGTGATACCAGCGTCGTTTTTGTACGGTCTCTGGATGTTAGGTTACTTCACATATGAAACGATTGAGAGGACGACAGACCTTGACTTCATCGCGGCGTGGCTGATCTATAGTTTGATAGCGAGTGTTTGGTCAATCTGCATTGGCGGCATTGTTCTTACTGTCTACGCGATCCCTGTTTCGCGGCGACTGGAAAAGATGGGGTCGCCAAAATTAGTTGCGATCCTAATGACGGCAGTTGCTCCAAGCTTGATGCTCTTTCCAATCAACCGAGACTTCGCCTTTCTCGTGCTCTATTACAGTCTGGTCATTGCGTTGGCGTACTACGCTGCCGAAAGACGATGATAAATGCAGGCCGAGGATAAGCTGCCTTCTTCCAGTATGCCCAGAGGTTGGCAATGTCGCGCGGTGCGACCTTCGCCCGCTCGCGTTCGTAGTAGCGCAGAAGCTCTTGCCATTGGCACGTAGTTCGCGTCTGAGCGAATCTCTACTCGGGCGTTGCCGTTTGCGCGGCCTCTGGACCAGCCCCTTCAAGTTGCTCGCCGAGGATTCGTCCGGTAATTACGCCCGCCGTCATCGCCCCGTTCACGTTTAGCGCCGTACGGGCCATATCGATCAATGGCTCGATCGAAATAAGTAATGCGACCAACGCAATCGGGAAGCCCATCGCCGGCAAGACCACCAGTGCGGCAAAAGTGGCGCCACCACCAACACCGGCGACACCGAAGGAACTGATCACGACAATGCCCATTAGCGAAATAATAAACGTTGGATCCAGAGGATTGATACCCATGGAAGGTGCAATCATCGTTGCCAGCATTGCGGGATAGATTCCGGCACAACCGTTTTGACCAATGGTCGAACCGAAAGTCGCCGTAAGATTCGCGATCGACGGGGGCACACCCAACTCATCCACCTGCGTTTCAACATTGAGCGGAATCGTTGCCGCTGAACTACGCGAGGTGAAGGCAAAAGTCAGCACTGGCCACACTTTCTTGAAATAATCCGCCACACCCACACCGTTCATTCTCAGCAGCAACGCATGCACACCGAACATGATCGCGATTGCGGTGTAGGACGCGATAATGAATGTGATCAGATTGAGAATGTCCGCGCCATTCGATCCAGCCACTACTTTCGTCATCAGCGCAAGAATGCCGTAGGGCGTCAGCAGCATGATCATGCGTACCAACTTCATGATGATCGCTTGAGTAGTGTCCACAAACGACACGATGAGCCGGCCCTTCTCTTCATCTTCTTTTGCAACCAGCAACGCCGCCAGGCCAAAAAGTATGCCAAATATGACCACGGCAATGATTGATGTTGGCCGTGCCCCGGTCAGGTCGGAAAATACATTTGAAGGAATAAAGCGAATCAGCATATCTGCCATGCCGAGATCGGCGATCGACTCCTGTCGGGTTTCGAGCGCGGTGGCTGTTGCCAGTTCGCGCGCACCTTCTGTCATGCCATCCATCGACAGACCGAATACGTTCGCCATCAGGATGCCAACGAACGCCGCGATCATGGTCGTACCGAGAAGAATCCCCAGGGCCGTGCCGCCAATCTTGCCTAGCGCCGAGACCTCGCGCATGCGAATGACAGCGGCAATCATCATGATCAGCACCAGCGGCATGATGACCATGCGCAGCAGGTTGATGTAACTGATGCCGACCACATTTGTCCAGGTCAGCGTATCCCTGATCACATCCGGGTTGTCGCCATAGGCGAACTGGAGCACCAGACCGAAGACGATGCCCACGCCAAGCCCCGCCAGAATTTTTCGTGACAATGATGTGTCCGGGCCACCAAGTCGAGCCAAAAATATGATCAAACCGATAAATACGACAAGATTAATAATAACGAAAACGTTCATGTGTCCCCCGTTTATATTCCAGAGAGGTTTGCAGCCAGTGTCGTGGGCGAATCACCCAGAGCATCCTCGATTCACAATCTACACGCTATTCTTGCCATTTTCGGTTTTATACTTATTTATTCGCGCTGCTCTGTGGAACCATACTCGATTCAGAGGGGAGCGGGACGCACTGTTCCGACGATTATTGCGTATCGCGAAACAAAGCCTTAACCACTGAGGCGGGATTCCAGGGAGTGGCACACCTTGTCGCACCAAATTCCTGCCCACGGAATCGGAAGTGTGGCCGCTTTCTCGTTGCTCAAGCGAGTAAGCTCGTTCTGACAAAGGACAGAGGAAAGTACAAGGTCCGTTGTCAGGTATGACACACTGCAATAATGACACGCCAATGGGTCACATTCGTTTGCATACTGGCGCTCACGCCGGATGCCGCTGTTCTCGCCGCCGATGACGAAAAACAGTGGGCATGGTACGACGAGGGACTCCACCTTCAGTCCGCGAGTGACAACTATACCGCCCTCATCATCTGGCGAGCGCAACTGCGCTATAGCTATACCGATTTTGACAACGACTTTGGCAACCCCAATGCCGACAAGGATGATTTGAGACTAAACCGGGCACGTTTCAAAATCGGTGGCAAACTGGGCGCCGCCTGGCTGGACTACTACGCCGAGTACGACTTTACCAGGCCCGCGCTTCTCGACCTCTGGCTCGCGCCCAAATTCAATGAGGCTGTTGGTTTTCGAGTCGGACAATACAAGGTTCCGTATAATCGGGAGCGCTTCGACTCATCCGGCAAACAACAGTTTGCCGAACGCTCAATTGTGACGCCGCCATTTACGCTGGATCGCCAGATCGGCGTGACTGCGATGGGCCGCCTCTTTACGGAACGGGCGATCGATTCGAGTTATTTTGTCGGTGTGTTTGTTGGCAATGGTCGCAACGGGTCACGCGATAACGATGGCAAACCGCTGGTATTTGGCCGTTGGCAATGGAATATATTCAAGCGCGTCTTGCCCTTCTCACGTTCTGATATCCATCGCACTCAATTGCCGACCGCGTCTCTGGCCATCGCCGCAGCGTCCAATCGTAGCGCATTCACGCGCTTCTCCAGCGCAGGTGGCGGGGAGTTGCCCGCATTCCTACCGGGGGAAGAGGGCCAGTTCGACATGGATCAGGCCATGGCCGAATTTGCCTTGATGTACCGCGGATTTTCTGTCCAGGCTGAGTATCACTGGAAACAAATCGACGATCGTGTGAATCGGATTTCATCAGAAATGACTGGCTTGTATCTGGATACCGGATACTTCTTTGCAGAATCCATCGACTGGTTTCCAGAGCCGCTGGAGATAATTACGCGAGTTGCCCGAGTAGAATCGGATACACCTGAAGCGACGCCTCGAGAAACGGAGGTTGCACTGGGCGGCAATTGGTATTTTGATGGTCACGACAACAAATTGACACTTGATATCACGCGCAAGACAGGGGAACTACCGAGCGGTAATGACGACTCCTGGGGCGTTCGTTTTCAGTGGGAGATTTCTTTCTGACCTATCGGACGTAGTCCATTCGGATTTCACCAATACGCATGGTCAAAGGGTATGGGCAACCGCCTGACGACGGATGAAACGAAGTGCAGGATTGTTGTTATAATATTTCGATCCCAACGACGAGCAACCCGACCATGTCCAGAAAAAATTCGGCTTTTCGCTTTTTGCTGCCTTTGTTCGTTCTTTGCACATTGTCCGGCGTGACCCGTGCCGAATCCACTACAATTTCGGCCGTCGTACCCTGGCAAGGGCAAGGAGAGATTTTTCCGATTGGTACCGGCAAGTTTCAGTTTCTGGGGGCTATTGAGGGCATCATGTACCTGGAGAGAGCTGACGGTGAAATGAATGAAGCGTTCGTTAAATGCCCGATCGTTCAGGATATTGATTCGACCGACCAGAGTACCTCTGCCTCCGGAAAATGTACGATTGTGGTGTCGACCGACGATGCCGTTTTTGCCGAGCTGTCTTGTGAAGGCCGGGCGAGCTTGTGTCGCGGAGAATTCAAGCTCACGGGTGGCACCGGCCGATTTACCGGCATAAGTGGATCCGGAAAAATGGTTGTTCGATCGCCGGTCCACGCCCTTGCAGCCGATCTTTCCGGCGGAACTGTATTGAAAATCTCGGCGGGTATTTTGCAATTGCCAAAATTGAGCATTACGTTACCGAAAACAAACGTGGTTCATTAGTGACCTCGATAGCGCGGAAATCGAAACTGTCTTTCGCGACGATGACCGGTCTGATTCTGGTTCTCTTCGCCATTCAATCGGTGGCTTCTGATCGAACCATCCGCTGCGGCCGGTATTTGATTTATGCCGGTGGAGGAAAGGACAGTTCCGGCATGTACGAGGTTCTGAAGAAATGCGGTGAACCGGAAGCAAAACGTCGGGATACCTGGGTTTATATTCAGGGAAACATGCGGCGTATCCTGACGTTCAATTATGAAGGAAAACTCCAGCGCATAGAAAGCGAAAGAAACTGACTACATGTGCCGTAATAACAGCGTAAACATCGATTTCGTCAATGACGAATCCTTCTAGCTCGGACTATTCATGAATCGCCGCGATGATTGCACTCCAGGAGTACTTCCTCGGGTTGTCGGACGACAGCCCTAAGGGCGGGCAGAGACTTGTTTTCACAAGCCATTATCTAACCGAGCGGAATATCAGCGGTACCAAAACAAGACAAGGCAGATCACGCAAGACCGTCATTCCACACTCGGCGAGTCCGATACGCCGGTCGCTTTCGAGCCCTTGGCAAGCGTCTCTGCCAGCACCTTGGAAAACTGATGCGGTTTCAACCAATACCAGGAATGGGCGCTTAGGACGGTGGCACCGCTGTTGGCGCTGCCACTTACGAAGAACCCGCCGTTGGGTACCACCGGCAGCCCAAGATTTTGCTCAAGAATTTCAGGTAAATCGTCGCCGTCATACAAGGAGTAGCCCATTGGATCGCGGACATGATTTACATTTACCCAAAACAAATTATTCTGCAGAAGGTATCGCAGGAAATAGAACAATGCCTGCCCCCGATCACCGCTTAGCTTCATATCCAGCACGAGTGCAGGGTTACCGTAAGTCACCAACCCACGCAATACATTTGGCGGCAAACAAAATTTTTCTGTGAACTCCGGCAAGTCCTCGAGTTTTTCCTGAATGAGTTGCCGACGCAGATCGTTAAGTGCACCCTGATTACGCATCGTCACCGCTGCCAACCGCATCCTTAACCGACCGTCATAACCAATCTCCATCAAGCCGGACTCCAGCATAGCCCGAAGGCACGTCTGCGACTCTTGCTGCCCGACAATCTCCCTGATTTCCTGAGTCGCCCCAAAGCTCATGACTTCCTGCAGGTCTATATAGGGCAGTTGGTACATTGCGTAGGTCTGGATAGCCATTGCACCTGCGCTGTGCCCCAAAAGCACAACCTCCCGGTTTTCGACCGCGCTCTGCATCACTTTTTCATGCAGTTTGAGGTGAATACGCCGGGCATTTTCAAAATTCGAAACCCAAAACGTATCGTGAACTCCCGTAATGAAAATTCCTTGCATTAGCCTGGCAAGCGGGCCCGGTATGCCTTGTTCCAGTTGCGACCAGTCAAGCATATTTTGTACCGTGGAAAACTCTGCGGCGCTGATATTTCCCCAATAAAACCGACCTGCAAGAGGATTGATTCTTCGAGTGCCACCCGCCAACAAATAATCTTTAGCGGTCGGATTCTTGTACAACTCTGCCTGTACCCACTCATGCATGACTCCGATCTGTTGGTCGAAGTTCTGCTCCTCCTGAGCCTCCTCGCCCGTCTTGGCCGGTCGAGATCCATGCAAATAGATAAAATCGATGCATTTGACGCTCGCGCAATCGGTACTTTGAATGTCCCCGAGCAGGCCATCAGGAACGGGCGGAACCCCCGAACACCCCTGCAAAACAAGGGCAATCAGGGATACAAACAGGACGCGATGCCTGTTGAAAAACACACCCTGCCGGGCCACTACGATTCTCCGCTATTCCGATTCTTTGTGACTTTTCGTCGGACCGATGAACTGCATCCTAGTGTAGCCTGTTTGGCATGGATATGGACACTGGTCATCGTGCAGTCAGCACGGCAGAATGGTCGCCTGTTCAGACTGACAGGTAATCAGTCAGGTGAAGCTGCTATCGATACTTTTTTCTTGCTCCGTTATTGCAGCGGGACTTTGCGATACTACGATGGCGATGCCAGCCAACGCGAGCCCGAAGCCTTGCGTGATTCTGCTGCACGGCTTGGCGAGAACGACCTCATCCATGAAAAAGATGGAAGATGCCCTGTCCGAATCTGGCTATTTCGTGCGAAACACGGCTTATCCATCCAGGGAGAATCCGATCGATGAACTCGCGGAGGAAGTTATTCCCGCGGCCGTCGATGGCTGCCGCGCCTCCGGTGCTTACCCGATCCATTTTGTCACTCATTCCATGGGTGGGATCTTGATTCGCTATTTTCTCGAAATACATGAACTCGAAGATCTGGGACGGGTAGTCATGCTGAGCCCACCCAATCAGGGTAGCGAGGTTGTGGACAAACTTTCCGGCATACTGGGATTCGAGATCGTCAATGGGCCGGCCGGAATGGAGTTGGGCACCGACGAGGACGATCTACCATTAAGCCTTGGTCCCGCCAATTTCGACGTAGGAATTATCGCCGGAAGTCGCAGTGTCAATCTTATCCTGTCCCTGCTGATACCGGGCGTCGACGATGGCAAGGTTTCAATCGAGCGGGCCAAGCTCGAAGGCATGGCAGATTTTTTGATCGTTCCCCACAGTCATCCGTTTATCATGAAAAGCCCGGATGTCATACGGCAAGTAATATTTTTTATCGAGCATGGGCGATTCGACACCGCCGAAAAAGACACGGACTAGCCGCCTGTTGAAAAAGTCACGGAGGGCTTTTCCAACAGGCGGCTAGTCATCTATAACTCGAGCAGGTTGCAGCTGTTTTTTCCTTGCATTGCCAGCACCGTTGTCCACCCAATCCAGCACCCTCGATTCGAGTTCCGTGTAGAAAGGGTTGTACCTCAAACGCAGGAGCCAGTCACTCGATATCCTCAGCAGACCGCGCTCACCACGAATTGCTATTTGCCCGAGGTAAAGTTCATCCGATCTGGCGGGCGGATATTCACCGTATAGAGGATCAAGCGGCGAGAACGGTAAGGCAACGTGAGACAGAGAAATTACACCTCTGGGCCAGTCAAGACTCAATGATTTCTCTCCTGTTACACTTGCCGAAAAAGGCGGTTTATAGCGAGCGACAACGGCCGCACTGTGTTGATCCTTGTTGGTAATCAGAGTGATCGAAAATGGCAATGCGGCATCGTTCATCAAGCGCGCGGTAAACGGTCCCGGATCAGCCACCAGCAGTACCGACTGAATTGCGGAACGATTAATATCGAAAAGAATGAGTTCATTGCCGTTATCTGGCAGCGGACCGAGTAACCTGTCCACGAGTGCATCGGTTGACACCGTCGCATCTACAGTCGATTTGAAAACCAGCAGTGGAGGCATCAAATTCCCCTGCTTCGATTCGACCAGGCTGGCTACTCGACTTGCGACAGAAAGGGTCAGTTTGTGAACCTGTGCGCCGGCGTTGCTCGTGAACGAGTTGTATTTGTACGGATCGAACTCGGGCAAAATATCCGTCCATGCAAGGCGGCCCAGACCTGGTAGCCGGCCCAGCGCCGCGGCCACGCCTGCCAGCGCAGCCACACGCGAGATCCCGATCGATGGCGAAATCAGCACCAGGCTGGCGGGTGTCGATTGTAAACCTCCCTCGAGCGAATCCAGCGTCAGGTTAAGTGCGAGCGTCGCGCCATTTGAATAACCCACGACGTGGATCGGCTTGTCCCCGACACGTAGTTCGAGATGCTTCATGCCCAATCGCACAGCCGCCGCCATATCCTGCCAGCTCGCTGTTTTGAGCGCCGATGGAGCCGTTCCATGGCCAGGCAAACGCAGGCCCAGCACCCAGTGACCTCGCTCGTGGAGTGATTTAGCAAGCGTGAGCAGGCTGTAGGGAGAATCTGACATACCATGTAACAGGAGAATAGCGCCGCGCGGCTCATCGACCGGCATCTCATAACTTCGATTCAGATTCGGTTGCCGCGAGCCCGGATCGGCCGCACTGCCGCTGCTGTAGCGCATCAGTGCATAGGCGGGTCCCGTGTCTGTTGCTTCATAAACCTCTTGCCGAAGTTGATCGAACAAGCGATCTTCAAGTTCCAGGTAATCGTCAAACGTCTTTATGTCGTTGGTTTTCTCTAAGGAAAACTCGGCCGACAGGTCCGCCGTGTGCCAAGGCTCCAGTTGTGGGCCGTCGCCTGCCCGAATGCCGAGCAAAACGACAATGGCCACGATCGCCAGTGCGCCCCAGCGGAAATGCCTCTTGGTCAGTTTGATAATTCGACCTTGATTATCGTCTGGATGGTGATTGAAAGCACAGAATTATCGCAGTGAGTGATCCCGAATTTCTGGCAACGAGTTGTCCGTTAACGGGAACGGTGCTTGATAAACCTCGTCGGCTGGAAATATCAAACCCCACTCCTCCCGACTAATGTGTTCCCTGAGTTCAAATCTCAAGTCGAGCATGTTGGCATTGTATATCTCGTTTTCCTCGAAGTAACTGACCCAGATCGCGTCGATGGTTGCGGTTTTTTCCTGGTAGTCCCGAAAGGCCTGGGCCAGGTCTTTCCCCATTCGGCCTTCCTGCTTGTTACGAGCCTCTACTATTTTCTTCATTGCCTTAAGTGTCTTGAGCGCCTCATTTTGCGAGGCCCCTTTGGCGACGACCATTTTGACGCTGCCCTCAACATTACCGATATAGGTAAGCAATTCTATCGAACCACCTCCAAACAATAGCTTGATAAGAAGTAGAGTCAGCATGATATTTTCTCGCTCAAATTGCCTGAAGAGTCTGGATCACGGCCACCATGGAACGAGTCCTGGTCTTCGAAATTGCGGACCGCTCCTCCTCTGTTGTTATCGCTAGCAGTTGCCGGTGTTTTGCCGTTATCTGTTGCTGATGCGACTGAATGGCCCTTGCCGCATCCTCGAACAAATCGTCAAAATCAGCTCGAGACGCATCGTAATTCGCGTTTAGCAGCCTGGTCCGTTTCTTTCGCTCTACCATCCTGTGTCGAAGGCTGGCCAGTTCGTCCAATAATTCGTCTAGAATCGCAATCACTTCGGCTTCGCGTTCTGGATCGTCGATTACGGTGTGTATTTCGGCACGAAGCTCCGCGAATGCCTGTTTCTCGACTTCGATAGGAGAAATCGTGCCTTTGCCGCCGCAACTGCAAGCCGCGCTGGCAAAAGCCAGCAAAAGAATGATGGATCTGAATCGACCACTGGCTCCAGACATACTCCCACTCCTGAATATCCGACGATGGCGAGATCATTGTACTCTTGATAGTGCAACCTGCCATCCATTCTTGACTGGTGCAAAGGTACTCAGGGAAGTGCTCAACGAATAGCGGGTACACCACAGACCGGATCTGTATCAGGATACCTCCCGATTTTTGGCTGGCCGGTTTCTCGAGTATCCGGTTTCCTGCTCCACCCTATGGTAAGTTTGCTGCGTGCATTTTTTTGATTTCGGGTCCGGATGAAAGAACAGGATTCGTTCAACTCCACTCAGGATGACACGGATGATGCTTAAATATTCAGCTGCGGCGTTACTGACAGTTACCATGTTGCTGATCGCGGGCTGCGGTCAATCGGCGCCTGACACGGCTACCACAGCGCCCGCCCCTGTTGAATGGAGCCGGCACGGCAACGACCCTGGCGAGCAACGTTTCTCCACACTAAAGCAGATTGATCGTGACAACGTTCAGGATCTCGGACTGGCGTGGTCTTATGACATTCCCACCAAGCGCGGAATTGAAGCCACGCCATTAATGGTCGACGATACGTTGTATGTCTCTGGAAGCTGGTCGATCGTGTATGCGCTGGACGCTGTAAGCGGCGAGAAGAAGTGGATTTACGATCCAAAGATTGACCGCGCGGTCCTGGCCAAAGGCTGCTGCGGTGCAGTTAATCGTGGCGTTACTTATCACGACGGCAAGATTTTTGTTGGGGCCTTCGATGGCCGGCTGATCGCGCTGAATGCGGCAAACGGCGATGTCTTGTGGGAGATCGTCACGGTCGATCAAAGCCAGCCATACACCATTACGGGTGCGCCAAGAATCGCCGCAGACAAGGTCATCATCGGCAACGGCGGCGCCGAACTGGGAGTCCGCGGTTATGTCACGGCTTACGATGTCGATACGGGCGATCAGGCATGGCGTTTCTACACCGTACCCGGCAACCCGGCCGACGGCTTCGAGAACGACCTGATGGAGAAAGTCGCGGAATCCTGGACCGGCGAGTGGTGGGTGTGGGGCGGTGGTGGCACCGTTTGGGACTCCATGGCGTATGACCCCGAGCTCGACCTGTTTTACATTGGCGTGGGCAACGGTTCGCCATGGAATCAGTCGGTGCGCAGCCCGGGTGGCGGTGACAATCTGTTTCTGACCTCCATCGTTGCTTTGCGACCCGACACGGGCGAGTACGTATGGCACTACCAGACCTCACCGGGTGAAACCTGGGATTTCACAGCGACCCAGCACATGGTGTTAGCGGATATCGAGATCGATGGCGAACTGCGCAAGGTGCTGATGCAGGCGCCCAAGAACGGCTTTTTCTACGTACTGGATCGCGCCACTGGCGAGTTGATCTCCGCCGAGGCCTACACCACCGTCAACTGGGCCACGGGCATCGATATGGAAACCGGTCGCCCCATTGAAACGCCGAACGCGCGCCAGTTTGATGGCGCGACACCGGTCATTCCCAGCATGGGTGGCGGCCACAACTGGCAACCCATGTCCTACAATCCTGCGACGGGTCTGGTCTACATTCCAACGATGAACTTCCCCGCGACCTACAAGGATTCAACCAGCGAGCTGGACACTGAATACGGACATGGCTACTGGAATCTTGGCTTTGACATCATGGGCACGGCACCACCGAAACTTCCGGACGCCCAACTCAACGACATACTGGATGCCACCTATACCGGTAGCCTGGTCGCCTGGGATCCGGTTACGCAGACACCTCGCTGGTCCTTGCCGCCATCGCGACCTGTATTAGGTGGCACTCTGAGTACGGCCGGAAT
>CAYUOY010000092.1:0-15579 GCA_964446495.1 uncultured Woeseiaceae bacterium | reverse complement strand
CGTCAATGCCGCCGCCATTTCCGGTGTTGCGATAACCCAGCCTATCCGCCAGCCGGTCATCGCATGCGATTTCGAGAGGGAATTAACCACAATCACACTGGAGCGCGTTTGCGCCGGCTCGTACGGTGAGACATGTTTTCCTTCGTAGCAAAAGGACCAATAGACCTCGTCGGAAATCAGCCAGATTCCGCGCTCGGCACAAAGGCGCGCGAGGTCGTTCATGGCGGTCTGACTGAAAACCGCACCGGAGGGATTGCCAGGAGAATTCACGAGGACTGCCCTGGTGCTGTCATTCAGAACGGTATTGATTTTCTCAACATCAAGCTGGTAACCGGCTTTTTCTTCGAGCGCGACTCGTACCGTTGTCGCGCCTCCTGCCTGTACTACGGCAGGGTAAGTCGCATAGGCCGGCTCCAGTATGACCACTTCGTCGCCGTGACCCGCGATGGCAAGAAGGACCGAGAACAAGGCGCCCTGTGCGCCATTGCACACCACCACTTGCTCGGCCTGAATGTCACCGCCATAAAGCGCGCGAGCATGAGAGGCGATGGCTTCTCTCAATCGTTGCTCGCCCGCCAACGGTGAGTAGTGTGTCTTGCCCCCGTCGAGAGCGCGGCTCAACGCTTCCCGGATGCCCCGTGGCGTATCCAGATCCGGGTCCCCGACACCAAGATGGATTATGTCATGGCCCTGACTCATGCGCCTGAAGGCCAGATCACCAACGTCCCACGCCGCCGACTCCGGCCCGGAAATGCGACTAATCAGAGAAGAAATTTTTGGCATCAATTTGCCAACTACAACAATATACGGGCTGCCGCTACGAATGACATTAGCGTCAGGATGCCCAGAATGATCGCAAGCACTACGAAGTATTGGGCGAAAAACGCCCCCGCCGCGCCTCCACCAAGCAGCACACCGACCAGCGGCAGATGACACGGACAAATCACGGCCGTGATCGTCGCGTATACGTACCCTCTCCTCGATTTCTCAGGAAAAGCAGCGCAGGGCTCGTTCGTTTGCGACATTGGTATAAGACTCACTTTCAGGAAACGGCACCAATGCTATCAACAAGTAAATCACGGGGAAAGAGCCCTGCACGGGCCCTCAATGGATCATCACTCAATCGGGCATCCCGAAAACGGCTGCCGGGTTGCTCATCGGCGACTAGTCCACCGACTCGTCGCGCAGCAGGAACCCGAAGCCCTCAAAATCGAAACTGACCACTCCCTCCCAGACAGGCGTTGATTCAACTCTCCCCTGCAACACAAGTTCCAGCGCTCGTTGCGTCTCAACAAGCATCGCGGGGTTAGCGCGCGGCGTATTGTGCGCCGGAAAAAGCGCGGTAAGGTTCGGCACCAGTGCCACCAATCGAGCAATCGATTTTCGATAAGCCACAAGATCGGTTTCCGGGAAGAACAACCAGATAGGCCCCTCGTAGAAACTGTCGCCCGTCCACAGGAAACCGGCCTCCTTATCCAGTAACGCAATGGAGTCATCGGTATGACCCGGAATGAAAATAAGTTGGAGTGTCCTGCCACCCAGCTCAATGACATCTCCGTCTTCTATCCGACTCGCAATCGAGTAAGGTTTAATGCGGTGATTTTCTTCACTAACGCCATTGGGGAGGCCCTTGCACAACGCGGCCTCTGACGCCTCTTTTCTCACCTGCTCGTTGTTACTGCCTTTACTGTTCGATATCGAAAATTCTGTTGACGGCGACAGAATCCTCTCAAACTGATAATTGCCACCGACATGATCGAAATGGCTGTGGGTATTGAGCACCTGGACTGGCTTGTCGGTCAAACGGTCAACAACGGCCTCGATATCTCCCAACCCATTGCCAGTGTCAATGAGTAAGGCCGAGTCCCGGCCAATGACCAGATATGAGATGACCTCTTGCCATTGAAACGGTTCGTAAATAGCCCAAACATCGTCTTCTACCTCATAGACCTCAAACCAGTCGTCACTGGCTTCATGTTTTGTAAACTGACTGTAGGCCGGGCGGGGAAGGCGATCGCAAAAATTCTCGAGGTCCTGCGCCATGACAGTCGGCCCCATCAAAAGAGCAAGCAACAGGATGCCAGCGATCGGCACGTTCTTCAATCGCCATATCCATGTATTTGCTTTCATTCGATCCCTCCTAACCATTTGCTGCCAGCCCGGGCTAGGTGCCAGCAGAAGTCGTCGTCGCCATCTGACGTCGCCTGAGCAAAGGCCGTATCAGCCGCCGCCATGCGAGCGCGAGACCCGTCCAGACCATGAAACAAGCTGCAAGTGAAGCCAGACCCGCGATCGTCTGACCAACAAGACCGAAAACTTCACCTGTATGCAAAAACCGGATATTGTTACGTGCGCGACGGCCCGGTGAATTGTCGGCAAATGTTGCCCACTTCTCGACACTGCCATCAACGCCGTTCAAAGTCAGATTGAATGCCTCCGATGGCTGCCCACCTATACTCCTGTCGATTCGAAAACTGGCGGCCGCGCCGGGCGCGGGTGACGTCTGCATGGATATGCTCTCCCAGTCATCGATACCGCGGGCGACCAGCTCCTGCTTCGCCAGCACCAGCAACTCCTGTTGTGGCAAATAGGAATCTACATCCGTTGGCGCCGCCGCTTCCTCAGAACCCCGCCGACGAGGCTGAGCCTCTTCTCCATACACGCCATAAACCATGTCATTCGCCCATGAATAATAGAAAACCGAGGCCGACGTTATGATGAAGAACAAAGGAATGAAGGACCAAAAGGCGAATACATGATGCCAATTGAAGTCGCGCGCTTTGCCGGCTTTTGCCTTCGGATTGAACCACATCCTGGTTCGCAGGATAGTCCGATTCCAGACCTTCGGTAACCACAGATAAATGCCACTGACCAACAGGAACAGAAACATCAGGTTGCTGGCTCCGGTAATCGCACGTCCTGTAGCTCGAGAATCTCCACTCAGGGCAAACCAGCGGTGCATATACATCATCGAATCGAAAAAACCTTCCGCCTCCGTATCCCCGGTGTGGAGGATTGAACCCGTATAAGGGTCGACGAGTCGATCAGGCGTTCTATCGATTGCGATCTTCACCAAAGCATTCGGGTCTTTACTGTAAGTCAGCGAGATGCGCTTTGCACCTGGCTCGGCTTCCCTGGCAATGCCGATCAGTCCGTCAGCGGTTAAGACCGTACCGCCTGTCTCCATCGACACCGAATGACTCTGCTCCGCCCAATTGACCACCTGCCGTTCGTAGGTCAGTAAGACACCGGTCACCGACATCATCAAGATAACCAGTCCGGCCAGTACACCGATGGCAAGGTGAGACCAGAAGACAATCGGTCTGAGTTTCATATTTTTCTCGCGTCCATAAACCTGGAATTTAGCCGGAATGTATTGGCGTCTTGATGCCATCGTCATCAACACAGACAAACGTAATATGCGTTTCGAACAACACCCTGTTCTGACTGCGCCGGTAGCGTTCGCCAAATACCTGCACGTGGTAAGTCACGGACGTTTCACCGATGCGAGTCTGCTCACATCGGAAACAGAGAATTTGTCCTTTCATGATCTGATGGCGGAAAATGACTTCGTCCAGACCAACCGTCACAAATTTTTGCTCCGGTAAATCGAGACTGACGCGGATATAAGCAATCTCATCCACCCATTTCAGAATATTGCCGCCAAACAGAAAACCGTAGTCATTCAGGTGCTCTGGCAGGACGATTTTGTAATGTTGCATAGTCGCGTGGCCCGTCAAAAGAATCATTGCATGCTGGCATTCGCTCGAAGAAGCGCTCAGGCAGACGGCAAGGCCTCAACCAACGCCACCATACGCCGTCGTGTCTGTGCATCAGGAAGTTCTCCAATACCGGCACCAAGATTATCCAGCATATTCCTGACTTTGCTGGTAGCGGGAGTTACCGATGTTACGGCGGGGTGAGCCGCGATATACTTTATGAAGAACTGGGCCCAGGAATAGGCGCCGAACTCTCCGGCCCATGCTGGTACTTCAATGCCTGAAACGCGACGCCACAAGCGATTGCGACCGAAGGGGATATAGATCAGGGTCGCTATTCCGAGGTCCTGGGCCAGCGGCAGAATAGTCTCTGCTGACTCGCGATTGTCCACCGCGTAATCCACACCAATGAAGTCGACAGGCTCCTCGCGCATGACTTTTGCCAGATCAGGATAGCGGCTTGCTCTTGTCGATGTGACACCGATATAACGTACTCTTCCCTCCTCCTTAAGCTCCTTAAGGAGTCCCATTTGAGTTGGAACGTCCGCCAGATTGTGCACCTGAATCAAGTCGATCGGGTCTTTGCCAATGTAGTCAAAGGATCTTTCGGTCTGTGCACGGGCGGCGACAGGGTCAGCCGAACCGCCACCACGACCCGCAACGTTCAGCTTGGTGGCCCAAAATACCTTTTCTGTCGCGCCCAGATCCTGAACAATTTTTCCCGCGACCTGCTCGGAAGCACCATAGGAAGGCGCTGTATCGAAAACGCTACCACCGTTCTCCAGCAGAGCTTGCATTACGTCGCGCAGTGCTGAGACATCCTCACTGCGCGCCACCGAGGAAAAGGTAGCCGAGCTGCCGAGACCGACGATGGGTATCCTTTCGCCCGACGACGGGATGGCCCGCGTTATCAGGTGGCCACTCTCAATCGCCTGCAACAGGCCCGGCTGAAGGCTCAGGGTTGCACCGGCAAGGCTCAGGTACTTGAGGTATTCGCGTCGAGTTACCATCAATAGATCACTCCTGTTTTCTGGTTACCAGCACCGATAATTGCAGGGCGAACTTTCCAATCGACAAGATGACAACCGCACTATCGATCTATTCCGCCCATACACATATATTTGATTTCGAGATAGTCATCCAGCCCATATTTCGAGCCCTCCCGACCCTGCCCTGATTCCTTTACGCCTCCAAATGGCGCCATTTCATTCGAAATCAGCCCTTCGTTTATCCCGACAATACCGTATTCGAGACCTTCGGCAACACGCCAGATTCGGCCAATATCCTTGGTGTAAAAATAACAGGCCAGACCAACTTCGGTATCGTTCGCTATCGCAATTGCCTCTGCTTCGGTACTAAATTTGAATATGGCCGCGACCGGTCCGAATATTTCCTCTCGAAAAACCCGCATCTCCGGGGTGACATCCGCGAGAATCGTTGGCTCGATGAAACGGCTTCCAAGCTCCGATTGCTTTCCGCCAGCGACGATTCGTGCCCCTTTGTCGACGGCGTCATCGATGAAACCCAGCACACCATTTGCGGCGGCATCGTCAATCAGGGGCCCAATGCTGACATCGTCTTCAGTACCGGCACCAATTCGCAAGGTTGCAACCGCCGCGCTCAATTTTTTCAGAAACTCATCGTAGATACTTTCCTGAACAAGGAAGCGATTGGTACAGACGCAGGTTTGCCCTGCATTTCGGAACTTGCTGATCATGGCACCATCCACAACGACATCAAGATCGGCATCATCAAATATGATAAACGGGGCATTGCCACCCAACTCCATTGAGGTGCGTTTGACCGTGGCCGCACACTCCGCCATGAGTTGCTTGCCGACCGCTGTTGAACCGGTGAAAGTGAGCTTCCTTACCGTTGGACTTGAGGTCAGCTCTTTGCCAATTTCTGCGGTTTTGCCGCTAACCATGTTGATGACGCCCGGCGGGATTCCCGCGCGATCAGCCAGTTCCGCCAGCGCGTATGCTGACAGTGGCGTCAGGTTCGCGGGTTTACAAACCACGGTGCAGCCGGCTGCCAGCGCCGGTGCAATTTTTCGCGTAAGCATGGCGTTGGGGAAGTTCCACGGTGTAATGCAGGCAACAACACCCACCGGCTGTTTGATGCATACGATCCGTTTGTCGTTGGAGGGTGGCGCAATGGTGTCGCCGTAAATTCGTTTAGCCTCTTCGGCAAACCACTCGATGTAGTTGGCTCCGTAGACTACTTCTCCGCGCGCTTCCGCCAACGGCTTGCCTTGTTCCGCCGTCAGGATTTGTGCCAGGTCTTCCTGATGTTCCATCAACAGATCAAACCAGCGCCGCAAGAAACCGGCGCGCTCCTTGGCCGTCGTTTGACGCCATTTTACCTGGGCAACCGCGGCGGCCTCAATCGCGCGTGTGGTTTCGCTGCTGCCACATTTGGCGACGTCGGCGATTTTCTCCCCGGTCGCCGGGTTTGACACCGCCAAGGTCTCACCGGAATCCGCATCCACCCAGGCGCCATCGATGAATGCCTGCTCTCGAAGCAGGGCTCCATCCGCTAGTTGTAAACTCATGAACAGGCTCGCATATTGTTAGTTGGTTTCATCGACTAGCCTATCTGGAAATCATGCGGCGGCCAACAATTTGTCGCTTCCCGGTGCGCATTGCGTAATGGCATTGTTGACAGGCGTGCTTAAGGGCGACCAAACTCCTGTCACGCGCCGTCGTCCCGGAGTGGGCTGGCATGGGAAATATCATTTGGGGACAATAGTGGCAGGGCCTCTTTCTGGATACCGAGTGTTGGATATGAGCCGGGTGCTTGCCGGACCGTGGGCCGGCCAGATGCTCGCCGATTTGGGCGCGGAAGTGATCAAGATCGAAAGACCTGGCGTCGGCGACGACACCCGGCAGTGGGGGCCACCCTATCTGCAAGATGCCGCAGGTAAAGATACCTCGGAGTCCGCCTACTATCTCAGCGCCAACCGCGGCAAGAAATCGGTCACGGTAGATTTCACTCAGACCGGCGGTCAGGAGATTATTCGCCAGCTTGCCGCTCGGTCAGACGTACTGATTGAAAACTTCAAAGTCGGGGGCCTCAAAAAGTATGGGCTCGACTACGAGCAACTGAAAGCTGTCAACCCGGAACTGGTGTATTGCTCCATCACCGGGTTCGGCCAATCAGGTCCCTACGCAGAGCTTCCAGGCTATGACTTTCTCATTCAGGGAATGGGCGGTTTGATGAGCATTACCGGAACCCCCGACGGCGAAGCCGGTGGCGGCCCGGTTAAAGTGGGTGTGGCCGTCAGTGATTTAGCGACCGGCCTGTATGCGATGAATGCTATACAGGCGGCGTTACTTGAACGCGGCAAATCGGGGCAGGGTCAGTATATCGACATCGCCTTGCTTGATGTACAGGCGGCGATGCTGGCCAATCAGGCAAGCAATTATTTGGTAGGTGGCGTGATCCCTGTCCGGCTCGGTAACGCCCAACCCAACATCGTCCCCTACCAGGCATTTCCAACAACCAACGGTGAAATAATCCTGGCCGTCGGCAATGACGGGCAATTCTCACGTTTCTGTCAGGCCGTTTGCAGGCCTGAGCTGGCAATCGACAGTCGATTTTGCAGCAACGAGCAGCGGGTCAGGAATCGCCCGGTTCTTTGCGGCATCGTTGCCGACCTTTTGGCACAGGAAAGCAGCGAGTACTGGCTGGAGAAATTTGAATGTTCTGGTGTCCCCTGCGGTCCGATAAACACCATCGAACAAGTCTTTTCTGACCCACAAATCCTGGCTCGCGACATGGTCGTGGATTACGAACACCCGCTATCGCCCAATCTTCGCCTGCCGGGAAACCCGATCAACTACAGTCGCACGAAAACGGGAGCTGTGGCCGCACCCCCGTTGCTTGGAGAACATACCGAAACCGTACTACGTGAAAAACTCGGTTTGGATACGGAAGAAATCAATACACTCAGACGACAGCGCGTAATCGGGTAACCGCATGTGAGGCGGCATTCAGCCCATCGCTGAGGTCTTCACAGAGGTCATTCACTGCCTCCAGGCCAATGGACAAGCGTATCAGGCTGTCGCCGATTCCCGCCTCCGCCAGTGCCAAGGCGTCGACCGCCGCGTGCGTCATCGTTGCCGGATGGCACACCAGGCTCTCGATGCCACCCAACGATTCAGCCAGTGAGAAAAACTGCAGCTTACCGACGAACGCCCGCACAGCCGCCTCGCCTCCCTCGATCTCAAAACTCAGCATCCCGCCAAAACCCGATTGCTGCCGGCAGGCAATGTTATGTCCCTCGTGCGTCGCAAGGCCTGGATAGTAGACGCGTCGCACGCCGGGATGCCGATCAAGCATTGCGGCCAAAGCCTGGGCCGTTTCCTGATGTTGACGCATGCGGGTATGCAACGTACGAATGCCGCGCAACGTCAGGTAACTGTCGAATGGCGCGCCGGTAATACCAAGACAATTCGCCCACCAGGCCAGTTTTTCACCCAGTACTTTGGTTGCGGCAACCACGGCGCCGCCCACGACATCGCTGTGACCATTCAGGTACTTGGTGGTCGAATGAATGACGATATCCGCGCCGAGCGCGATTGGCTGTTGCAGAACCGGTGACAGGAACGTGTTATCGACCGCCAGCAGGGCACCGCAGGATCTGGCCAGTGCGGCTACATGTGCAATATCGACGATGCGCAGCAATGGGTTTGACGGCGTCTCAACCAGAATCAACTGTGGTTTTTCGGATACCGCACGCTCCAGCGCCTCCGTGTCAGTCTGGTCGACAAACGCCACCTTAAAATGCCCTTTTTTCGCCAGGCTATCGAACAAACGATAGCTTCCACCGTAGCAATCGTGTGGCGCGATCAAGAGATCGCCTGGCTCGAGAAGTTGCAATACCAGCGTCAGAGCTGCCATTCCGGATGAGGTCACCACCGTCGCCTCACCACCCTCAAGAGACGTCAGGGCATCGGCCAGCGCATCGCGAGTCGGATTTCCACTGCGCGTATAGTCGTATTGACGCTTCTCGCCAAGTGCTGCAAACGTGTAATTCGACGACAGATGCAACGGCGGTATCACCGCGCCATGCTGTGTATCGGATTCAAGGGACGCGCGAACGGCGAGTGTTGCCGGGTCGGGTCGGAAGGTCATGAGCCAGTCTCCACGTTGATTCCAGATAAGCGAAACATTTCGCCTGTTGTTCATCGGAATCCCGCGAAAACCGCAAGGGAGAGTGCCGTGCCCTGCGCCAAGCCAATATTCGACTGTGCGTTGCACTAACAATCATCTTTCGGAACAATGTTGTTCCGCAGGAGTTGGCACCTTGCCTGGATGGTTAGTCCTGCAGGTTGCCCCGGCTTCAATGGGCCTTTCCCTCAGCCGGTCTCGATGAGTTGCCTGCAGTCTAGTAGGACTTGAGTCATTGCGTCAAGGAAGCGCCGCAATCATTTTTGGTCTCATCTGAAACCGGTGCTTCGGCACGGCACAGATCGTTGGTCTCTTCCGCTGCCGATCAGCCTGGTTTTCCATCAATCCTCGGCCGGGTCAAAATCGGCCAGTAACCCAGCAAAAATACGAGGAATGCCACGGTCCACAATGCCGCCGACCCGGTCAAAAAGCTCTGGTAATGCCGCGGCCAGATGATACCTGGGACGATTCTCACGATCGCTGCCGTTTGTATCAGAAGAAACACGCCAATCTCTAAACGGCCCGCCTTTAGCTCCCGTCCAGAATGACCCAACGCGCTGCGCGTCATCATGGCCGTCATCAGAGAGGCCATGGCACCGGCGGTTAACGCGTGGAAGGCTACTGTTTCCGGGATGCCTGTCGGCAACATCGCTGCCGCCCGAAAAATCAGCGCGAGCGGTATCCATGCATAGGCAACCGGCAGCATCCATAACAAAGGATCGTGACGAGTGTGCAGTGGCTGCCAACCCAACAGGCGAACGATGTGCGCCAATGCGGCGATCACGAAAAGCGCGAACCAGGTCTTGACCTCTATTGGCATCCAAAAACTGCCAATCTCTGCGGCGAGTATCAGCAGCAGCGATCCCAGCGCCAGTATTTCGACGCTCAAAAGTCGCCTCGGGTTCGAATCCGGTAGCGCGTTTGCCGTAAATGCGGGGATAACACGGCCTGCCATGATCGCCATCAGGATCATAACGATGTCGAGCGCAACCACAATCGAGAGTCGGTCAACACCGACTGGCAGAATCCCCAGCTTGGTCAGATGAAAGGCCAGATTCGCACAACCAAGGCCTATAAGTATCAACAAGACTTTGAAATTTCGTTTGTTTCGACTGCGTCCAATGGGGATTGCGACGGCCACACCGAGAGCGGGGAGGAACGCCAGATCCACCACCGCCGCGAGTGTCGCTGGTCCCGTCCACATCAAGATTCGCGCCAGCACCCAAAGGCTCACCAGGAAACTCAGGGGTGCCCCGGTCGGCGTTGGCAATCCAGTCCAATTGCGGACGGCCGTCAGGAGAAAGCCCGCCATTACAGCGACCACGAAGCCGAACAGCATTTCGTGGCTGTGCCAGGCGATACCGCTCAAATAGCCGCCGGGTGTGATCACGCCGAAGTAGACGAACATCCACAGCGGCAATCCGACCACCGCGAGAATAATGGCCAGAAGATAAAAAGGCCGAAAGCCCAGAGCAAAAATCGGTCGCTCCGAAAATGCTGCTCGCATGGATTTAGTCGCTTTTCCCGTCACCGTGTCACCTGTATAAATTGATCGGAAGCACCGTGCCGCTGGTCCGTGCCCGACTCTTTTGAAAAAGATATGAAACGCGAGAACCGTGCATTTCTTACACGTCGCTCGGATTCGAATATTAGACTAATCCTGTGGCCAAACCGATGACAATGTGTGAAGGCGCTCCGTCGGGAGCGCCTTCCTGAAACGACGCCTATGGAATTCGTTTGTGTTCTTTCAGGATGTCGATCAATCGATCATGCGGCAATGCGTATACGGTATTTCCGTTGATTCCGACCATCGTCTTTGCCGCAACCAGAGCATTCACGATGGCCTCTTCTGTCGCTTGTGCGGTCGCCAGGAATAATGGGCTCATAGCATCATTCGGCAGCATCTCGATTTCCATAATTCCCTCCCGAGCGGCTACGCCAGGGTTTGCGGTGGAGAAGGCGATAAAAATATCTCCGGACCCATTTGAGGCATAGCCGCCCACTTTAGAAATACCGATTGGCACACGTCGTGCTAATCGCTCCAGTTGGTGTGGGAGCAAGGGCGCATCCGTAGCAACAACGACGATGATCGAGCCGGTGCTTCGGTCCGTCGACCTGAATTCCGGCATGAGATCGGATAATTCCTCGCCCAACGGCACCCCTGCGATCGTAAATGTATTGCGCGAGCCGTAGTTCGCCTGAACCAGAATGCCAACAGTGTATTCACGATCTGCTATTTTCACTGTCCGCGATGCTGTTCCGATACCCCCTTTAAACTGGTGGCAAATCATCCCGGTACCACCACCGACATTACCTTCATCAACCGGGCCGGATTTGGCCGACTCTAACGCGTCAATGACATGTTTTTTGGTGACATGAAACCCGTTAATATCATTGAGATCCCCATCGTAAGTTTCAGCGACGACGGGAAGCGACCAGAAAACGTCGGGGTCGTCCGGTAGCGGATCAAACAAATTATTTGCGTATTGCCATTCAATGGTCGCGTCGCGAGCTACACCCACACTATGTGTGTTGGTGATCACGACGGGGCCTTCCAGAAACCCGGATTCCTCGACCCATGTTGTCCCCGTCATTTCTCCATTGCCGTTTAGTGCGTACCAACCGGAAAAGACAGGATCGTAAGTCTTGCCGCGCGGATGGATAGCCGTGACCCCGGTCCTTACCGGGCCAGACCCAACATCCAGCTTACCGTCACCAGAAATTAACGTGGTGTGTCCCACGGTAACCCCAGCTACGTCTGTTATCGCATTAAACGGTCCAGGCGTACCCGCGAAAGGGATACCCAAATCTCTGGCCCGCGGATCGTCCTGACTGATTGCGACGAGTGGAATTAAGCAGCCAATTGCAAGTACCAGGATTCCTGGCTGACGACAAATTCGGTGATAGCACATCGAAATATTCATAGGACCCCCAAAGAAGTGACCAGAGTAGCAACTCTTGTGGGTTAAGAACCAGTGCTATCGGCCAGAAGTAGCCCTTGGTTCGGCATTGTCGCACCCCATTTAGCTGCCGTCTTCCGTAAGAATCTCTGGAAACCTTCCCCAAAGAATTCGACCGTTATATGCGAACCACCGGTGTTCAAGTCGACCGTGCAGAAAATCTCTGCCGATGGGCCCAAAAAATCGGCTATCTCTTGAATTGTGCCTATTATCGCCAAGCACGAAATAGCGGCCCTCGGGCGTAACCTCAGGCCCAAAATTTCGAGTAGTGCCGGGGCTGCCAGGAGTTAGTGCAATGTAGGTTTCATCAATTGCCTGTCCATTTCGAAACAGCACATCGTCCCGAATCTCGATGCGATCGCCGGGCAAACCGATAATTCTTTTTACGTACTTAACATCAACGTCACCGGGAACTCTGAACACGATCAATTCACCGTATCGCGGCTCAACGCGGTCGAAACGCCACGTGTCGACCATAACCAAGTCACCCATTTGGAGCGTGGGCGCCATCGAACGGGACGGTATGCTAAATGGCTCATACCCAAACCATACGGGACGGATCGCAATAGTGACACTGCTTATGAACCCGGATGCGATCACCCAGATCAGGTAAATCCACCAACGATTGTAGATTTTGGCAGGGGTCGCACGATTACGAGATGCGATAAGGGCGCAATGGACCACTGGAAACAGCCCGAATGAAAGTGTAACAATTGCCACGAAGTACAGAGTATGCGGGTCGAATACAAGGCGAGTCCAACCTGCTAACGCCAACACACCAAAAACGGCAGCTATCGTGGCAAATGCTAATTGAATACGGCCTACGTAGACATAGCCGAGGCCAAGTCCTACGAAGTTTGATAGCGCTGCGCGGATAGGTCCTACCTGGCGCATTAGTGATACCTAATTATTGTTCTTGTTGAAAGTGCAGGATAATGAGCGGCTGACCTGAAGTCGAACCGCAGAACAACAGTAACGTCTTGTGGCTATCGTTCTAACGAGTTTTAACAATAGGTCAAACACTCGACTAGCAAATGGCAGTGACATATCAAACGATGATATATGGCGAGGCTCAAAGCGACGAGAGCCAGGGTGTTTACGCTCTGACCCGAAATAATTAGACCAATTGCAGCCATCCGCCGAGCACGCAAATGTGAAATAGCAGAGTCTACTCAGTGCTACCTTTTAGCACTCGCCACCTGCGATACTGCTCGGCCTTCTTAGGATTTGGGTCTTCGTTGGCATTGAGCCAGAAGTCAAACCAGTCAACTAATTTTTCCTGATGTGACAGCTTATGAAGTGGCTTCTTGATATTGTGCCTGCCAGTTCGGATGTAATGAAGCTCCACCGGCTTTTTCTGATAACGAAGTGCGGCGTAAAAGTCCCATAGACCCAAAAGATGCCAGGGGTCCGACGCGAATATTAGAACCGGTGTCTGTATTTTATCGGTTGACATGCTAGGGGATCGCTCGATCCATGTAGGAAGATCCTGCCCGAGAGGGGCCGCACCCAAAAGCCGCTCAGTCACTCCATGTAGCGGGCTATCTACGTAGGAAAAATAGCCGGTTATCGTTAATGGGTCCGAATTCGCGATCACAGCGGCAGCGAAACGATCTGGTGCATCGACTAGCGATGAGGCCGTGAACAATCCGGATTCGCTGTACCCGGTGATACCGACTTTTTCCGGGTCAATAGTACTGCTCTCTGCCAGTTTTCTGATGGCTGCGAGATAAGCGTCCAGCCCTAAGTTCGGCAAATCGGCCCAACGCGGTTCCTTTTCTGGCCGCGGCTCCTCCACTTGAAGCACGACGATGCCACGACCCGCAAGCGGCCTGCCTGCGTTTGCGGTCTCAGAAAAGCCAATGCGGAAGAATCGATCGGGATGAAAGCCGTGCGTTTGGATAACCAACGGATATTTTTCGCCGGGTTTGAAGTTGGGCGGCGTCACCAGTCCACCTTGAATTGACCGGCCTTGCGAGTCCTGCCACTCAAATACTTTCACTTCAGCCATAGCTACTTGTGATAGCTGAGGATTAGGGTCGAAAATCGCTCGACTCCGCCCGCTTTGAAGGTCTGTTGCGATCAGAATTGGTGGCTGATTCAGCGTTTCACTAATCGCAATGTGCACCGATCCCTCAACCCTTGGCACACTATTCTTTCTGCCAGCGGCCCAGTTTGTACTAGATAACAACTCATCCGTTAATAACGAATGCGTACCATCAGAAGACGCGGAAGACCCGACTGCCGCGAGAGTAGAATCGATCCGTACCACCGCCCCATTGGCAGAGCTGATGATCGGTTCTGGGCCGCTTGTGCCTGATTTCCATGCCTCGAACTCGATCTGCTCCGTATTCGCATATCCTCTGAAGTTAGGGTAAAGCAACGGCAAAAGTGGCGTGCCAGTACCGACGACGATATCGGGAATATTGGGGCCAGCGGACAACCACTCAGCCTCTGTCACCACATTCGGGCCGGCAAGATAAGCAACTGACTCTCCAGCAAGCATGTAAGTCATTACGTCTTGGTTTCTAAGGGACAATGCTTCAACGCTGCGCGTCGGGACATCAACACGAAATAGCTGGCGATTTTCCTGACCATCTCGGGCGACGAAATATAGGTAACGGCTGTCATCCGACCACATCAACTGAAAAAGAATATTGCCCCGTTCAATGAAGTCGGCTGTGTAGCCATTTATCTCGGCGGAAACGCGCACAAGCGCGATTGGCTCGGCCACCTCCGTTTCAGGAGTGTTGACATTTAACGTGACTTTCTTCACATCGAAAAGCCAAATTGTTCCTTCCATATCTCCTTCCGGAAGTACGCCCTTATGCGTCATCTTGACAAAGTAGCGCCCGTCCGGTGAGGCCACCCCGTCATCGTAGGAATATTCAGGATTGGAATCGGTAACTGTGCCGAAATACGACATTTCCACAGAATCACGAACCGTGAACGGACGTTTCTCATCAGCTTTAACATTGGCAACGCATACCACCAGCACCAATATGAGCGAGAGTCGGGCCGCCATAAACGAACGTGGAAACGTAGTCATACGTAATCTCCGGTAGCCGAAGGGCATTGTTACTGACGAGTGCTGCCTGGATACTCGAGCGGCTGGTATTGGCCTGTTCTGTTGGAAAACTTAGGGAACCTCTGATCTATTCTAAACTGATACCTTGTTTCAACAATTTTCTCATGTTCCTGGAATCTGTTTTGGTGGGGTAACGCAGTGCCTATGGAACCCTCTCCTGTCGCAGCACAGTTCCGTCGAGTTGCTCTGAAGCGTGCGCGTCAGGACGCAGAATATTTCGTGAAAAATTATCGCTTCCCGAGCAACAGGATAGGTCAATTGCCGCCCCTTGAAAGTCACCTGATCGTACCATTTGATCGGCCGCTTTGGAGGGTAAAGCGGAAGCAACAAGCAGCAAGTCATGGTTAGTCTATAGAAGTTAACCGATTGTTTATGTTGAGATAATCGTGTTTACTGTATATAATACAGGTACTTTTTCCCTCACAAGGACGTGTCATGTGCCCTGCTATTTCAGCCACAATCAAACCCGTTTCCATCGACGAACTTGACCGCGCGATCGTCTCCTGTGCCGCTCGTATTAATGCCGCGACCTACGATTTGTTGCTGCTGGTCAGGCAGTTTGACGAGCGCGGTGGATTCCTTCGGTGGGGTCTCGACAACTGTGCCGAGTGGCTGGCGTGGCGTTGTGATCTGAGCC
>CAYUOY010000091.1:0-15665 GCA_964446495.1 uncultured Woeseiaceae bacterium | reverse complement strand
GCTGATTGCCCCCCTGCCCATGTCGGTTGCCATTCGCTATCCGGAATCCTTCGATCATTTCGTGCATGAAGAACAGGTGATTGGCAAGGAAAAATGGCAAATCGACCTGGGTGCATCGAACAAAATGCTGTTCAACAAGTTGTTTGCGGCAATGTTTGCGGAGGTACAGATCATTACGGGGGAAGGCGACGCCGCCAGCCTGGGTGTCGATGCACTCATTGAACCCAGTATCGATGCGTTCGAATTCTCGGTCCCCGAGCAGAGTCAAACTGAGGCTTTCGCCGTATGGATTCGCTACCGCATCAAGATTTTCGATCGTCAGGGCACGCAGGTGGCCAACTGGCCCATCAGCAGCTACGGCAAGAGCCAAACCAGTACCTTTGGCAACGATGCGGCATTGCGACGTGCCGCCGTGCTGGCGATGCGTGATGCAGCGGCGCTGATTATCATGCAGATGGACAAGTCGACAGGGATTAGCGGCCTCGCCAAAACGACACCAGCGACCAGTGGCGACGAAGTGCAGCAAACAACAGCCACCGAGGAGCAGGGCGATGGCGCCTGACAGGGTGGCAATATCGGACCGTTGCCGCATGCTGCGCGGGCCAGTGTTGGCGCTGCTCTCAGTATCACTGGGCGCTTGCGTCACCTCTCGAATCGAGGACGTGCGCGAGGGCGGAACCGGGATCGCCGAGGGCGAAGGCGTGGTGATCATGGCCAAGAGCTATCACCTGGGCAATGAAACGGAAAGCGATTTCATCACTTGCGTTGGCAATTCAATCGGACGTGGCCGTGACGGATTAAGAGTGGTGCCCAACCAGGAGTTTGTCGACTCGCTGTTTCCATGGTTTGAACCGCGTACAGCGCCGGCTGACACCAAGGGCCTCCCCGACCTGATGATGCGACCCGGCGTGGCGCAGATGATCAAGGACACAGGCGTCCGCTATGTCATCTGGCTGGATGGTGATACTGACAGAGTTGCCGGCGGCGGCAGCTTGTCTTGTGCAGCAGGCCCAGGCGGTGGCGGCTGCTTCGGCTTTGCCTGGTGGCAACACGACGCCAAGTATTCAGCCTCTGTCTGGGATCTCAATGGTCTCGAGGATGCCGGAACGGTGAGTGCCGATTTCAGTGGCACATCATTCATGCCAGCCATTGTCGTACCGATACCCTTGTTGGCCAGAACAAAATCGAAAGCCTGCAAAGGACTCTCGAACCAGCTGCGGCTATTCATCATTGACGAACCGATCTAGTCGGGCGAGTCGCTACCGCGGGCGACCGCCTCGAATCAACGCCTGCCGATAATATCCTGTGTCAATATTGGCGATGGAAACCCGTTTCCCGCTCGAAGGTGCATGTACAAAACGCTGCTCACCGAGATACAAACCAACGTGCGACATCTTCCCCTCAATGTCGAAAAACAAGACATCGCCGACTTGCAGATCTCTGCTAGCCACCGGTCGAAGTTCCTGCCACAAAGCGGAGGTCGTACGGGGCATCGCCCTGCCCGCTACCGCGTACGAATAACTGATGAGACCGCTACAATCAAAGCCGGTCGTTGTACTGCCGCCATACCGGTAAGGGATTCCGACCTGGCTGATCGCTACCTCCGCGGCGTGCTCGCCTACTGTCCGGCGCTCAACCGTGCGTCGATTGCCAGTCGTTTTTGCCACCGGAACCGGCCGTATTGAGTCCGACGCAGACTTCGGCGCCTGACTTGCACAGGCGCTCACCATCGTTATCATCACCAGTACTGCACTGCAGCGAATTCCAGCCGACTGATATAACATGAGCGTCACTCTGACTGCCTGGACAGCGAGAAATATAGCGCAATGCGGACGTTGTGGCCATGAACTGTGTCCCAGGATCGATGCCAGGTTGCAGCGAATTTTCCGGGACCAAACGCGAATTTCTTGATCGGACAACACCTTGCGCGGCAGTTGAATACGAAAGTGTGGACTGCGAACTGGACGACACGCTGCTCAAGTGGGTAACTATCGACCCGCGGGAAGCAGAACGTCGCCTGAAGAAGGCAGGAAGACTGATACGAGATTTTCCCACCGACTGAAAGCCCGGCTATTTGCCGGGCCGCAATGACTTATGGATTGTCACACTATGGATTCTCAGCGCGACCTCTCGCTCATTCTGCAATCAAGGACACCCATCGTTGTCATTGAAACCCGCGATGAATCACGCGTGCTCGACATGATTACCTCGATTACCATTGCACGGGGCAAAGGTGAATACCTGCCGCTGTTTCGATGGACGATTACCGACGGCTTGCAACGACTCGATATCTCACTCGAGCCGCAGATGCACAACTCCGATCCAGACGACGTACTGCGCCATATCCGCGCCGTCGACAAGCCCGGCATCTATATCTTGCTGGATTTTCATCCGTACCTGCAAAACCCGGTCAACATCCGATTGCTGAAAGATATTTGCATTCGTTTCAACCAGATTTCCCGACATCTGATTCTGGTCAGCCACCGGATCGAACTGCCGGATGAACTTGAGAGCTTTTGTGCCCGATTCGAAATGGCTTTGCCGTCTGAGCAGGATAGAGACGATATAATCAGGCGAATTTCCATCGAATACGCCGACAGTAATCCGGGTCAGGGTGTTCGGCTCGATCCGAAAGCATGTTCGATGCTGGTACAGAACCTCGCTGGACTGACCCACGCAGATACGGAACAGTTGGCCCGCAATGCTATCTACAATGACGGCGCCATTTCCAACAGCGATTTGCCGGGCGTGATGCAGGCAAAATACGAGTTGCTCAACAAGGCGGGAATTCTGCACTTTGAATACGATACGACAAAGTTTAATGAAATTGGCGGCCTCCAAAAACTGAAGCACTGGTTGTCTCAGCGCAAGACCGCCTTCCGGACATCCAGCGGCAATGCTGTTCTCGATACGCCGAAGGGCGTGCTACTGATCGGCGTACAAGGCTGTGGCAAGAGCCTCGCGGCAAAAGCCACCGCCGCCACACTCGGCGTGCCGATTTTACGCCTGGACTTCGCTGCCATCTACAACAAATACCACGGAGAAACAGAACGCAACCTGCGGGAATCACTGGACACCGCCGACGTCATGGCGCCGTGTGTTCTCTGGATCGATGAAATCGAAAAGGGCCTGGCGGGCCGCGGCAGCGAGACCGGAACAACACAGCGGGTCCTTGGTCAATTCCTGACCTGGATGGCTGAAAAAAACAGCAAGGTGTTTGTGGTGGCCACGGCCAACGACATTACATCGCTGCCGCCGGAACTGGTTCGGAAAGGCCGCTTCGACGAAATATTTTTTGTCGATCTACCCAAAGAAGCAAACCGCAAAATCATCTTTGCTATCCACCTTGCGAAGCGCCGACAGAAACCGTCTACCTTTGATCTGGACGAACTCGCTGCAGCAACCAGTGGATTCTCGGGTGCCGAAATCGAACAGGCCGTCGTGTCTGCATTGTATGCTGCACAGGCACAGAAAAAGCCGCTCGCGACCGATCACATCGTTGCAGAAGCGCAGCGCACGAAACCGCTTTCGGTCGTCATGAAAGAGAAAATCGACAACCTCCGCCTGTGGGCCAACGACCGAACGGTACCCTGCGACTAACCCACGGCATCCAGCCGCGAGCGGATGGGCAACCTCTACTTAGAGGTCTCCGAACCCGCATTCGCTGATCCAATTTAACCTAATCCGCCATGGATTGGTCTGGCCATGGCAGTCGTTCGTGCGCGAAAATAGCAACGGTCCGGCGTGTTATCATGCTTGTATGGCTACTAAAAATAAAAACAATATGGATGCCAAGTCGGAAGACGATACAACCTCTGAGTTGGCCATCATTCAATCCGGTCCTGGCTACCTCGATGCAGAGGCGGAGGCCGATGCGAGCACCTACGCTTTCGATGACGGTAGTCCCGACGGAAAGTCTGTCGCGAATCTTCGTTCAGAATTGCAATCACGCGATCAACGCATCGGGCAACTCCAGTTTGATGCTGAACAACTTCGAGCGCGTTGGACCGGACTTGAGAAGGAAATCACTGCGCGAGAAGAACTCACCGAAACCCTGCAAGCCGAACTGCGCGATGCACACCAGGAACAGGTGACGAAAGACCAGCATTTGGAACAGAACGCGCGGGAAATTGAAGCTCTGAAGTCGCGACTGGATGAACTGGAATCACAGATCTCTGAAGCCGAGAGCAGCAGAAAGGAATCCTCGGCAAACAGTGATTTCCAGGGACAACTGGAAAAGGCACGCGCGACAATATCTGAATTAAATACCTACATTGACGGACGCAAAAACGATTGGGCGCGCTTGGGAAGCGAACTGGAGGCTCACCAGAGCGAATTAACCACCAAACACTCACTTCTGACTGACCTTGAAAAAACTATTGCGGACGAGAGTTCGGCTCGGGAAAAAGCGGAAAAAGAGATCACCCAGATCAATGCGAGACTCAGGAAAGAGCGATCAAGATCAAAACAATTGCGAAAAAAGAACCGCGCATTGTCACTGGACATTGGCGCCTGCGAGGTTGATGGCCAATTGGATTTTCAACAGCGCCTGGCTGAACAGTCCGGGCAGTTGGTCAGCAACAACGATGAAATTGCGGAACTCAAGCGTCAGATTATTCGCTCCGAACGATACGCAGACGAACTCAGGAATGGCCTCAAGGATCTGGATACCGCATCGAACGAGCACCTGGCCGCACGTCAACAACTTGATTCATCGTTACAGCAAGCGACCGAGCAAGTCAGGGAATTACGGGAGCAACTGGACGCCGAACGACTCCTGAGCGGCGATCTGGAGGCGGTCAACAGCGATCTTAAAGAGAATTTCGAGAAGGAAGCGAATGTGATTCGGTTAGAACTCGGAGCGGCACAGCAAACTATCGGCGATTACGAAACGGTTAATGAAGAATTAGCATCAAATCTGTTCGAGAATGCACAATCCAGGCAAGCACTCGAAAGTCAGCTGCATAAGACAGCGGAACAACGTGAATCAGATGTTTCCCGACTTGAGCAAAAGACGCGGAGGCTGCAGTCGTTGCTTGAGGAGAGCGAACGCAAGCTGGTCGCGAAAGACTCCGCTGTATCGGCACTTATCAGCGAGTTGGCCAGCAAAAGTCAGGTCATCGAATCAATGGACGAAATCGGCAATGTTATCCATGAAATTGATGGCAAAATGTCGGAGCGCAGCGAGGAACGAAATGATCAGGAGCGTGAGCGCCCCACCCGCCTTTTGATTGGAATGATTGAGGGTCAGGAACTGCGCTTTCCGCTGTTCAAGGACAGGTTGACCATTGGCAGAACCCAACAGAACGACATTCAACTTGAGGCTCAATGTATCAGCCGCCGGCATGCCGTTATCCTGAGTGACGAAGACGGACCCCGAATCATCGATTGGGGCAGCAAAAACGGTGTCGCCGTCAATGGTGCTAAGATAACCGAACAGCGGCTCAAGAATGGCGACAAAGTAAGCATTGGTACAGCGGAATTCATTTTCGAGGAGCGTCCGAGACGCTGAATAAGTCGAGCCGCCCGGTTTGAGCGCAAATCGTATTATGTACGGGCAACCGCCAACGAACGCGACGTGGGCTGAATGGGCGCACGCAACATCAATGGATATGTGAATACAATCACGGAATGGTTCTCCATGCTGCGTTACTGTGGCGGTGAGTCGAAGTAACAGACGAC
Organism: uncultured Woeseiaceae bacterium; assembly: GCA_964446495.1. Taxonomy (GTDB): domain Bacteria; phylum Pseudomonadota; class Gammaproteobacteria; order Steroidobacterales; family Woeseiaceae; genus JAADHU01. The sequence continues at coordinate 9,983 of CAYUOY010000091.1, read as the reverse complement.
GCACACACCGATGATATCGAAAGCACCAACCGACGGAATGGATCTCAGCGCGACACAGGATGTGACTCGTAGCGCGGGCAAGTTGCTATCACGAAAAATCTGGCTTCCCAAACTGGCGTACGACGCACTCCCGTATTTCTATATGACCGCCGCATTCGCCGCGTTTTTTGCGACAATGTACATCAGCGACTGGTTTTGGGTAGTGCCCCATTATTTGCTGTTTACAGCAGCGATCTTTCACCTTGCATTCGCCGTATTCAGAAAAAGGGGACGGGGCCGCCACCAGAACCCATCCAGCTAGCCCGGGCCAGGCGCAACCCATCGGCCTCAAGCAGCGAAACGGGGAGCCAGTCGCCCCAAAGGGCATGCCGAATTTATTCAGCCTTGACGTCGCGTGCAACATGATCAAGGATTGTACGCTCTGCCCGCACCGGATCATTCATTGTGACTGCCTCTCCCCCACTAACCAAAAACGTTGTCGCGCGTGAAGCGATATTACTTGCGATCTGGTTACTGGTTGGCTTGCTGTTGTTGCCGATTGCCATTTACCTGGTCGGACGAATGATCTTCGGTGAATATGGCGGCGAGGGGCTCACTGGTTTTATCGAAGAAATATATCGTGGCATTCTGGCCGGTGATGGGGTCGTGTGGTTTCTTTTCTTGTCACCCTATCTGGGCTGGCAGGTTCTTCGCCTGACGGCCTGGTTATTTCGCCGGACGACACGGCACGTTACGGCAAAATCACAGTAGACTTTCTGTAGACGCCCACCACATGGTATCTGTGACGCAAGTCACAGATTTTGACTCCAAAAGAGATAAGCACACTCTCTCGATAGAAATCAGTGCATCGGTACGGCATGCTTACGTTGCGGCACAATGAATATCAAACGCTGTTAAACATTTTGGCAACTACCGGACGTAACCGATGCAACGCTTTCTAAAATGGCTGGGATTGAAGCTGTTTCCCAAACCGCCCGAGCCAATGCTGCGCCAGACGGGAATTCGACCGAAGCCCAGGGGGCTCTCGTCGAAGGCACGAATGAAGCGGCAACGTGCCGTCGAACTCGCTAATCCTGGCAGTATCGAGTTGGACACCGAGCTTCAGGGCCGAATCGAAGACGGTGGCCCCGGCAAGAACATTCTGATTCGCAACAAATATGTTCGCGAAGAGACCGGGACCCACGACACCTTACGCATCGTCAGTGACTCACTGATTGACTCCGGTGAAGAGACCGGTTTCGATCCTTACAACACCGGCCGTTTTGATCGCTCCAAGAACTGGAATTCGCGCACCGGGAAATAGCCTGGCAACTCTGCTCAGGACAGCAAGGCATAAATTGACGGGGTAAAGGACCACGGGTAGTCTGCAGCGCCTACGCGCCGTGGGAGAAGTTCAGTGGGCCTCAGAATTTCATTCAATCTGGAAGAGGAAGATCTGCAGCATTTCCGCCTGATTATGCAACAGGTTCGCAAAACCTCATCTCCCGCCTGGCCCGAAGACATCGTGGCGGCCGCCGAAAAGCTGTTAGTTGAAATCAAGTCTGTCCGCATCCCGCGTTTCGTCCGCGAGCGCCTGCAAAGCCTGCAGTTGATGATTCAAATGCTCAACGATCACGAATGGCGCCTGCCGGAGAAAGAAACCTCACGAGTTTTGAATGCGCTGGCCTATTTCAGCGAGCCCGAAGACCTCATCGCGGATCATATTCCGGGACTGGGATTTCTGGACGATGCCATCATGATTGAACTGGTCGTTCGCGAACTTCGCCACGAAATTGAAGCCTATCGGGATTTCTGCGATTTTCGGGACCGCATGGAATCACGCCCCGGCGTCAAACTGAAAACAACGGATATTACGCGAGATGACTGGCTCTCCGATCGTCGCAAGGAACTACAGAAAAGAATGCGCCGCCGCCACAAACGCGCAGGTAGCAAGACGAGTGGCCGATCATCTTTGCGCCTGCTGTAGGGCTGGGTGCTCACCTTAAGCGAATTTCCGGACTAGTAGTCTGTTGAAAAACAGAGTCTTTCATCAAGCGGCTAGGGCCAGTAATAGAAAACGGTTGCCATCAGGCCGGTCCAGAGCAGCCACTGCGCAATTTTGCGTTTTGGGTGCCCAATCAACATCCAATAGAAACTCAACGCCGAAATCGCTGTCATACCCATGAAGATGAAAAAACTGGTGGCGAGGTCGCGAAACTCATAGCTTAATCGCGGAAACTCGTCATCCAACAGGACGAAAATGAACAATACGGCTGCAAGACTGACCGCGATAGACAGGCAGGAACCCAGCAAAATGCCGGTTACAACGGTTAAGGGCCTCATTTGGGATACTCACTTGGTGGCAGGGTGGCGTGAAATTATGGCCAATATTAACGATTGCGCCCTTGATTGACGACCCCATGCCTACTAGCCTTGTACGCTTGGGAAAGTTCCAGGGCCATTGCTGCAATTTTGACGGAGAATGAGATTGAATAATCGTGTAACGGGCATTTTAGCGATAACTGTGACGACCTTTTTGGCCGTCGCTGCCCTTTCGGCGCAAACACCGACAGACGCATCGACTGAATCCCAGGAACTCGCGCCACAGCCGCGACACGAGAAAATCGGTCAATTGGTCAAAGAATTTGTCCAGAAATCTCATTACCGCCACGCTGATGTTGACGACGATCTGTCCTCCCTCGTACTCGACAAGTACATCAAGTCGCTGGATAACAATCGCATGTATTTTACGGCCAGCGATGTCGAAGCGTTCAACGTATATCGTTATCAACTGGACGACATGGTCGGTTCGCAACCGCTCACGCCGGTTTTCGAGATGTTCGAAGTGTATCGAACCCGGGCCAGGGAAAGATTGAATTTTGCGCTAGAGCAACTGGAGGTGGAACCGGATTTTACGGTGGAGGAAGTATATGACTTCGACCGTTCCGAAATGCCCTGGGCCGAAACGACCGCTGAACTGGACGAGATCTGGCGCAAACGAGTAAAAAACGACGCCTTGAATCTTACGTTGGCAGAAAAAGATTGGGAGGGTGTACAGGAAGTCTTGACGAAGCGTTACAAGCGATTCTTGAAGCGCATGGTACAACTCAAGAACGACGACGTTTTTGAAACGTTTATGAATGCCTTTGCCCATACGCTGGATCCCCATTCAAGTTACCTGTCGCCACGGAACTCCGAAGAATATCGAATCCAAATGAGCCTCTCCTATTTTGGCATTGGCGCGACCCTGCAAATCGACGATGACTACGTCCTGGTCGTCAATGTCATTCCCGGTGGGCCGGCTGCCATAGATGGGCAGTTGCAGCCCAATGATCGGATTACGGCAGTTGCACAGGGAGATGAAGAACTGGTCGATGTTGTCGGCTGGCGGCTGGATGACGTTGTACAACTCATTCGTGGCCCGGCTGAATCCGTGGTCCGACTGCAGATCACGCCAGAGGGGGCGCTTCCGGGCACGTCTCAAAAGGTTATTAACCTGACCCGCAACCAGGTAAAACTGGAGGAACAGGCCGCCAAAAGTGAAATCGTCACCGTACCGCGTGAAGGACGCGACTGGTCGATCGGCGTTATCGACGTGCCGAGTTTCTATCGTGACTATCGCGCACTCAGCAACGGCGACAAGGACTACACCAGCACCACCAAAGATGTACGCCGTTTAATCGAAGAACTCGAGGAAGAAGGCATCGACGGCCTTATTCTGGACCTGCGTAACAATGGCGGTGGGCACCTGACCGAGGCAACCGCACTGTCCGGTTTGTTCATCGACAATGGCCCGGTGGTGCAATTGCGAAATGCGAACGGCCGCATCAGCCGACTCGACGACCCGGATCCGGTGCCGCGCGTGGCCTATAACGGACCGCTAGGCGTACTGGTCAATCGATACAGCGCATCAGCCTCTGAGATTTTTGCGGCCGCGATTCAGGACTACCGACGCGGCCTGATCATCGGCCAACAGACCTTCGGCAAAGGCACCGTTCAAAATCTCTACTCGCTCGATCAGTATGTACGGCGGCCGGAAACAGATGGCCTCGGCCAGTTGACGTTGACCATCGGCAAATATTACCGGGTCACCGGAGAAAGTACGCAGCACCGGGGAGTCAATCCGGACATAGTGCTACCGTCGCATATTGATGCGGCAACGGTCGGCGAAAGCGTACGCGAGTCCGCCCTGCCCTGGGATACCATTCGAACCACTAAATTCAGTGCAGGTGAACCACTCGATCACACGATCGAGACATTGACGGCCAACTTTGTGCTGCGCACGGAGTCGGACCCCGATTTCAAGTATCTGGTCGAAGGGATACAGGACATTGAAGAATCCCGACAACGCAAAAGCGTATCGCTGAATTACGAGGAGCGGCTGGCAGAGCGGGAAGCAAATATCGAGCGACGTCTGCAACGGGAAAATGAACGCCGTGCCGCCCTCGGCATGGACACCGTCGAGGCACTCGAGGACATCGATGATGCGGATGTACCGGACATTCAACTCGACCAGGCAGCCGCCATCGTGACGGACATGGCGGCTGAACGGCACCAAGACAGCGTACGTCCGGCACAAGCGGCCCAGGCAAAGCCCTGACAGTGTCTTGTCAGCACCAGCGGCGGTGTTATACTCGGCTATAACACCGAACCGATTGACCGCATTGATGTGGAGGTCGCAATGATAGAATGCACGGCAGTTTCCTCTCTGCGAGATGCCCCAAAAGCTCACAGAACGGCAGGTATCACCAGTACCGTATTGCTGTGTGTAGTATCGGCCGGCGCATTCGGTGCAACGAATTCATTGGTGGACTGTCAGGAGTTCGGCCACCACTCACACGGCCTTGCGACGGCGGACACTCAATTTACAATCTCGCTGGTGGATCTCCCCGGAAAAGAGAACGAACTAGGCCTCGCCGAACCGATTGACGCGGTCGACGCCTCTACCGAATCAACCGCTCCATTTCTTTACCTGACGCCCCGAGTCGCAACGATGCTCCGCGAGGTGTTCGAAGAGGATGCTATCGACAGTGTTTCCAGCAGGAAGCCATCGTTACCGCCTGTCGCAAAAGGCAACAGCGAAGAATCCGCATTGCAGAATCTCGAGGAATCCGATTTGATTGATGCGGACGATACAAGGACGCGATTCCGGTATCGAATGTATCGCACCGACATTTGATCGGTCGTCAATCCTGGCCCTGGCTAGCGACTTAGCGTAGTCGCAATACGCCAATAATTGTCGCCAAGTATATTTGCGTCGGACTCGCGTACCAAACCTGTTTGATCAATTTTGAAAAGCGTTGCGACGGTTCCGGAAATCGGAACGGCATCGTCGTCCTTGTGGAAAAGGGCTTTCTCGCTGACCAGCTTCGCTCGCTTTTGCAGCGTTTCGGCAAAGTCAGAATCGCCTTCGATACTATCGACACAAGTATGAATTCGCTGTAGCAACTCGCTGCATTCGTTTTCACTACCATAATTGACTGAGCCGACGCTTTTTTCACCCGCCTCCTTCACCATACCGACCAATGCTCTGTCGCCAAATTGAATATACAAATGTTGTGCATAGGCGATAATCATGAAATTTATCGACCGCTTGGCGGGAATGTCCAGGCCCAGGGCCTCTGGGGGACGGCGTGCTGCGATTTCATCCAATTGTTGCTGAACGGTCGCTTCCTGCCGCTCTTCCTGCTGAATTTTTTCGGTGAGGCTCGCAACCATGACCGTCATTGAACGCCGCTTGAAGAAGGCGAAAAAACCATTCAATGCTTCCAGCCGGTGACATTCCGCGATTCGCTCATTCTCCAGTTGCTGAATGCTGTTCTGACGATCGAGGAGCTTTCGCCCAAGCACATTTGATTCCTGCGCCCGGCCCTCATTCCAGCCGCCAAGAAGTTTGTCATTCAACTTCCGTTCGCGCTGTCGTTTGATTTGCTCCGCGAAGCGCGCCAGCTTGCTTTCACAGCGCAATGCAACTCCACGTAGCTGATAGAAAACGGCGACGCTCCTGGACCATTCAGGATCAATCAGGAGGTCCTCAATATGCGCAAGCTTCTGCTCCAGGCGTGCCGTCGCACCCTCCTGCTGCTGAATCTTGTCTTTGAGGCGAAACTGTTCCTTACGCATACCGGCGAACTCTTTCTTGAGCTCATTACGGTTCCAGTAAAGATGCAGCAACTTCTCGTTGTCAGGCGAATCCTCTTCAGAACTCCCGAAAATTGCAGTCAAACCCGACAATTTCCACTCCTTAACATAATCAGGACAAACCGTGCAGGGCACGGGCAATGACGTGATTATGACAACGTCGGCCCTGGCAGACTTTGACTGAATCGACAGTTTCTCAATGTTTGCGGAACGGAAATGCCTGACTAGCGTTCGAGAATCAGGTGGCCCTGGTCGACGAGATATTCCAGCCATTTGTTGAGAATGATATTTCGCCGCCAACGCTGGTCCAGTTCACAGCGGTATTCACGGGAAAGCCGGCGCAGCGCAGCATGACGATGATTGCCATCGAGACTCATGGCCTCTGCGAGGTGCCCATCAAGATAGGCACGAATTTTCATATCCGGATCTGCGATTCGCTCGCCATTTTCAAAAAAGAAATAGGAGAGAGAAAGCGTCACCGTGTAGCGGGATCGTTCAATAATTTCCAGATGCAGGCTGCAGTCCCCGGCCACTCGCGACTGGTAATAGCCATCCAGTCTTTCCAATTCAGGAATGACCCGCAACAGTCGCAAATAATTACTTTCATACATTGACATCAGGCCAATGAAGCTGCCTGGCTTCACAGCCGCTTGCGGTACCAATTCATGATCGAACAACATGCCGTCAATATAGCACAGCAATTCAGCCACGAAAGATATGCAAATACAGGGCCACCACGCGGAACTGACACCCCTTTTTCAGGGCCTGACTCTTCGTTCCACCCCGGTACTTTCGAGGATTCGGCTCGATATTTCCTCGATTGAAAATTCCGTGGTATCGATCTGTGGAATGTTGTAGCGCTTGAATATTTTCTTGGCCTCGCGCAACTCGTAAGTCACCTGCTGCATCGAGGAGTACTTGCCAAGCGCCCGCCTCTCTTTACGTATTTGTCGCAAACGTGCCGGCGCAATACTGAGCCCGAACAATTTTTCCTTGCAGCCGAGCAATATGTCCGGCAACTCTCCACTGTCGATCTCCTCCTCGGTCAACGGGTAGTTGGCTGCATAGACGCCGTACTGTAGTGCCAGATACAAGCAGGTGGGCGTCTTCCCGGATCTGGAGACACCGAGGAGTATCACATCAGCCCGTTCATAGTTTCGAGTCATACCCCCATCGTCATTCGCCAACGCGAAATTGGTCGCTTCAATTCGCTTCATATAGCTGTCGATATCGCTCATGCCATGCGCCCGACCGGCCTTGTGAGTAGCCTTTTGTTTAAATTCCGCTTCCAGCGGCTGCAAAAAGACATCGAATATGTCCAGGTGCAGGCCTTTTCCCTCACCCACTATGGAGCGCAAATCGTCCTGCACCAGCGTGGAGAATATGATCGGTTGGATGGGCTCCCGATCCGACACGGCGTCGATTTTTCGCACCGCTTCGCGTGCCTTGTCTTCGGAATCTATAAATGGCAAAGTCACCTGCTTAAACTTCTGACAGTCAAATTGGGTGAGCAGGCTGTGTCCTAGTGTTTCCGCGGTAACACCGGTTTGATCAGACAGAAAAAATACAGTTCGTTCGTCCATTGGGGTCCTTTTTGTTCTGGCGCGGCAATAGCCGCTGTCGCCATTTTCTCTACTACCATTCAGCGACCCATTTCATAGGAAGTCAATCGAGGGAGCAAGTTTTGGAAGCGTACATTATCGGGTTTGATCAACTCGGAATGCAGGACATTGAAACCGTTGGCGGAAAAAACGCCTCTTTAGGTGAAATGATCAGCAATCTCAATGGGATGGGCGTTACTGTTCCCGGAGGCTTCGCGACGACCTCCCAGGCCTATCGGGATTTCCTCAGCAAAGACGGTCTTGATGAACGAATTCGACTCACACTCGATGACCTGAATGTCGATGACATCGACGCGCTGGCGGCGGCGGGAAAGTCCATTCGCGAATGGGTCCTGAGCGCAGAATTGCCCGAGAAATTAATGCAGGACATTGAAACCGCCTGGAATGAAATGGCGGCGGGAAGGGATATTTCTGTCGCGGTGCGCTCCTCGGCGACGGCAGAAGACCTGCCGGATGCCTCTTTTGCAGGACAACAGGAAACCTTTCTCAATGTCAGAGGAATCGACAGCCTGATTGCCGCATTGCATCAGGTTTATGCCTCACTTTTTACGGACAGAGCCATCGCCTATCGTGTCCACCAGGGATTTGATCATTCACTGGTTGCACTGTCGGTCGGTGTGCAATACATGGTTCGCAGCGATATTGGTGCCGCCGGTGTCATCTTTACGCTGGATACCGAGTCCGGATTCCGTGACGTCGTCTTCATAACTTCGGCGTACGGTCTGGGCGAAACCGTGGTTCAGGGTGCCGTGAACCCGGACGAGTTCTATGTCTACAAGCCAGCGCTCGCGAACGGCAAGCATCCGATACTCCGTAAGAATATCGGCAGCAAGGCCATCAAAATGATATTCACTGAAGACCAGACGGTCGGCAAGACCGTCGAGACGGTCGACGTGGCGGAAAAGGAAAGCCTTCAATTTTCACTGTCGGACGATGACATCATTGCGTTGTCACGAATGGCCATAACCATTGAAGCGCACTACGGCCGACCGATGGACATCGAATGGGGCAAGGACGGCCTCGACGGTCGCCTCTATATTTTGCAGGCGCGTCCGGAAACCGTGCAAAGCCGTAGTGGCCGCAGTATCGAGCGATTTACCTTGCAGGGCCACTCAGAGGTTTTATCTCGAGGCCGAAGCATCGGCAGCAAGATCGGTGCCGGCACTGCCAAGGTGATTCGCGATGCCAGTGAAATGGGTCGCATTCAGGACGGTGACGTTCTCGTCTCGGACATGACCGATCCCGACTGGGAACCGGTCATGAAAAAGGCATCAGCAATCGTTACCAATCGTGGCGGGCGTACCTGCCACGCCGCGATTATCGCAAGAGAGCTCGGTATTCCCGCCGTAGTTGGCTGCGGGGATGCAACCACGGCGATTGCGGATGGAGCACAGGTTACCGTCAGTTGCGCCGAGGGGGACGAAGGGGTGGTCTATGACGGCATTCTCGAGTTTGTCGAAAAGACGATTGAACTCGATTCGCTGCCCGAAATCCCCGTAAAAATCATGATGAACGTCGGCAATCCTGATCGGGCATTTGATTTTGCCAATATTCCGAACAGCGGCGTCGGACTGGCCCGACTTGAATTCATCATCAATCGGATGATCGGTGTTCATCCGAATGCCCTGCTCGACTACGACCAGGTATCCGCAGAAACGAGAGAGGCCATCGACGAGCAAATGGCCGGTTATGCCGATCCGATCAGTTTTTTTATCGATAAACTCGCCGAAGGAATCAGCACCATTGCCGCCGCATTTGCGCCCGAACCCGTCATCGTACGGATGTCTGATTTCAAATCGAATGAATATGCAAACCTGATTGGCGGCGAAGCGTATGAGCCCAGGGAAGAGAACCCCATGTTGGGCTTTCGTGGCGCTGCACGCTATGTTTCCGAGAGCTTTCGACCTTGTTTCGACCTTGAATGCAAGGCGCTGCTCAAGGTTCGGAATGACATGGGCTTGAGAAATGTGCAAATAATGATCCCGTTCGTGCGCACCGTCGCCCAGGGAAAACAGGTAATCGACCTGCTGGCTGAAAACGGCCTGGAGCGAGGCAAGGATGATTTGAAGATCATCATGATGTCGGAATTGCCCTCCAATGCATTGCTGGCCGATCAGTTTCTGCAGTATTTTGATGGCATGTCCATCGGTTCAAACGATATGACTCAACTCACGCTCGGTCTGGATCCCGTCACATACATACTCTCTGACCAAGTACCACCCGCCAAATAAACCTGACGAC
>CAYUOY010000090.1:0-15758 GCA_964446495.1 uncultured Woeseiaceae bacterium | reverse complement strand
CGCGCCATATCCTGAAAATGCGATATGAACATCGTATTCACCAGCCCTCCCCCAACGGCACCCACAATCGGCAATGCCTGTGCCATCGCTTTTTGTGTCACCACAACACCAAACCGACTGGCGATGGCCGCAACAAAACGCATTAGTACCGGTGCACTGGTATTTCGAACACCATGTGTGGCGAGATACTGCAGCGCATCGCTCACTGCCTTGCTGAGCGCAAGACGAGCCCCGTAGTAGGATGTTTCAGCAGCATCATCCTGATCTGTCAGCCCACTGCCCATGGTAAAAACCTGCATGGCATTGACGATCGTCTCGCTATCGTGAGGTGATTCACCTTCCGCCCTGGCAATGTCAATGATCGACCGAAACATGATCCCCGTCGTCACTGGCAATTCAATAACGAGCGATTGAAGACCAAAGAAGCCGGATACGGCACCCGTCGTTGCCGCCGCGGCTTTATGCAGTCGCGGACTGGCCGGGATTGACTCCTGCCCACTTAAGGTACGGACCGTGTTGAGCATGACAAACTCAATCGCCTTGCGAGTCGACACATCGACCACATCCGTTACCGCTTTGGGCGCCTTTTTGGCAAGCTGTTTTGCAACCGCTTCCACAGGCATGCCTACGGCGGAACTCAGGCGTATCGCGAGCGAAGGATTCTCCAGCCGCAAATAAGCATCCTTCAAGGTAGCCAAGTCTGCCGGTGACATATCCATAAGCGAATTTGATCAAAAAACACCACTACCTGCAATGCTATCGAAGCAGATCGAAAAACCCTGCGAGATAAGTAGTCTGTCCCCAGGTGCGAAAAACTTGCACCCTGCCAAGGCTGTCGCCAGAATGCTTTCTAGTCAGAATTCAAAACCTCTCGATTCAATGCACAAAGGACAAATCATGAAAAAGCTTCTTCTGGGTTTTTTAGGCTCAATAGCCATTGTTCTGACTGCTTTCGCAGCACTCGTGGCGGGAGACACTGCGCCGACCTTTGAGGCCCGGGCGTCACTCGACGGCGAGCCATTCGATTTTTCACTCCGCGACGCACTCGAGGACGGCCCGGTTGTCGTCTATTTCTATCCGTCTGCGTACACCAGGGGATGCAATATCCAGGCACACGAGTTTGCCGTCAATATGGATAAATTCATTGCGGCTGGTGCGAGCGTTATAGGCGTATCACTGGACAGTATCGAACGCCTCAATGATTTCTCGGCGGATCCGGACTATTGCGCCGGCAAGCTGGCTGTGGCCTCCGACCCGGACGGTGAAATCGCCAAGTCATACAACATCGCCGTACGCGATGGCCGCGAAGGCGCAACCGACTCCCGTGGCGTCGAGATAGGCCATGGTTTTGCCGAACGCACCACCTTCATCGTGACCCAGGATGGAGAGATCGCTGCAACCATTGGCGGGATTTCACCGATGGAGAATGTTCGGAGATCCCTCGACGCGGTACAACGCCAGTAGTCGCTGCAAGTTCCGCGACTCGCCCATAAATAGTCGCGCGGCTATTGTCAGCGACAAATCAATGGCCGCCTATGCACCGATCAATCGCAATAAAGTGATCTGTCCCCCCGGATCCCGGCCGCATGAATTATAGGTAAAATGCCCCCATAAATGACGCATTCCAGGGCAGCTTGGTGAATTACCTCCAACACCTGGCTGAACAACAAGAATCTGCTCTGCCGCCAATACTCAGAACTAGCGTATCGCTTCGATTCGCGCCATTACGCGATCCCAGTTGATATTCGCGAAAAATGCGTCGATGTACCTGGCGGTCGCTGCGCCATAGTCCATTTGGTAGGAATGCTCGTACATGTCCATCACCAACAGTGGCACTGTCGTCGCGGGTGAGTGCATGTGATCGGCCATCCAGTAATTCTCCAATGCGCGAAAATGCCGGTTGTAGCCGAAGACAACCCAACCTGAGCCACCGCCGAGTCCTGCAGCGATTCGACGGTACTCCGATTCCCAGCGATCGAAATCACCGAACGACGATGCAATCAGGCAGCGTGCATCCGCCGGTGCCGTGCCGTCGCCACCCATGTTATCGAAATAGAGTTCGTGCAACACAACCGAACCGGTACGCATCAAATGCTCGCGCTTCAGGTCGTTATAGGTAAATGCCGGCAGATCATGATCAGCCAGCGCTGCCACCAGACGCTTATTGGTCGCATTGAGCGCGCGCACGGAACCACCATAATTATTCGACCAATGCGATTCGATCAATCGAGCCGACAAGCCCTTCAATGCTGCTGCCTTATAAGGCAATGGTTTGAGTTTATGCGTATCGTCGAACGCGCCGGCGTCGATCTGCAAACTACCAGACGGTGTTCGAAATTGCGCTTCCGCTGATGCCGGTATAGCCAGTACGCCAGCGGTTATCCCGGCCACGGTACCTCGAATCATGCTCCGTCGGCTGATGGATAACGTGCCAATATCAATGACATTGCGTTGCTTGTCTGTGGGCTTCATGGCTGATTCTCCTGATATGAAGTGTAAAGGTGCCGCAGCGGCATGGGCCCGCCGCGCACGCTGCGACATACCTTATCAGACCAGTTTTCACGCCACCTAACTCCAGCTATACAACGACGTTAGCCAGCATCCTTCTCGTCTTAGTCAGCTTTTACAGGATTGCCACCGGCTGAACAGCCAATCAGCGACGCCTCTGGGAAAATCAATTCCCAATGACAATCCTCGGATCCATCACCCCACCACCGATAAGACCAATATCGTATTTGTAACCCTCAGGCCTGGTGTCGCCATTTATGACGACCAGAATTTTCCCATTTTCATTGGAGTTTTTCTTCCTGTCGCCGGTAAACGGCGCGGCATTCAAGAAATCCACCCAGTATTTCTTCCCCGAACCGACAATTTTCCACTCGACCTTATCACCATTGCAAACATGAAGTTCACGGGCATCCTTGCCATTGTGCTTGACGCTGTCCGGCTTGTTTTTGCTGATATTGATCTTCAACTTGTACAATGTGGACGCCTCACCACAGGTTTCCTGTGCGAACGACTGGCTGTAGGTCAAAACAGAACCTGCAAAAAACAGAATTGAAGCAAGAACAATTGATGCAATTTTCATTGGTTTCCCCTTGTTTGGCGCGTTTATTTTTATAGGTTATTGCTGGAAATCAGCGTTATGAACCTTTCTTCCGCGACGAGGCCGCGAAATCCCGGATCGAACGACAACAGATCCGTCTGGTATTCCAGTTCTACCGCACGCTCCAGCGCGCGTAATGCTTCGGCCGTCTCGCCAAGAGACGCATGTATCAGGGCGCTGTTGTAGTGCACGTACATATTGCCGGGAGCCGCCGCGAGTGCGGCAGCATTGAGCGCTTTTGATTTTTCAACCTGGCCGACCCGAGATTGATAGTAGGCCAGGTCCGACAACGTATCCGCATCAAACGGGTTTATCTCCAGTTCCTGCTCACAGATTTCTATCGCACGCGCGTAGGACACCCGCGCAGCATCTTTGAGCACATCAGTATAGAAATACGAATCACCAAGATTCCCCCACAACACGTGATCATGAGGCATCAGGCTTACCGCCTGATTGTATCGTTCGGCCGCCTTCTGGAATTCGCCGAGATAAAAATACATCGATCCTGTATTGGAATAGGCATTGTGGGTTGGCTTGATTTCGATCGATCTGTCCCACGCCTTTGCCGCTTGCGCGAAATCACCGGCCAGGTAGTAGGCGGCGCCAAGGTTGTTCAAAGCGGTGGCATTGTCGTCGGCGCGGCTTACGTACATCTGATAAAACTCAGCTGCTTCGAGAAACCGTCCGTTGGAGAACAGGAAGCGTCCCATTGCAGAGAAGCTGGCCCAATAACTCACATCGGCTTCTATCGCATATCGAAGATTCTCCTCGGCTTGCGTATTGCGCCCCATCGCCGCCTGAGTCCTTCCCAGGCCGACATAGGCATCGGCCAGGTTGGGATTGGCAGCCAGGACGGTCTCATACTCGTGCAGCGCAACCTCGTATTTTCCCGACGTTCTATACAGGGCGCCGAGAGCCAGGTGTACATCGATGAATTCGCTATCGAACTCCAGGGCACGTTGGCACGCCTGCTCTGCTTCACCGAAACTGATGGAAATGTGCGATAGATTGTAACGTTTGATGTGGGTTTCACAGATCGCGGCATGCGCGTTGACGAACTGTGGATCCAGTGCCGTTGACTGTTGCAGGAATTGTAGCGCCATCTCCAGGTTCTTCTCATCGTCCGGCTTGCGCAGGTAGTCAAGCCCACGAAGATAGAGATCGTAGGCCTCGACATTCCTCGTGCCCAATCGCTTGAATCTCCGCTGCGACTCAACCGGCAAAACAACGTGCAACGAACGTGCAACCTGCCGGGCGATGTCCTCGTTAATGGCGAACACGTCAGTCAAATTGCGATCGTATTTCTCGGACCATAGTTCTCGCCCGTCATTGCCGTCATACAACCTGGCCGTTACGCTGAGGTTGTCCTGAAAACGTCTGACACTGCCCTGTAACACGACGTCCGCCCCAAGCCGCTTAGCAACCGATGTAACGTCGAGATCCGTGTCCTTGAGCGCGTACGTCGAACTGATAGCGACCACTCGAAACTCGTTCAGTCGCACAATGAGACTCTGGATTTCCTCGGTAAGACCATCGCTGAAATACTCGGTGTCCGGCTCACCAGTCGCGTTGTTAAACGGCAACACCGCAATCGTACGTTTCGGTGGCTCCCAGTGTTCGTATTTCAGGTAGTAGAACAGGCTGCCGCCCGCCACGGTAACCACCGCAATCAAGGTTAGATATTTGGCCATTGCAAGCCTGGGTGCTCCACCATCGGTATCTTCGTGGCGAACGACACCCTCCATGGTGATTTCGAAACCCCATGCGAGAATCAGCGTAATCGGAAAACCGATGATGACAAGAACGATGAGTGCGGTCATCGCACCGTCCGGAATGGGCAGCCGGTCAAACGTGACATCAGCTATCTGGAGCAGCATCCATGCGACAATGGTGTAGGTAACGCAGGCACGAAAAACACTTCGCTGCCGAAGTTCGTGATATACGTTTTCCAGGCGTCTTTTCATTCGCCCGCCCACCTCTGGACAGTTATCACATCACCTGCTTGCTGCAGTTTCTTATTATAAAATCGAGGAAAATGAATTACTTCCGCGTTATATTGACATGATGCATCATTTTTCGGGGCATTTCAGAAGTTTTGAGGACAATGGTAGTGTTCCTGCCGGCAAGCCAGCCGTAACCGCCACATAACCTGCCGACAGCACCGCTGCCCGGCCGCGGTATTCTCCGTGGATTGTGATCACATATATTGATGTTTCCGTTCGAAAAACCTCCCAACGCCGTGCCTGGGGGTCTTCGTCAGCCTTTGCATCAACACGAATGGTATTGCAGCCGCCTGATATCGAATCTCAATTTCATCCAGCATGCACAACCACAGCCTGGCAGTCATTTCAGAATCGTACAGGGCTCTGTGAAAAACACCGTCCGATGGAATATTGGTATACCGCACCAAAGTGCCTAACTTGTGATTCGGTGCATCCTGATAAATACGCCTCGCCGCCAGCATGGAGCAGGCAAACTGCCCTGAGCGTCTCCTGGAGATCCTGTCCAATTCTGCGTCCAGAAAGCGCTGATCAAAGGAGGCGTTGTGCGCCACGAGGTTGTAGCCCTCTATGAAATCAGCAAAGCGATGCATCACTTCCCTGCATGGCGGAGCATCCTTGAGCATGGCGTTAGTGATGCCGGTGTAGGACTCGATAAAATGGCTTACGCGTTGCCCAGGGTTCATTAGTTCCTGGAAGCGCGCTGTCACTTCACCGTTTTCTATTTTGACGGCACCAATTTCGATAGCGCGGTCGCCGATATTGGGGGACAGGCCGGTGGTCTCAAAATCGAGGATGATGGCGGTGTTGGCGTTTGGCATTGGTTGTGGGTGCATCGGCACGAAGTTTCAGCAGCCCGGAGAGTACTAGGATGCTGTGTCGGTTCCCACTGGATTCACGTTAACGGAGTCAAATCGAATTGAGCACGCCCGAAACTATATACCCCGTACCTTGGCAGATGTGTGCTGCAAACGCTTCAGAACGAACAGCGGCATTTCACCGACAATGCCACCAGGAACCGGAAGGGTGGCTGCATACAGCCGAAGGACAGGTTATCCTCGCGCAGTTCTTGCGGGTTCTGCATTGAGAAGATAGATCCCGCACTTTTTCCGGCACTTTTTCACGATGACTCAGGAACATCCCCCAGGCCTTCATCAGGATCATGTCGTCCGTGGCATGGCAGCCGGTATGGGCGCACATTTCATGTTTTCGATCATGATCGTGCTCGCCAAAATATTGAGTGAGACTCACTCCGTCATCGAAATCGGGTTCTATCGCAATTTGATTGGCAGCGTGCCGTTTCTCTTCATGGTGTTCGGGCTCGGGCGCCGCGAGATTCTCAAGTTGAATACCAAGCCCTTGCTGGTCGGCACCAGGGCAATACTTGGAACCGCGAGCCTTGTGGCTACTTTTTTCGCTTACTCGCTGATGCCAATGGCTGATACCGCTGCCCTGCTGTTTGCCTCATCGCTGTTTGTACCGGTTTTGGCCGTCATTGTTCTCAAGGAAATAGTCGGGCCCTGGCGCTGGTCGGCAGTGTTTATCGGCTTTGTTGGCGTCATCATCATGGCCCGGCCGACCGGTGACGTATTTGTTCTCGGGATCTCCGTCGCGCTGGGTACCGCCGTGCTGCATGCAATTCTGCAAATTATCCTTCGTTATCTTGGACGGTACGAGACTCCCGAGACAATCAGTTTTTACTTTTTTGTTATTGGCGCGGTGATAACCGGGATGGCGATGCCATTTGTTGCCGTCACTCCAACATTGAGCGAAATACCTTTGTTGCTCGGGGTCGGCTTGTCCGGTGCTGCCGGGCAGTGGATGTTATCGGTTGCCTATAGAAATGCACCGGCCGCTGTGGTTACCGTATTCAATTACACCAGCATCGTTTGGGCAACCCTGTTTGGGTGGATGATCTGGGATGAGTGGCCATTGCCTGCGGTGCTTACCGGTGCCAGCATTGTTATCGCATCGAACATGTTGATTATCTGGAGAGAAAGCCGCCAGCATAAACTGTCATCGAAGCAGGACGCCTAAGACCGCGTCAACGTCCCTCCTGGCCTTTGTTCAGGTGAACAAATGACCCACAGCCAGATTCCAGTCCGTGTGCTCCCCGGCTCTCGTCATCGGCACGCAGGTTTCTGCATCGATTTCCTTGCCGGGAATCTTGCGTTTGATTCACTTAATGGCGTTCTTATCCGTGGCATCGGATACCTGTCTGAATAATTCGGCCAGAACCTTGCCTTGTTGATCCCTGGAGGCCAGCTTCCCGCCAGATTTCTTGCGTGTTTTCGTGTGCAATCCAGGCTTCGGGGTTCCGATCACTTCAACCCAATGATCTTGTGCGTCTGCAAACTCAATTTCCATTTAGGGTGTGCCAGGCAATACTCGATCGCGGCAACAGTATTGCGTTCCCTCTTATCGTCATCCAGGGGCTGCAGAAAATGGTGATGAAAGTCGAGCGCCACAAATTTTTCTGGTTGCGCCTCCGGCTCGTCCTGAGGATAAACAAGCTTGAGCTCGTGGCCTCGTTCTTGTTTTATTTCTGCCCCGGCTTTAGGACTCACACAGACCCAGTCCAGCTCTGCTGGCGCCACAATCGTCCCGTTGGTTTCCACAGCGACCTCGAAGCCGATGTTCTGCAATGCAAGAATGGCTTTTGAATCCAACTGCAACAGCGGCTCACCACCCGAACACACGACGTAAGGTTTGCCTGGAACAATCGTCTCTACTGGCCAATGCTCCGCCACGGCGGCAGCCAGATCCTGTGGCGTTAAAAATTTGCCGCCACCGGGGCCATCCGTACCCACAAATTCTGTATCGCAAAACCTGCAAACGGCGCTATCGCGATCCTTTTCGCGACCCGACCAGAGATTACAGCCGGCGAAACGCAGGAAGACCGCAGGGCGACCGGACTGGGCACCCTCCCCCTGCAACGTGTAGAAAATTTCTTTGACGGAGTAAGTCATTAGCGGTTCTGCGCCGGCAATGCCGGGTCGTTTTCTCCCCATTGCAGGAAAGCACCGCAACCCGGGGTTTCAAACAGATCGATCCGATCCAGTTCGGGTAAGGCATCGCCCAATGCATTTCGCATCCAGTGCAACAGGCTAATCGTGTCGGAGTCCTCGATACCGTCCAGCCCATCAAGGAGATGGTGATCGAGCTGAGCATAAACCGTTTTGAATCGCTCCTTAACGTCGCCGTAATCAATGGTCCAGCCGAGCACGTTATCGAGCGGTGCGGTCAGGTGAAGGCGGGTTAGAAAACTGTGGCCGTGCAACTGGCGGCGCCGATCGGATGCGGGAGCTCTTGCCAGCTTCAGCGCGCTTTCGAATCGCGACTCCTTCCAGATGCGGTATTGCCTGCCGTCGTAGTGGCACCCGGCTGTGACCGTTTCATACACGGTGACCCATGACAATTCCTGTAGTTCCGGTTTAAGGCGTTCCCAAATCCAGGCAGCGATAATTTCGCTGGTAGGATTTTCCAGGCCTTTGATGTCATTCAGGCAACTATGCTGCAACTCGTCCTGAAGCGGCTGCCACTGTTGACTCAATCGATCGAAATCAACAGCCATGTCGTCGTGGCCGATGTCCTGATTGGCATGCAGGATGACTTCGAAGCTGTGACCGTGCATCCGGCCGCACTGATGCCCTGGCGGAACATTGGGCAATTGATGTGCCGCCTCAAAGCGAAACCGTCGCCAGACGTGCGCATGGTTTCGCTCATCCAGGTCGACACCCGTGTCCCTGGTGCTTTGCACACCAACCAGATCAACGCCGGGAATGTCGACGATTTCGGCACCAATATATCGGGCCAGATTTTCATCGGTCGGTACGTCGAGCACCTCGTTCAGATGACGATAGTCGAGCGCGTGAATACAGCGATCCAGCCTCCGTTTCAGAAAATCCGGTTCGTCGCCCGGAAACTTCGCCCAGGCACTGCCGTCATGTTTGACGCGAATTTTCGCGACAAAACTGTGCCCGTGCAGTCGCCTCGATCGATGCGTCTCCGGGAGTATGGTCACCTCTCGTGCCGCCTCAAACGGGCTCGCGGCTCTCACATAAACCTGCGCCGACATCAGTTGGACTCTGCAAACCTGACGACAAGCGGGTCCGCAATGCCGGCCTCATCAAACCCCTTCGCGCGCAAGATGCAGGCAGGACATTTCATGCACGGCGGTTGCTGGCCTTCATAACAGGTATGGGTATCAGCCATGGCGTCGAGCGCGCCGACTTCGCGGGCAAACTCGACCGTCTCTTTCTTGGTCAGGTGCATCAACGGTGTATGGATTTGAATCTGATTGTCCATGCCGAGTTGAATGGCCTTTTCTAGTGCCATGATCGTGTCCTCCCGACAATCCGGGTAGCCGCTGTAATCGGTTTGCGCCACACCGGTGACCAGATGATCGCTACCACATCGATACGCGAAGGCGGCCGCAAAGGTCAGAAATATCAGGTTTCTTCCCGGTACAAAAGTATTGGGTAAACCGGTTTGTGGATCGAGCTGCCGGGCGACGGGAATCCCCTCCTCGGTCAATGAAGATCCGCCTATAACACCAAAGGTATCAATGGGTAACAAAGTATTCTTCACACTAGCTTTAGCAGCAATTATCGACGCGCAGTCCAGTTCAATCTGGTGGCGCTGTCCGTAGTCAAACGTGACGGTCTCTACGGCCTCGTTACCGAATTCCTTTATCGCCCAATACAGGCAGGTTGTTGAGTCCTGCCCGCCCGACAGAGCCACTAGTGCATGTCCTTCCACTCGACTGCCTTGAAAATTTGTGATGGCCGAAGCCAGGAAACGTTGCGGCATTGTACTGCCAATTGCTGGCGATTCGGTCGCAGGCCGCGGAAAATAAGGTTGACCTGAGGGTTGCGCAGCGATGAATGCCCGCAAGAGCACCTGACTGATTGATTCACCAGCAGTACCGTGAAATCATCAGAGTACACTGCGACATGCTAATCTCATCGGTCTGGAAAGTGCGCTGGAGGAGTTCTTGGTGATGTCGATTCGATCAATTCTTGCAGGTGCGGTGCTCGTCATACTGATGTACGGGCAAAGCGCTCAAAGTGCGACCAAGACTGTCTCGGCGGCTCCCGATACCCCGTTCAAACTGGCAACGTTCCAATCCAGTGGCGAGGAGCGTGTCGGCCTGGTGCTCGGCGAGCGGATCCTGGACATTGGTGCCGCGAATGAATATCTCATCAACGAAGCCGATGTCCCTGCAATGACCATTCCGCACGAAATGCGTGCGCTTATTGAGGAATACGGGAGCATCAAAGGACGGCTCTATCAGATCGCCAATTACTTCCGCGAAACTGCTCTCGATAATCAAACATTCGTTTACGACGTTGACGAAATCTCCATTCAGGCGCCCATTAAATATCCCTGGAACGTCATCGCCGCTGCCGCCAACTACAAAGCCCATGCCGTTGGCATGAGCGATGATGAAACTGAATCGGATTCCGGTGGCGGCCGCGGAGGATTCAATGCATCGCGTATCGATAGCATCGTTCCGGAACGCGACGCACCGGTCATGTTCGCCAAGTCTCCCCGATCCTGCATCATCGGCCCCGGAGAGCCCTACTTCATTCCGCCGGGTCGGGATAAAATCGACTGGGAGGGTGAAATGGCCATCATCATCGGCAAACCCGCCTATCTCGTGACGAATGAAGATGCTCACGACTACGTCTTCGGCTACAGCATCATGTACGACCTGAGTGATCGCGGCGCTCGTACGCGAGAAGTATCCATGTTTCCCGGACCGAACTGGTTCGACGGCAAAAGTATGGATCGAGGCGCCCCGTTCGGCCCCTACATTGTCCCCAAGGAATTTCTGCCCAATCATGCCAATTTACGCCTGATTACGCGGGTAAATGGCGAGGTCATGCAGGATCAGACCACGGCCGATTTGATCTGGAACGAGGCAAATCTGATTCGCTACACAACGTCGATCCTGACGCTTTATCCCGGTGACGTTATCTCGACGGGAACGCCGTCTGGCACCGGGGCCGAGCGTGGGCAATTTTTGAGCCCGGGCGATATCGTCACGATTGAGCTCGAAGGCGTCGGCATTCTCGAGACACCAATCAGGAAATATGCGGAGTAGATTCCTCGCCTGAGCGAACTTTCGCAGGATTGACCGCAAGCCTCGGCGAGACGATCCGACATGTTCGCGTCCCTGATCTGCCCGTGACAGGACGCACAGGATGCAATACCCGGACTTTGTGGCTAACCCTTACACCATTTATTGTCAAATTCTGCTACCGTTCGCTTCGTACGACCCTTATTTTTTACGGAGATGAAATACTGTGAGCAAAGAACTGAACGAAATTGAAAAAGTCCTGCAAAAAACCAAGAAAGAATTCCTGACCACCTCAAAGCGCGCGGCGAAAGAGCTGGAACGCCAGCGCAAGCGCCTCAGGAACGAGCTTAACAAAGCTAACAACCGTGCAAAGAAGTCCCGAATTCAGTTGCAGAAGAAAACGGAACGTCTGGCCAAATCAACGGCGACCAAAGCCAAACGCGAACTTCGAAAGCAGATCGGATCGCTGGAGAAGGTGCTTGCGAGCGCGAAATCCGAGGCCGCTGAACTGCGCAAGGACATTGCGCCGGTAATGGAAGATCTTGGCAATGTTCGCAAACACCTGGTGCATGCGCTGAAACTCGACCGAGCGATGGCCGCAATCGAACGCGAGCTGGCGAAGAAATCCGGAAAGAAGAAAAAGACGGCACAGAAGAAAGCGAGCACGAAAAAAGTAGCGAAAAAGAAAGTAGCCAAGAAGCCCGCGACTCGTAAAAAGGCCGCCAAGAAAAAGACGACCAAAAAGAAAGCCCGCAAGACAACTGCAAAGAAAAAGGCGTCGAAGAAGAAGGCTTGATGATGACTGGGAGCCGGGTTCGCCAGAGCAGCACCACGTTTTTGCGAGCCCACAGAGGCTCCCGTCGTTTCCACATCCAACGGGCGCCACAGTAGCAGTCCGGGAAAACCTGCTCGAGGCTAATTTCCAGCTCGAGCTCGTTTATTGTTCACACTGGCATTCTTCGTTTCGGCCAGGTAATGGAGTCCTGCTATGGCTGGTGGGTTCGCGAAAGACGGTGCTGTACAAGACCAGATCGATGCAACCATTGCGGATGCGGTGAGCCGCGCCCGCGATCAGTTGCCGCGTGGCCAGAGCCTCAGCCACTGTGAAGAATGCGACAAGACTATCCCCCCAGCCCGTCGGGAAGCGGTCCCCGGCGTGCGCCTGTGTGTAGGCTGCCAGGCGGAACAAGACAAAAAGGCGGTAGCTGTTGCTGGCTACAATCGACGCGGAAGTAAAGACAGCCAGTTGCGATAAATACTTGCCAACCCTATCGAATTCGCTTGAGGACCTGCCAATGAAGTTCTTGCACCTGATGTTTTTGACGACCCTGTTTTGCGCCACGGCCGTGGCGAACCAGACCGAGATCGATGCGATCGGTAAAGTCATCGACAATTTTCACGATGCAGCCAAACATGGGGACAACGCCCGTTATCTCGGTTCTATGAGCGAAGACGCTGTGTTCATGGGCACCGACGAGTGGGAGCGCTGGCCCAAACAACCGGTATTCGTTGACTATGTCGCCAGCCGCTTTAAGGACGGAAGTGGCTGGGACTACCACTCAGTTGAGCGAGTAATTCACGTTTCCGACTCAGCCGATTTCGCCTGGTTTGATGAAGTCATCGAGTCCGCAACAAACGGTCGTTTTCGTGGCACGGGAGTGCTGACGCGACAGGATGGTGAATGGAAAATTGCGCACTATGCGATGTCATTTCTCATTTTCAATGAGAACTGGGAAGACGTCGTCGAGTTAACGAAAAAGACCCGGGCGCAGCAGGAAAGCGACCTGCCGCACCAATAGCAGCCTGTCGATAAACCGGGTTTTCAACAGGCTGCCTGAATCAACGACGTCGTCTGCCACCGCCCTGGCTACGATAGCTCTGTGTCCTTCGTGCTCCTTGCTGGCGAGCATTAAAGTCACGCTCCAGCTGCGGTCGCGTGGCACTTGAATAACGCGGTTGCGATGACCGCTGGCCGCTTGAACTGCTGCCATAGTAATTGCTGCGCTGCGCCGCGCTCGGGCTGCTACCCGTCGCACGATTCGTCGTTCTCATTTGCGCCGTGCTCGCCGAATTCCCGATGCTCCGGTCAGTCTGTCTGGTTTGCCCAATCGTGTTGGCCGTCGATCGATCCAGATTGCCCGGACGGGTCCATTGACCCTTGTCACGCTGATTCCACTGACCGTCACTACCGCGTTGGTACACATTGCCCGAACGATCGGTCAGGACATTGTTCTGGACGTTACTCGCCGGCCGCGCCTGGCGCGTGTTGGCCGTTGCGGGTCGCACTATATTGCGGCCGCGGTTCTCGGGTCGATCGTAGACATTGGGCCGGGTCTGCGGTCGATTGCCCGGACGACCGCCTATATTGATGCTGTTATCGATATTGATGTTGGTCTTGCGATATCCGCCGTACACGTGAGGGCGTCGATAGGGATGGTAACCGCCCACACCCCACCAACTGCCGTGGGTGCTGAAGGTAAAGCGAAAAGGACCGTTGGTCCAGGACACACCAACGCCCCAGCCCGTCCATGGGTTATATGACATGTGAAGTCCCCAGGTCGGGTAACGCGGATAGTAGTGGGGACCGTACCAGGGCTGGTAGTACCAGCCGGTGCCGTAAACGATAGCACCATGGTAGTAGTAACTGCCGTAGTAACTGGGCGTATACCCCACGTAGACGACTTCCGGCGTGACATCATAGACTTTCACGTAAACGACATTGTGGTGCGGGTTCGACGCCGGAATCTTGTAGATGGCATCAGGAATTTCGGTAGCAACCGTCCAGGAACCGGTCGCACTGTTGGCAACATACCAGACGCCATCATCGCAGGCGTAGTAGAGATTGCCGTATTTGAACACCGCCGCCGTGGTGTTTTGTGCGTACTGGACCTGGATATCCTCAATGGGCGTAAAATCCGGTTCGCCGTCGTAACTCACGGTATATGACGTGTCGTCCCGGTCAATCGCAGCTGTCTGGGGAATGGTGTTGTCGAGGACCGCATCGCGTGCTTCCTGGGTCCCGGCCACCTGCGCCAGAATGGCGCCATTCACGGAATCGGATGGAATATCTGCAAAGGGCATCGGCAACTCGTCATTCGGCACATGCGCCCAGGTCAGGTCGCCCGACATGCCCTCACCGCGGTACCAGCGCCCGGAAAGCAACACGTAATAGCGCTGCGTTGACAATTCCAGAAAGGCATTGCTATCGGTGTTGTCCATATACAAGAGATCCATGCCGTCTATGGGTGTCCACGATGGATCGCCGTCAACTACCAGCAACTCTGTCGGTTCTGTTGCGACAAATATCTTCATCGGGCCAGGATCGTTACCATCGTCTTCAGCGCTTTCCACCAGATTGCCGATATCCTGTGGAACCGATTCGGCCACTGTCCAGGGACCCATCACTTCACCCGCCTGGTACCAGACATTGCTGCCCACATACAAATAATGAGCACGACCGGCATTGACGATTAGAAACGCCGAATTAACTACGCGCTCATAATCGGAGCCCTCAATTTCCTGCAATACCGGCTCGCCATCAATCGACACCAGCAGCGCAGGTTCTCTGGACAATATAATGATGGGTGGTTCGTGTTTCAGGTTAGCTTCGCCAACATCACTGTCAGCCGCATCGAGGTCCGCCAGCAACTCGTCGACAGAAATTTCCAGACTTGCCCCCTCAATTCGTCGCTCAATAAAATCGCCAAGATTTTCTCTCGCCTCATCGCTGACATTCGAGAAACGCACATCACTCACGTTGATGTCTCGAATAATGGCCATCCTGGTTTCGCGATCGGTATCGAGCTTCGCCTCGATCCAGATAGCGCCAAAGACGGGCGCACTGTCAGCGGATTCCACTTTGACCGAAACCGCCGCCCGTGCCTGCAGATGGTTGCCGGTGAATTTTTCCACTTGTGGCTGATAAATGATGACCACGGAGCCATCACTACCGACCAATTCCTGCGGCCAATCTTGTTCCTGAGACTGTGCGGTTGACGTCAAGCCCACAAGGCCCATCATTAACAGTGCAACAAATTTCATTTCGACTCCGGTCTTTTGCGCGACGGCGACAGATGCCGGCTGGAGTGTAGTATACGGTTTTTACGGCAGGTTCCTGCCGCCCGGATGAGAAGTCCTTATGTTCGCCACTCTGCTGCTCGCTGCCCTCGCCGTGCCCCCCACAGGCCAATATCAGGAAGTTGTGGATCGAATGGGCGCCGAGCAAGAGGTGCCGGGAGTCAGCGCGGTCATCACTGTTGGCGATCAAGTGCTGTTCGCTGGTGCCAGCGGCGTGGCCGATATCGAAACACAACGCCCGATGACGGCCGCAACCGTGGTTTACGCGGGCTCACTCAGCAAGGTCTTTACTGCGGTGCTTGCCTTGCAACTTGTCGAGGAAGGCGAACTGTCGCTGGACGACACAGTGAAGGGAATCGCCACACAGGCCACGGGCGAGAGCGTAGAAATCACAGTCGCTCAACTGCTCACGCATGCATCGGGGCTTGAACGAGAGCGTCACCGCTATCATCCCAAACTTGCATTTCGCGATAAGGACTAAGGCGTTGGG
>CAYUOY010000089.1:0-16147 GCA_964446495.1 uncultured Woeseiaceae bacterium | reverse complement strand
GCTCGCGGTGCTGAGTCGGTTACGGGAAATGTCCTTTACGGGTCGAGTTGTTGCAACGGCCAGGTTTCCAGACGAAGAGGCGTTGCTGAAGGAAGCAGGTGCGACCACGGTATTCAATGTCTACACAGAAGCCGGGGCCGGATTCGCAGCACATGTCGATGCCCAGGTGCCGGTGCAACCGGCAGATCAGTCTTGAAATAAAGCAGCCGGGTAGAAAATACCGGGCGCGGCGGATTTCAGCGTTCCCGGGAAGTTTTTCTCATCCGCTGGGAGTTCAAAGGCCCATGGTTGGCGGAATCAACCACTGATTGTTGAGCAGATCGATTCCGCCATCCATTTCCTCCTGAACCGCGCGGTCAACGACAAAAATTCCCTTCTGTGCCATGGCCCAAAATGAATCAATGCCTTCGTTGGGAAAATTTCGGCGTGTCCGGTGAATGTTGAAGCGGTCGGCGAAACGCCGATCAAAGGCTTGTTCGATGCCGTCTTTTCCTAGCATGAAACCCAACAGGCCACCCCAGGTTGCCGCAGGGTTGTCGGAATCCCAGCCAGCCAAAACCGCGATCTTGACAGTATTCTGGTAGTCGCCTTCGCCATACAAGAGGCTGATGATACTGGCGGCGTAATTTATTCCCGAGGCAAAACATCCGTTGCAAAACAGTTTTCTTGCGGTGATGTCGTAGCCATCCTTTTGTTCAACCTGGTAGCGGCGATATATATCGTCACGGGCCTGTTCCCAGGGAACACCGTCGTCATAGCGCCTTTTAACGTAGTCAAACATTTTGGCGGTATAAGAATCATCCGGAAGATACTGTCGTGCGGATTCTGCCATCCAATGAATCTGCTTCTGCATGGACAGTGCCGGATCAACCTGCGATGCGAGCGAATACATGACAACGTAAAACTCGGCCGCCCACGCCGCGTTTTCCTGTGCCGTGGTTCGAATGGGCAAATGCGCCATCTTTAGCGCCACGTCGGGTCGGGCTGGCGCAAACAGCCCGAATATTTCCGTCGTTAGTTGCGCATCAATCATGTCATAGTCAGTGTTTTTGAGGGGGTCGCTGGTAGCAGGCGGGGTCAGGCCGTCATTTAGCATCAAATCGTAGGCACGCTGATTGGAAACCCACAGGTAATTTTCCTTCTCTCCCCGAGAATTAGTAAAAGGCGTATCGGCGTCGGAATAGATGTGCTTGAGCCAGCCCTCACGAATTTGCTCCGCGCTAAGGACACTGGTTTGATGGGTGAGGAGCAACTCCTGATAGATGTATTCGATGTCGGTATCATCGTCAGCGCCCCACGTACCGCCCTCTTCCTCTACCACCCAGTCAATTGTGTCCGATAACTCGCTGGGCATGTCATCCTCAGCCCAGATAGCGGCATCGTCTTGCTGGCCCCAGTTCTCCCGAGTGTAGAAATCGCCGTGCCGCCCTTCCCCGCCAATCTTGTCCAGTTCTGTCACCAGGCCGGTCCAGTTCGCGATATTCTGCCCGAGCCAGAAGCCGTACAGTTTTTGCAAATAGTCCGTTCGGGAAATGGCCAGGTCGCCGGGACTTGCTGTGTAAGGCAAATACTGCAATGAGGGGTTTAGTTGAGCCTCCTTTTTGTCCAGGTGACCGGCCCCTGCTGCCCGGGGCGGCAAAGGGGACTGGATTCTTTCGACAAACATCTCAATGAACCGGGTCCAGTCCAGATCGTACTGAACATTCATTTGTTGAGCACCCTCTGCGCCGGGCCAGACTTCCCGACCACCGACGGACACTCCGTAACTGATGCCATGCTCGATGTTTACATCGACGAACAGCTTTTCGGTGGTGACCAGACTGGGGTCGATAAGGCTGGCGACGGCAATCTGGTCATACATGTGCCATGAACTATCGGGGTCGTCTTCAAATCGTGGACCCAAGGTGTCCACCAAAAGCCGCGTCAACGGCGTTTCGATCTCCACCATTTTTTCATACCATTGTTTCGTGAGTGCTGACTTCCGGGACACGTTCAGCGGCGACAGTTCGATAGGAATACCCGACCGAAGAGTCACATACGCTGCTTCAGGGTCAACCCAGAAATTGTATTCAGCGTTGGGGGTGATGTTTCCGGCGCCGTCCGGTAACAGGGCAATCGCTCCACCCATGATGACCAGTCGTTTGACATTCTCGGCAAATTTCGGCTCAGCACGAATGGCCTGCGCGATGTTTGTCAATGGACCGATTGCGACCACAGTGACTTCTTTCGGTCGCGCCATTACCGCGCGTACGATAAAGGATACGGCGGACTCGTCTTCCGCCGTTTTGATCGCGAACCCACCCGGCGGTTCTACAGGCATTTCATTTGAATACCATTCACCGTAATGGCTCACGGCGAATTCACTTCTGGCGTGCACCAGTGGCATATCGGCGCCGCGATAGACCAGGATATCCGTCCGCGCTGCAATCTCCAGCATTCTGAGAACGTCCGCTGTGCCTTGCTCAAGACTGAAATTTCCCGCCACCGTTGTGACACCGAGAATGTCGAATTCCGGTGATTGCAGCGCCAGCATGAGAGCCAGGCCATCATCCATTGGTGGCATGCCAAAATCCGTGTCAAAGATTATCGGTATGCTGGCCGCTGACTGGCCCATCACGGGACCATTTGCAGCAAGCAATGAAGTGAAAAACAAAACTCGGAAAAGGGTTTTCATGCAGGTTCCTTAAGTTTGTGCAACGTCCATTGGGTGCGTAGAGTATATCGACTTTAGGAACTCAATTACGCCCGCCACGACAGACGGCGGCGATAACGGCATCAACTATGGCGAAAATCACCAGAACAGCCATTGCCTGGGTCTTAATGGCATCCAGCAGTTTTTTTCTCACGGCCTGTGGTAACTCATCCGCGCCGGACACAAGTGGCGACTCGAACCAGAGCGAGGACCAGCGACCCACGGTCGCACTGATCATGAAATCGTTGGCGAACGAGTTTTTCGTGACCATGGCGGATGGCGCCAGAATGCATCATGCAAACCACAGTCAGGATTACCAGCTGGTCGTCAACGGCATCAAGAATGAAATCGACCTTACCCAGCAGGTTGCGCTCATCGATCAGATGATTGCATCCCAGGTTGACGCGATCGTCATTGCGCCGGCTGATTCAAAAGCCATCGTACCGGCTCTGGCCAGGGCGCACGCTGCCGGTATCGCCGTTGTCAATATTGATAATCGACTCGATCACGATGTGCTGCAGGATTACGATCTAAGCATCCCGTTCGTCGGACCGGATAACTTTCTTGGTGCCGAACTGGTCGCGAGTTATCTGGCCTCCCACCTGCAAGCGAATCAGAACGTGGCAATTCTTGAAGGCGTACCGACCGCCTACAACTCACAGCGCAGAACCGCGGGGTTCAATAAGGCCATGGCGGACGCCGGGCTGAACGTTGTCGCCCAGCAAAGCGCACAATGGGACCAGACGAAGGCAGTCACTATTGCCTCAGGAATCCTGGTACAGCATCCCGACCTGTCCGCCCTCCTCTGCGCGAATGACAATATGGCACTCGGCGCGGTCGCGGCGGTCATGCAGGCCGGGAAACGCGATCAGGTCACCATTATCGGCTTCGACAATATTTCTGCGGTGCGCAGCCTGATTGAAGAAGGCAGTGTACTGGCCACCGTTGACCAGCACGCCGACTTGCTGGCCGTGTACGGGATTGAATATGCGCTTGAAGTTCTCGCGTCCGGGGTGCAACCGACCGACAAATCTACGCCCGTCGATCTTGTTACCCGCGATAACATTCGTTGAGTTTGTGCGAGGTGGGAACTGTCCGTCTTTCCATTGAGAGCCTGAACAAGTCGTTTGCCAGTCCCGTGTTGCGAGACGTTAGCCTTTCGATAAGGCACGGCGAGATCCACGCAATTGTTGGTGAAAACGGAGCCGGGAAGTCGACTCTGGTGAACATTCTTGCCGGCCTCCTGCCGCGAGACAGCGGCAACATCAGGCTGGATGGACTCGCGTATGCGCCCACCAGCCCGGCCGATGGATTCGCTTCAGGCGTATCTTTTGCCGCCCAGGAATTGAGCATTATTGGGACGCTTTCCATAGCCGAGAACATCGCCCTGCGCCGTATCCCCCGCGGAATAGTCTGTATTGATCGAAAGAAACTGAATCAGCGGGCACGCCGCATGCTGAAGATCATCGGGCTTGATCGGTTAGCGCCGGAAACCCTCGCAGAGAGCCTCAGTCTGGCCGAGCAGCAACTTGTCGAGTTGGCCAAGGCAATGTCTGCAGAATGCCGAGTGTTGATTCTCGATGAACCGACCGCCGCACTGACCACATCGCAGGCTGAACGACTGCACACCATCATAAGCGACCTGGCGGCAACAGGGACCTCAATTATCTATATCAGTCATCGTCTCGACGACGTTCTATCTGTTGCGGACACGGTGTCCGTGTTGAGAGATGGCCGGGTCGTGGCGTCGGTAGCAGCCGATACACTGTCGGTCGCTGAGATATTCGAAATGATGACGGGGCGGGTTCATCAGGATACGGCTGGTACGGGCATCTCCGAGCGTGCGGAAAAGCCGGTTCTCGTGGTCGAAGGACTCACAACGCAAGAGTTACCGCAGCCCATCAGCTTCACCTGCTCCAGCGGCGAAATTGTCGGCATCGCCGGTTTGGCGGGGTCCGGCAGGAGTGATCTGTTGGAGGCATTGTTTGGTCTTGTTCCCTCGACCGGCGGTTCTGTATTCCGTTACACCGATACTGCAAAGACAAAAATCGTGAGCGCGAGTCAAGCGGTAAGAATGGGTGTTGGATACCTGCCGAAAGACCGGAAGACCTCGGGCATTTTCTCAGGTCAATCGGTTCTGGTTAATATGACATTACCCGGTATTGGAAAAGTCGCTTCATCCACGGGTCTTATCGACAGGTCCAGGGAGGCGGACGTTGGAGGTAAATTTGCGAGTCAGCTAGCCATTCGATGCAGCTCTCTGGATCAGGACATTGACCAGTTGAGTGGCGGCAACCAGCAAAAGGCATTGCTCGCCCGGTGGCTCCATTGTGACTCGGACATCCTGTTGCTCGATGATCCGACCCGCGGTATTGATGTAGGCGCAAAAAACGCGATTTACGAGCTCCTGGGCGAATTGCGAAACAGGCGCAAAGCTATTGTGCTGGTCTCGAGCGAGATTGAAGAACTCATGGAAGTGTGCAGCCGTATTCTGGTCTTGTCCAATCGTAAGCTGGTGAGGGAATTCAGGCGTGGTGAGTGGTCGGAGGCCGACATTCTTGCAGCCGCGTTCCAGGAGTTTACGGGGAGATCGAAAAAATCAGGCCCCGCACGATCAAAAATCCAGCCATCGCCAGATAACGGTCAGCAATGAATATCATCAGATTTGTCCGCCGACACGTGGAAGAAAACTTCATCGTTGCTTCCCTCCTTTTGCTGGTTCTCTATTTCGGCTTCGCTGCCGAGCATTTTTTCTCGCTAGCGACATTAACAACGATTCTCAATCAGCTGCCGGCGCTTACTGTGGTTACCGTGGGTATGACATTCGTCCTGATCGTAGCCGGCATCGATCTGTCCGTAGGTTCGGTATTGGGATTGAGTGCCGCCGTCGTTGGTGTTGCAACCGTCGGTTTGGGCCTGCCTTTGCCTCTGGCCTGCCTTATCGGCATCGGTGCCGGCCTGCTGTGTGGCTCAGTCAACGGCCTTCTTGTTGCGTATTTTTCTTTACCTTCTTTTATCGTAACGCTGGGCATGCTGGAAATGGCACGCGGTCTTGCCTATGTCAGCACCGATTCGCAAACGGTTTATATCGGCGCCGACATCCAGGCGATCGCCATGCCAATTCCCGGTCTGGGCGTTTCTTTCGCCCTGATTTTTTCAATCGTACTGGTCATCGCCGGACAATTTTTGCTGACCAGGACAGTGTTCGGTCGCTACATAGTCGCCATCGGGACCAACGAACAGGCAGCGCGTATGTCAGGCATCAATGTACGTCCCTACCGTATGCTGGTGCTGGCGGTGTCGGGTGGCCTTGCAGGACTCGGTGGCGTTTTCAACGCCGCTTACCTTGGATCCGCAGACCCGAATGCGGGCATCGGTCTGGAATTGTCCGCCATCGCGGCAGCCGTTATCGGTGGCACCAGTCTGATGGGCGGTCGAGGGACCATTATCGGCGCGTTTGCCGGCGTGCTGATCATAGCGATCCTGCAGAACGGACTGGCGCAGATCGGGGTCGCGGAACCCACCAAGCGACTCATGACCGGTGCGGTCATCATTGCTGCTGTACTTATCGATCAATGGCGAACCAAACGGAAAACGGGATAAACACTATTAACGTCAATTCACACCGTTACCGGATCACTCTGACACTGTTGCTGCATTGGTTCGCGGTGCTGCCGGCTGTCGGCGGCGAGATTCTCGAGGTCCAGGTCGACAGGGACGGTCCCCGGTATATCCTGGTATCTACCACCGTTTTTGATGCGGCACCAGAACAGATATTTCGCGTGTTGATTGACTATGACCGGCTCGATGAAATATCGGAGACCATCAAAGAAAGCCGTTATCTTGAGTCGGACGTTATTGGCCAGACGCTGGTTTTTACGCGCATCGGTGCCTGTGTGTTTTTTTATTGCAAGACCGTGGAAAAAACTGAGCAACTGGTATTCACGCGGCCTGACTTCATTCAGACCACGGCCATTCCGGAACGCAGCAACGTACTTTACAGTCGTTCCGAATGGACCCTGGAAGCGAGCGAAAATGGCGGCACCAGGGTAATGTTCAGGCTCGAGTTCGAACCCGATTTCTGGGTCCCGCCCCTGCTGGGTCCGTTAGTGATTAAACATGCGCTCAAGGCCGACGGGGCTTCTGCCGTGGAGAAAATCGATGCCCTGGCGCAGGAATTAGCCGCTTCACCAGTGGTCAGCGGTACCTGAGATTCGGCCCGGTATCAAGCGGCAGTCACCAGGCCCTGGCAAACGTGACCCCGATGAAGTCATGTCGTGCAACGGGTACAACCTCCATGCCCGCATAGCGCGTCGTAAATAAATACGAAGAAAAATAACCGATGGCGGCGCCTGCAATAACGTCTTCGACATAGTGTTTGTCGGCCGATACACGACTGTAGCCGACAAATGTCGCCGCCGCGTAGGCCGGGATGCCGAATTTCTTGCCATAGCGTGTTTGCAGGAAAGAGGCACCCATGAAGGAAAACGATGTGTGCCCGGATGGAAACGAATCACAACAATCTCCATCGGGCCGGGTCTTGTCGATGCTGGCTTTCAAGGCAGCCGTTATTACCGTATTGGTCAAAAACGCCTTCAGGAACTGTACCTGCCCCTCGCGATCACCTTTTACGGTCGCGGTCGCAATGCCGGTAAGAGGAATCAATACCAGCAAGACATCACCGGCCGTTTCCGTGTTCGATGCCCTCGCCGCCAACGGCAGGCTTAGAACAAATAACAGGGTCAGCGCCAGGGCACGCGAGAATGGCTGTTTCATGGCAATTTCCCGAAATTGCCGCTAGAAAAATACATCGGCGGCGAATGCCATCGCTATCACGACGGCGGTTATGGTGGCGATGAGGACAGCGCCGGCGGCAATATCTTTGACCGCCTTAATGTCCTCATGGTGTTCCGGCCGCACGTGATCGGCCAGTCGCTCGAGTGCGGTATTGAGCAATTCTGCTGCGATCACGATACCGACGGCAAGTGCCAGCAGAGCCCACCACAAGGGCTCTGGCCGAAGGACTAATGTGCCCACAAGCACCAGCACGGCGATCACCACATGGGTGCGAAAACTGGACTCGCCCTTCCAGGAGATGCGCAATCCATCTAACGCGAAAGTAAGTCGACTCAAAAAAGGGAGGTTTTTGTTGGTGCTCAAGAAGAAATCCTGTCAGGGCCGCAAAATTTCCACCGCTACATTTGAACGATTTACCGGCAGAGGTCGTAGAGATCGATGATGCGGCAATCTGTCCCGGTTGGCGAGTATTTTAGTCGTCCTGGCCATTTATATAGTGCAAGGTCCCGAATCGCTCCCTGATCCCTGACACCTCCGCTCGAATCTGCTCGCTGGGGCGCTTTCCAAACAGGCTATCAGCAATGCAGGCAGCAAGTTGTGGCATGTCCGCCGCCTTCATGCCGATACGAACAAGCTCGGGAGTACCAAACCGCAGTCCGTTCATATCACCGTCAACTTCCGCGATGGGCAGGCCAATGCCGCAGCTGAGCATATTGCCGGTTCTAAGCGTTTTGGCCATCTTCTGCCCGCCGCCAAAGTCGCCGGCTTCGAGTGCACACTGGTGAGAGGTCGAAAATGTCACTTCGCCATCGTGCGAACCGATCTTGAACACGGGCAGACCCAATGCATCCAGGTCACGCGCCAACGCTGTATTGGTGGCGATCATCGCCTCACCGTATGCTTGTCCGTGTTCTCGCCAGTCAAGCAACGTAATCGAGAGTGCGGCCGACTTCGCAGCGTCGAAATTAGCGGTCAGCCCCGGATAAGCGATGCTGTCAATTCTGGCCATCAGGTCAGCATCGTTGGAGACGATCAGCCCACTCGGAGGGCCGCCTAGGCTCTTATAGGTACTCATGGTCATCAGATGTGCGCCCTCGTCCAGCGGGTTAGGCCAACAACCGGAAGCGATCATGCCGCACTGGTGGGCGGCGTCGAACAAGACATGAGCACCGACTTCATCAGCGATAGCACGAATATCAGCAATCGGATGGGGCAGCAAATTCAAGCTGCCGCCGATGGTGATGAGTTTGGGCGAAAGCGAGTGCGCTTGTTTCCGCAGTCCATCGAGATCCACGGTGTACCGTGTCGGGTCTGTTGGTGCAGCGACGATATCGAGTCCAAATAACCCTGCTGCACCGTCACGGTGATGAGTAACATGCCCGCCGATTGCGGCTGACGGTACAATGACCCGGTCACCGGCCTGGCAAGTCGCCATAAAACAATACAAATTTGCCAGCGCTCCGGAGCCCACCCGTATCTCGGCAAAATCTGCCGAAAAGACTTCGCATGCCAATGCCGCGCAAAGCACTTCGATCTGTTCTATGGCTTCCAGTCCCATTTCATATTTGTCGCCGGGATAGCCCAGTGATGGTCGCGAACCCAGGCCCGAAGCCAGAATCGCCTCGGCACGCGGATTCATGATATTCGTGGCCGGGTTGAGGTTGATGCATTGTTGCTCGTGAATCACTCTGTTTTCCACGGCCAACGCTTCGATGTGCCTCGTCAGCGTCGCCGTGTTGCCAAAGTTCGCTTTCTCGATGGCTGTGTCCGAGAAGCGATTAAGTGCTGCATTCAACCAGGGTCGGTGACGATTCATGAATAGGTTTCCGTCGTAGTCCAGGACTCGATCATACCATCGGTCATGGCAACGGAGCTGACGTTGTCCAACGTAATGGAGAACTATTCCAAGTTTATTCGTACAGTTACGTTCGCTAGTTAATGTAAATCCTAGCTCAAGGTTTTAGGCGTTTTATCAGTCCCATCACGATGACTGTACAAGCGGCTGCGTTGAGCAACGCGCTCACACTACCCAGTATGTCAGTCAGGTAGTCGCCAATGAGCCAGACGGGCCCCAATGAGCCATAAGCCAGCGCCAGCGCCAACACCCCGATCAGGAACCGCTGGGAATACTCTTCCTCAACGAAAAAGCCTGCACCGAGACCCAGCGTAGCAATAATGGTTGCTTCTGCTGGAAGGTCAATGAACGCTGCGACGACGGCAACCAGTACCGCAACCAGCCGGACGATTTTTCCGAGCTCCATTTCTGCCTCCTTATTCTTATTCTTGCACCCTCGGGGGGTGTTTCTGTCAGGGCGGTTCTGATCATGAACATTATGCCCCCCAGTTCTAAGGAGAGCCTAGCAGTTTCTGCCACCGGCATGCAGGTGCGCTGCGCTCGACACGGATTATAGGGTCAAATCGATGCAATTCCCGGAGCGTATCCGCCTTTTTTCAATACCTGACCAAGGCCGAGCCCCATGTGAAACCGGCACCGAACCCTTCCAGCAACAGTAAATCCCCGCGTTTGATTCGTCCGTCCCGAACGGCGACGTCCAGCGCCAGTGGGATCGATGCGCTGGAGGTATTGGCATGTAGGTTTACAGTGACAATGGTCCGCTCCATCGGCAGCGCCAGTTTCTTGGCGGCCGCCTTGATAATTCTCAAGTTGGCCTGGTGCGGTACTAACCAGGTGAGATCGCTTTTGTCGAGGTTGTTGGCTGCGAGGGTTTCGGTGGCGATCGCACCCAGGGTGCTAACGGCTTTTTTGAACACTTCGTGGCCGCTCATGTGGATGAAAGCCGCCTGTTCGCGGACCTTTTCGTAGCCTGAAGAAATACCCGCCGGGACATGCAACAGCTCTTCAAATGCCCCATCCGCATGGATATGGGTGGACATAATTCCTGGTTTTTCGGACGTTTTCAGGACCACCGCCCCGGCCCCATCACCAAAAAGTACACACGTTGAGCGATCCGTCCAATCAATGATACGGGAATAGGTTTCAGCCCCGATGATGAGCGCGCAGGACGCCCCTTCAGTAATGATGAAGCGATTTGCCACGTCCATCGCATACATGAATCCGGCACAGGCCGCGTGCACATCAAAAGCCGGGATGGTGTGAATTCCAAGGCGGCGTTGCAGAATACAGGCGGTGCTTGGGAATACCTTATCGGGGGTCGTCGTAGCCACAATAATAAGATCTATGTCCCCGACCTCTATGCCCGCCGCCTCAATCGCACGCCTTGACGCGGCAAGCGCCATGTCTGACGTTGTTTCTGTATCGGCTGCGATATGTCGCCGTTCGATACCGGTACGTGTTCGAATCCATTCGTCAGAGGTACTGACAATAGCTTCGAACTCCTTGTTCAGCATCACTCGTTCGGGCAGGTAGCCGCCGGTGCCGGCGATCGTTGCATATGGCATGCTCTTGATTCCTATTGTGTCTCTGCATTCGCGGCGAGAAAAACGGCTAGCTCACCAATCGTCGGGTGATCAAAGAGATCATTCATTTCCACTTTCCCAGGATGTTTTTCTTCTACCGACAGCATAATTTCTGTCAATGTGAGCGAACTAATGCCCACCTCGAAGAGGTTGTCGTCGGCTCCGATCTTACGGTCACGTGAAAACTCCGCACAGATCGCCAGCAACTCCGTGACTATCGCGTCACCTCCACCATCGGCCTTCGCTTCATCGGCCGATAATGCCAGCGTGCGCAGCTCCGCAAGTGCCGAATCGAACTCGCCATCGAGATAATCTTCAGTGAGTTTCGCACGCTGAATCTTTCCGCTCGTAGTTTTCGGAATTCGATTGACAGGAATGACCTGATCCACTTCGAGTCCAGCCTGGGCGCCCACGAGGTCACGAATCTGTGTGGCCAGCTTTTGAAATGAGAATGAGTCCTGCCGATACAGCACGAATACGAGCAACTCTTCAACCTGACTGTGTGCTGGCCTTGCACCGCTGACCACTACCTTGCCAAGTTCGAGTTCATCCAGGCCGGCAATGACTTCCTCGATATCGTGCGGGTAATAGTTTTGACCATTTACGATAATTATGTCCTTGGCCCGCCCGGTAACCACCAGCTCGCCATCGACACAGACACCGCAATCGCCTGTCCTGAGCCAGCCGTCACTGGAGAACAATTCTTTAGTTCGCTCCGGATCGCGATAAAGTCCTGCGGTAATATTGTCGCCTGAAATCTGGATATTGCCGACGTAACCGTCCGGCACGATGGCATCACTATCGTCGGTGATCCGATATTCGCAATCTTCGATTGATGTTCCAAGTTTGACGAAACTTACGACATCGTCGTTACCCGAATCGGTGGCTTCATAGGGTGCGCCGATACGCAAGCTGTGTCGTTTCACCAGAATCTGCTGGTATCCTCTGCCAATCTCCGGGAAGGTCACGGCCAGCGTTGCTTCAGCCAGGCCATAGACTGGATACATGGCCGATCGCTTAAGACCAAACGGAGCCATCGCATTGAGAAACTCCTCACACAACCGGACCGAAATCGGTTCCGCGCCATTGAGCAACAGACGGACGGCGGACAAGTCCATGTCGGATACCGGTTTGCGTTCAAACAGCTTGAGATAGTGCTTGTAACCAAAATTGGGTGAACACAGCACGGTCGCTTTCAGCTCACTGGCCCTGGATAACCAGAGCAAGGGTCTGCGTACGAAAACGCTCGTGTCCATGATCGTATGGTCGAGACCGACGCTAAGAAAAGTCAGGTGATATCCGATAAGCCCCATGTCGTGAGTCAGGGGCATCCAGCTCAGTGCACTATCATCTGCGGTGAGCCGCAAACCCTTCGACATCGCCTGCAGCGTCGAGGTGAGATTCAGGTGGGTGAGACAAACCCCTTTGGGGTCGCTGGTTGAACCGGAGGAGTATTGTATGAAGGCAATGTCATCCGGGCGGCGTGGTTGAATGATGCCATCCGCGCCCGATTCATTGGCCGGCCAGGTCATGCAGCGACTATCCAGCAGGGAGCTTTCATCGTCGACGTCCTGGTCGGCAACGAAGGTCTGCAAACGCTCTTTCAACGCGTCATCTGTGAACAGGGTTGGCTTGCGAAGCTGACGGGCAACACGGAACAATTTCATGCGCTGCTCGTCACTGATCCCTACCGCAATGGGAATGGGCAGGATTCCCCCCAGAATCGCGCCCCAGAACGCAATCAAAAACCGCTCGTTTGAGTTGGTCAGGATGATGAGTTCGTCATCGGCCTGTATTCCTCTGTCCTGTAGCGAGCCGAGGAACCGCAATGCGCGTGCATGCAACTCTGAAAAATCCAGCAAGGACTCTTCGTCCGCTCCGGTGATGAATCGTATCTGACCATTCAAGTCACGTTGCGGATCAAGCAACTCTGTGAGTGTGCTGTAGTTGCTCATGCAGCGGATTGTTGCACAGTTGGCCGCAACATGATGTCGTTTTTGGAACGCAGATTGATGCCAAGATCCAGGCCGGGCGACTGTGCGGTGGTCATTTCCATATGAAAACGTTGCGTCAGATAACCAAGGTGTATCTTCATTTCGAGGAAGGAGAAATACTCACCAAGACATCGTCTCGGACCGAGCGAAAATGGAAAGTACGGACGGTCGCCCTTCTTGTACGTTGCCTCCGCGCCGAATCGCGACGGATCGAAATTCTCTGAGTTGGACCAGAACTCATTGGTCCGATGCATAATGTAAGGTGACAGGAAGATTTCCGTATCGGCTGGCACATCGAAGTCTGTCAGGAAATCATCTGCAAGCGACTGGCGGGAGAAGATCCACACGGGCGGATAAAGACGCAGAGTTTCCTCCAGCAATTGCTGCGTATACTCCATCTGCGTGGCGGCCTCGTGAGTAATCGAAACTTCATCGGGAATCACAGCCCGTGCTTCTGCGAGCAATTTCTCTTCAGCTTCCGGATGTGACGCCATCAGATACCATGCCCAGTTCAGAGTTCCGGCCGAAGTTTCATACCCTGCAACGATGAGTGTGATCAGTTCATCGATCAATTCGCGGTCGTTGAATTTATTACCGGACTTGTCGGTCGCATTGAGATACATGGACAGGAGATCGTAGTGTTCGCCCCGGTCTGGCGCGCGACGGGCGACAATGATGTCGAGCAGGAAATGCCGCAGGTTTCTGACCTTCATCACGACACTCAAATCCCGTGCCGAGTCCTGGCTTAGAAATGCAAATGGGTTAACACCATCCCTGACGATGCCTGAATCATAGTCAGTGCCAAAAATGGAGCGCAGGATAAGTTCCAGTGCGAATTCGTTCATCTCACGAGTGATGTTAAGAACACCACCATCGGCAGCGACCGTGCTCCAGGCCGCTTCCTTTTCCTTGCAACAGTAAATCATCGTGCCAATGAGCTTGTGAACGTTCTGTCGTGAAAACGACGGCTGGATCATGGTTCGGGCACGCCGCCAGACGTCGCCGTCACTGACAATGATGCCGTTGCCTAATAGCATTTTGACCCTTTCAAATCCCCGGCCCTTGCCATACTTCGCGTGGCGACGCACGAGAATTCGCCGGACCTCGTCCGGATCATTGATGAAATAAACCAGCCGACCGCCCGGCGTGCGCATCGACACCATATTGCCGTATTGTTTTTGCAGCTCTAAAAGAGTATCCAGCGTCTCCGGATTGACATCGATACTGACGGGATTCTTCGGACCGGGAGGGAGGCGCAAGGGTTTACTCGGAGAGGTCATCTGGGTGGCAGGCAGCAACGAGGATGTTGATCAGTTTCAGTCGCAATATTACATTGACCCGCACCGGACTGATACCGCAGACTCGATTTGAACGCATGAGTGAATCTCCCAAAAAGACCAATTTCGACGATGTCGAGTCCCGCCGCGGAATGGTGGGACGGCGCCGCATGTCGGGCGGCCGAAAACTCTATTATTTTCTGGGCATGCCAATGTTGCTGGGTTTGTTGCGCCTGTTCTGGTGGAGCTACCGGCTCCAGACTGTCATCGGGGCGGATATCGTGGAACGAGTGCTCGTCAGTGACAAGGTATTCGCTCCCAGCTACTGGCACCAGCACACAGTCCTGTGCCTGCATATGATGCGCGACTGGATACGTCGCGGGTTTCGTGCCGGTTTTGTCGTCACCCCCTCTGTCGATGGTGAAGTGCCGGCGCGAATAGCGCGCTCGTGGGGTGCCGAAGTGATACGGGGTTCCGCCAAGCGCACCGGAGCGCTGGCCATGCGCGATATTCACGCCGTAATGAAAAAGGGCGTATCGATCGTGACCGCGGCCGATGGGCCGTTGGGTCCGAAAGCCGAGTTCAAGACGGGAGTCGTGCTGATGGCGCGCATCGGTTCTGCGGCAATGATTCCCATAGCGTGCGCGGCCGATCGGGCCTGGTACCTCAATCGCTGGGACGATTTCATGATACCCAAGCCTTTTGCGCGCGTGGTTCTGGCGGTGGGTGAGCCACTGCAAATACCGCCGGGTTGCAGCATGGAAGATCTCGAGGTGCACAGAAAGAGCATGGAAGATGCAGTAAAGTCGCTCTCCGAGCAGTCAGAGCAAGCGTTAAGGGCACTATAAAGGATAATGCGCGATGTCAGGTCGTATTAAGGGGATCGGATTTGGCGCGTCTATCGCTGTCTTGATGGTCAGCGCCGCGTTCGGTCAGGCCGACGCAGCGAACGCCGCCCTGGTCCCCCACGAGGCCACCTACAAGATCAGGATCAGTATGCTGGGGGGAACACTTAATACCGTTGTCGCCGAAACTGAAAAAGGATTCACGGCTACATCCGTCATTACGCCAATAGGAATTGCCAACCTGTTTTTGAATGGCTCCATTGAAGAAAGCGCGACTTTCAGCGTTGGTAGTGACGGCCTTCGACCGGAGGTGTACCTATCATCCGATACGCTCTCCAAGACCGATAAACTCATGGACTTCCGATTTGACTGGGACGTGAATGCCGTTACCGGAACCATCAATGACGAGCCTTATGTTTTCGATCTCGATAGCCGCGTCCGCGATCGTGTCTCTATTCAATACGAATTGATGTACAACCTGACCAACAAGCTCTCCAAAAGTCACTACGTCCTGCTGGACGGCGACAGACTCAAGCAAATTCAAATAACCACCATCGGGAAGAAAATGATCAAGACGCCCTTTGGTACCTTCGAGGCAGTCGGTATTCAACACCAAGCCAAGGATTCCACCCGCATCAGCACCTTGTGGTGCGCCGAAGAACTGGGTTTTCTGCCGGTATTGATCGAACAACACCGCAAGGGAAAACGGCGTGTAAGAGCGGTTCTGACCCGCTATGTACCAACCACCAACTAGCCGAGAGAGATTGCGGTCTGCATAGCCAGGAACAGGCTGGCCGTAATAAGCGCACTCAGCGTCATGATCGTGCCCCAGCGAATAAGCGTGTGGGCATGCTGAATGCCTGCGATCAGCGGTGCGATCGGCAATGCGGCGACGCAAAGCAAGGGCAACGCGACACGACCCAATGCGGGATAGCGATAACTCCAGCGTTGTAGTTCCGGTTTGCTGGCCGTCTGGCGCGCAATCAGGTCGAGTTCACCCAACTGGCGACTGGCGATATGAGCCGCTTTTTCCATCGATGCGCCCCGCTCCACGAGTTCGAACTTCAGATCGTCGTAGTGATCCCTGAGTTCGGCTACGGTTCG
>CAYUOY010000088.1:14046-16156 GCA_964446495.1 uncultured Woeseiaceae bacterium | reverse complement strand
CGCGGCAGCAGCATGCGCCAATGCCGGCATTTGATTGATATCTTATCGCCGAGCGTTACGGTACTGCGAATCGAGCGGCTGAGCGCGCTCGCATACAGCCGCTGGTAATACGGCATTCTGCCAACATAAAACGGCAGTATCTCTTCGAGAGTGCAAACAGTATCCAGGGTTTCAGCAAAGCCATCGTAAAAGTGGCCGATCGCGGCAGATACCGGGTTGTCCTCGACCAGCGAATCTGACGGTGCAATGGTCCAGGTCATGTCATGCCGCAAGACACACATGCCGGCGAAGCCCGCTCGCATTTCGTCTCAAACTAGTATGAGCTAGTATGAGGACACCCATTAAATGGTCCGGTCAGGAGTCTGACATGGGTTGTGGCGGTGTCCACAGTTATGTGGATACCCTACAATGTCTACCTGGTCGTAGTCCGCGGCTCGGCCAACGCCGTCGGATATTCGGAATATTCTAAGGATGGCGACCTGACGACGGACTTCACCGGTAATGACCCAATGGCCGGGGTCGGGTTCCTATTCTGACCGCTTCGCCCGACGGCGCGAAACGACGCTGTGACAAATGCCTATGCGAAACTCAAATCCCCGGCAATACACGCTGACCGAAGAACTGGTCCATGCAGTCAGCCATGGCGCAGGCGTAATTCTGAGCATCGGAGGCCTGGCATGGATGCTCTATCTCTCGATCGGCACTGACGACAAATGGCGCGTCGTCGCCAGCACGGTTTATGGCATCAGCCTTATCTCGCTTTTTCTGGCATCGACGATATACCATACGTTGCACTCCTCGCCGCGGAAACATATTTACAAACTGCTCGATCACTGTGCGATTTATGTGCTAATTGCCGGAACTGGCACCCCATTCCTGCTGGTGGCAATGCGTGGTGAATTTGCCTGGTGGCTGCTCGGAATTATCTGGACATTGGCGATGGCCGGAATCCTGACCAAGCTCTGGTTTCGGCATCGATATCCTCGCATGTCGCTCATCAGCTATATCCTCATGGGTTGGCTGCTGGTAATCGCGGCACCTCAGATGGCGGACGCAATCGGCACGAACGGCATGATCTGGGTAGCCGCGGGCGGCCTGAGCTATACGGTGGGTGCGGCATTCTATGCGGCGAAACAAATGTATTTCAGTCACGCCATATGGCATTTCTTTGTGCTTGCCGGTGGCATATTCCATTATCTTGCGGTGGTCTGGTACGTACTGCCCTTACGTCAGACAATAGCGGCAAGCAATTGAGATCTGGTATACAACTCTCAGAAATCACAGCCCTACTCCACCGTGCAGCTATGTATGCTGTCCTTCAGGTAGCGGATAGATTGCCAGAGAACGACAGGGTGTCGCTCACCCGCCCACCAGAGAATTCAACCCTATCAAGTTGGCAAGGTAATGACTGATCGCGTTTCACATACGGTGTTTATTTGCGGCTCCGCACTTCGCGGCCAACCGGACCACAATAATTTGCAGAGCGCCGAGTTTCTCGGTGAAGTCAGGACCGTCGATTCCTACCGCATACACTCGGTTAAGGACGGCTGGCATCCGGGCATCTATGAGGTATCCGCTAATGGGGTTTCAATTCCAGGAGAACTTTATGGCCTTTCCGGAGATAGGTTTGATTATCTTGTGTCCACGGAACCCCCTGATATGTACCCCGCGGACATCTTGCTCGAAGATGGCCGCACAGCAACTGCCATGTTCTACCCCGAGCAATTGATCAGGGAACATGGATGGCCCGATATTTCCAGTTACGGCGGTTGGCGCGCCTTCAAAGAATAGTTTCGGTTTACTTAACTTTTCCCGGTCGATACACGCAAGGCGGTTAGGGCGACACCCATTAGCTGAAATTAGATATCGAGAGGAATGCGCTGGCAAAATCATCCTCTTACAGCAATGAGTATCTATCCACTAGTTATTCACGCAATTGACTATGACCATGATTTCTCGATCCCAATTTCTGCTCGCCGCGCTGTTATTTTCATTTTTGGCACACGCAGACACCGATAGTGCAGCCGACAACAGCAGCGACTGGAGTACGGCATTTGATTGGCGCACTCAGGGTGTCGAGGAATCATCGGGCTCGGGCACGGATCGGAAC
>CAYUOY010000088.1:10162-13946 GCA_964446495.1 uncultured Woeseiaceae bacterium | reverse complement strand
TGATTGGCGCACTCAGGGTGTCGAGGAATCATCGGGCTCGGGCACGGATCGGAACCGGCGTGTTTTTACTCTGACCCCAAACATTGTACTCTGGCCCCAAACATTTACGCATGGCTTGCTCTCGTCGAGAATACCAATTATCAGGCAGAGGATTTCGATCGATTCATCCGCTAGTATCTTTCGCTAGCCTTTCGTTAAGAGGCTCAACAGCTAATTGGAGCAATGCGGTGATTCGCAAAATTCCTGACAGATACATCAGACTCAAAGTGTCGCGCGCTTCGACCTTTTTGTTGACTGCAACAGTATCTTGCCTCTTGCTGGTGCCAGCGCCGGTGCTAATGGGCAAGGAACTCGAAGACCAGAAGTGGATCGAGGTCAGCACTGCAAATTTTCGGATTCGCAGCACTCTCAGCAAAAGAAAAACCACTAAGCTTATCCGCGACCTTCATCTCCTGCGAACGGCGGTGCCTCTTTTTACCAACGTAAAACGTGTCGACTCTACAATTCCGACGAATATTCTGGCGATAAAGCGCGCCGCCGACTTTGAAACACTCGGCATTAACCGCGACTATGTTGGCTGGTTCCGATCCCGATTACGTAATAATACGATTCTGATTCGCGATACGCCGCACATGGACGAGACGGCAGTTATTATTCATGAATACGTACATTTTCTGATGCGCAATCACAGCGGTTTGGCGTATCCACGTTGGTACGACGAAGGATTCGCTGAGTATCTGAGTGGCATGACATTCTCCCGCGATAGTTTCGAAGTCGGTGCCGCTCCTCAACAACGAGTGTACGGGATTCTCGATTCCCGATGGCTCAGCCCGACACAGTTACTGGACCCGGACGAATATCAGAAACTGAACAAAGGGGAAAAGCAGAGGTTCTATGCCCAGTCCTGGGCATTGGTACATTTTCTTCTG
This sequence comes from uncultured Woeseiaceae bacterium, assembly GCA_964446495.1. Taxonomy (GTDB): domain Bacteria; phylum Pseudomonadota; class Gammaproteobacteria; order Steroidobacterales; family Woeseiaceae; genus JAADHU01. The sequence continues at coordinate 13,017 of CAYUOY010000088.1, read as the reverse complement.
AATCGTTCGGACCGTAAATCAAAGCATGGGGAAGACATGCGGGCCTACCTGGACCTGGTGTCATCGGGCTCCGACGAGGTTGAGGCTTTCGAAAGTGCTTTCGGCATTCCCGCAAAAAAATTGCCAGCAAAACTAAAAAGTTACCTCAGATACGATTGTTGCAATGTTGCTGGATACAGGATTGAACAACTTCAGTCCGAATTCACGCCTGAAGTAAGAACACTATCGAGGGCTGAGATATCTCTGGGACTCGGGCAAACGGCACTCACGACCGGACAACTTGATGTGGCCAGGCGATGGTATGAGATTGCCGCTGAGGACGAAACGACTCGCCCCGGAGCCGAAGCCGGTCTTGGCGATCTACTGAAATTCGAAGGCGATCATGAAGCGGCGCAACCGCATTTCGAAACGGCGGTTACTCTTGCGCCGGACGATGCATACATACAGCTGGACGTCGGGGAGTTCTGGTTGAGTCGTATTGCCGCCACCGATTTGCAAAGTGAAAAGACCGCATACCTGCAACGCGCCAAACGCAGTTTCGTCGCCGCCTGGAAACTGAATCCCTCTATGCCTGAAATTTATGTAATGAACGCCCGCGCTTACCTTATCGAGGGCTCAAGAATCGACAAGGCCATTGAGATGTTCGAGGAGGCTGAGTTCCTCTACCCGTCCAATTTGCAGATTCGTATGGAGCTGGCAGAGGCCTATGCTATGGATGGTCGCGATGACGATGCGATCAGGACTGCGCGGCAAATTCTCTCCTGGGATCATGGCAACAATCGCCCGACAAAATTCGCGAATGCGCTAATCGACCGATTGGTGGGAGACACCGCCGGCGCCGGAGACGCTATGGACAATACCGAACCTTGATAAGTCGTTCGGTCCACGCCCATTCCCGGAAGGAAGAAAAGAGATCAAGTTTAATTTGATCGCGAGTCAAACTTCACTCGGGAGGCCATTGTTGAACTTTCGACAACACGGCTGCCGTTCGGCGAGGTATGATGCAGCGCAGCTGGTCCGCTTTCCAGCCAGAATCTCCCTTCGACTCAAGAGCCATTCGATGTCCGACTCCAACGCCAGTTTCCGCGAGCTCAATCTCTCTGTGCCAATAATCAAGGCGCTGGATGATGTCGGCTATGAAATGCCGACACCTATTCAGAGCCAGGCGATACCACATCTCCTGCAAGGCTTGGATTTGCTGGGCCATGCACCGACCGGCACCGGCAAAACGGCCGCTTTCGCGCTGCCGTTATTGTCGCGCATAGACGTAGAAAACAAGGCGGTGCAAATTCTGACACTAACCCCGACCCGAGAGCTGGCCATTCAGGTCGCGGAAGCCTTCCAGCGTTACGCATCCCATATCAAGGGATTCCATGTGCTGCCAATTTACGGTGGCCAGGCTTACACGGGGCAGATTCGACAACTGAAACGCGGTGTTCATGTGGTGGTCGGCACGCCCGGCCGCTTGATGGACCATATGCGAAAAGGGACGTTAAAGCTGGATGGCTTGCAGGCCCTGGTACTGGATGAGGCCGATGAAATGCTGCGCATGGGGTTCATCGATGAGGTCGAATGGATTCTGGAACAGACACCAAAGAGCCGGCAAATGGCCTTATTCTCAGCGACGATGCCCAAGCAGATCGAGCGCATCGCCCGTCGCTATTTAACTGATCCACAGGAAATATCGATCAAGACGCGGACGGCCACCGCCGAAACCATCCGGCAGCGTTATTGGCAGGTCAGCGGCGTACACAAGCTCGACGCCCTCACCCGCATTCTGGAAGTCGAACCGTTCGACGCTATTTTGATGTTCGTTCGAACCAAAACGGCGACGGCCGAACTTGCCGAACGACTGGAGGCGAGAGGCTATGCCGCCGCCGCGATGAACGGCGACATGGCGCAGAATCACCGCGAGCAGACCGTCGAACGATTGAAGAATGGTTCGCTGGACATTCTGGTCGCGACAGACGTTGCGGCTCGTGGACTCGATGTCGAGCGCATCAGTCATGTAATCAACTACGACATACCCTATGACACGGAAGCCTATATCCATCGGATCGGTCGTACAGGTCGTGCCGGTCGCAAAGGCGAAGCGATACTGTTTGTGGCACCACGTGAACGACGCATGCTCTACGCCATCGAAAAAGCAACGCGACAGAAAATCGAACAGCTAATGTTGCCCACCACGGAGACGGTCAATAACAAACGTATTGCAGACTTCAAGCAGAAAATTACCGATACACTGGCCGCTGGTGAATTGGCGTTCACGCAAGGGCTGGTTGAACAGTATCGACAGGAACACGACGTGCCGGCGGTAGAGATCGCCGCCGCACTCGCGAAAATATCGATCGGCGACAAGCCAATGTTGCTGAGTGAAGATGCAGGCCGGCCCGCGCGGCGGCGAGACGAAGCGAAGTCACGCTCGCACGGCGAAAAAACGTCACGCGGGCAAAACCGGCGCGACAAGCCGCGACCGGAAGTGGATAAAGATAAAGAACGGTATCGAATCGAGGTCGGTTACAAACACGGGGTCATGCCGGGCAACATTGTTGGCGCAATAGCAAATGAATCCGGGTTGGACGGCGAGCACATTGGCCATATTGAAATCGACACGGACTTCAGCCTGGTGGATCTTCCCGCCGGAATGCCGCGGGATGTCTTTATGGACCTAAAGAAAGTAAGGGTATGCGGTGAGGCGATAAAAATCTCCCGCTACGACAAAGAGCAGCCAGCGCACAAAGGAAAGAGCAAGTCGGCCAGCGCGCCCGCCAGAAAAGGTAAGGCAATTGCGACATCAAAGAGCAAAAGCAAAAGCAAATCTACCGGATCAAAAACTGAAACGGCGAAGCCGAAGT
>CAYUOY010000088.1:0-10062 GCA_964446495.1 uncultured Woeseiaceae bacterium | reverse complement strand
AGCAAAAGCAAAAGCAAATCTACCGGATCAAAAACTGAAACGGCGAAGCCGAAGTTATCACTGGACAAGAAAGACAAGAGTAAGGCGGGAAGAAGCAAGGGGAAAAAACGACGTCGCTAGTTTCGGTTCAACCTGTTCGCCATCAAACTCCGGGCACTTCTATGCTGCCTGTCAGAATCGATTCGACAACCGATGGCTTGATCTTGCAATCAAGGCAACATCCCCCGTCACGGAAGGATGTGCGCGCCAAAATTCCGCTTAGGGTCCATTTCCGGAACTAGCCGGCCAAGGGGGCGGGCAGCATCGGAAGTTGCCCGGGTCAGGAACTGTCCGCTGCCCCGTTTGACCTTCAATTCCCCGGCATCCACCGCAATGCGCCCACGACTAAGGACGGTGACCGGCCATCCCTTGATGCGGCGACCCTCGTAGGGTGTATAACCGGCGTTGTCGTGGAGTTGGCTGTGAGTAATGGTCAGTTCCTTGTTCGGGTCCCAGATAGCGATGTCCGCATCCGAGCCAATCGCAATGGTGCCCTTGCGGGGGTGCAGGCCATAAATTTTGGCCACATTAGTGGCTGTCAGGGCGACGAATTGGTGAATATCAATCCGCCCTTTGCCCACCCCTTCAGAAAACAAAAGCGGCAGCCGCAACTCTATGCCAGGCACCCCGTTTGCGATTTGCTTGAATGTCGGCTTGGGGCCGGCATGGAGTTTGCCTGTTTCATCGAACCGGTAGGGGGCATGATCGGATGAAAACACGACGAAGGTTCCGTTACGCAAACCGCGCCATATGGCTTCCTGAGCCGCTTTATCTCTGGGTGGAGGGCTGCAGCAGAATTTGGCACCTTCCATCCCCTCACGATCCAGATCGTCGGCCGTTAGAAAAAGATATTGAGGACAGGTTTCACCGTAAATTTTCAATCCCGCATCTTGTGCCCGACGGATTTCACCCATGGCTTCCTCGCTCGAAACATGCACGATCAACAGCGGCACGTCGATCAGTCGGGAAAGCTGAATAGCGCGGTGGGTTGCCTCACCTTCGCCGACGCGGGAGTGGCTGACGGCGTGATATTTGGGCTGTTCGTAGCCTTTTTCGAGCAGACGTTCGCTCAACCACTTGATCATGTCGTGGTTTTCCGCATGGACCATCACCAGGGCGTTGTGACGCCGGGCGACTGACAACACGTTGAGCATTTGCAAGTCATCGATTTGCAGGTTGTCGTAGGTCATATAGACTTTGAAAGAAGTGATCCCGCCCTCGATCAGCGCCGGCAGTTCCTCTCCCAGCACCTGTTCATTGGGGTCGGAAACAATCAGGTGATAGCCGTAGTCGATGACCGCCTTCGGCCCGGCACAGGCATGATAGTCCTCGACCACCTGAGGCAAAGACTGACCTCGATACTGGGCGGCAAAGGGGATAACCGTTGTCGTTCCGCCGAAAACGGCGGAGACCGTGGCCGAATAAAAATCATCGGCGTTCATGACGTTGCCAACGGCTGACTTCTGCTCGATATGGCAGTGACCGTCGACACCACCCGGCAGCAATAGTTTATCGGTGGCATCGATTTCGGTTGCCGCGTCACCCAGGTCATGTCCAAGGGCGACAACCCGGCCGTCCTTAATGGCGACATCGCAGTGCATACGCTCGACCGCCGTTATGACGGTTCCGTTGGTGATGATGGTATCAAACTCAGGCATGTTCCCACTTTCGATTGCTGTTGCTATTGCTATTGCTACTCAGAACTATCCGAATAGAATCAGGAGCACCAAGACTATCATTACCCCCGCACCAAGTGCTGGCAACAACCATGACGGCCGCTGTCGCGTCGCGTCCTCCGCCTGAACTGCCGCTTCACCGTCAGGTAGTGGCCCACTTACGGTTGTGGCCAGGCAGCCGAAAAATTCATCGGCCATGTTTCGGGCCACACCGTCAACGACCCGAGCTCCCATCTGGGCCAGCTTACCCCCCAGAGAGGCAGCCGCCTCATAGGAAAGTACCGTGATCTCGCCGTCTTCCACCAGTCGCACTTGAGCCCTGATCTTGGCAAAACCGGCAGCGCCACCCTTTCCTTCGCCGGAAATGGTGTAGCCGTTTGGAGGGTCGATATCGGAGAGTTCGACCGCCCCCTTGAAAGTCATTTTGACCGGACCGACCTTGGTGGTTATCACCGCTTCAAATTCATTGTCCGAAATCCGACCCATATGCTCGCAACCGCGAAGGCAGCTTTTCAATACATCCGGATCGATAAGCGCATCCCACACCGATTGGCGCGACGCTGAGATCCGGTATTCACCCGTCATTTCCATGCGCTATATCCGATCCCGCTCGCCTGAACCGTAAGCGGGGCAGCTAGTAATGTTGTGATCCTGATTCTCCATCGACTTAATCCGGGGGGATGACGCCGGTTTGCTCGGTAATCCGTCCGTAATGTTCGATGCGCCGATGGGCCGCAAAATTGAATATTGTCTGCTTGCCAAAGTTGCAGGCATCCAGATCGCAATCCGCAACGATCAGTTCATCTTCGAGAGTCTGGCATTGGGCCACCACTTTACCGGTCGGCGCGATGATCGCACTGGCACCCATAAGCTCATGGCCGTCTTCGTTACCGGCCTTGGCAACACCGACCACCCAGGTACTGTTCTGATAGGCGCCGGCCTGCATGGACAGGAGGTTATGAAAATCACGCAGGTGAGACGGCTCGTCCGATTGAGAGTTGGTGGTCGGCGTGTTGTACCCCAGCATCACCATCTCAACGCCCTGCAGTCCCATCACCCGGTAGACCTCGGGCCAGCGGCGGTCATTGCAAATGCACATACCGAATATGCCCCCCATGGTTCGCCAGACGGGGAAGCCCAGGTTGCCGACCTCGAAGTAACGTTTTTCAAGGTGCTGAAAGGCTCTTTCCGGATCAAATTCGGAATGTCCGGGCAAGTGAACCTTGCGGTACTTGCCGACAAGGTTGCCCGCCATATCCACCAGGATCGATGTGTTGTAACGGTGATTGCCACCCGCTTCCTCGACATTCTCAGCGTAGCCCAGATAGAAACCGATGCCGAACTTTTTCGCCGCATCGAACAAAGGTTGGGTTGCCTCGTTGGGCATCGCGGATTCAAACCAGTGGTCGATTTCATCCTGGCTTTCAATATGCCAACGCGGAAAGAACGTGGTCAGCGCCAACTCGGGAAAAATCACCAGATTGCAGCCCTTGCGGTGGGCGCCATCGAGCAGTTTCAGCATCCGCTCAATAACGCTGGAGCGGCTGTCTGCTTTTTGATTCGGCCCCAGTTGGGCCGCCCCTACCGTAATCACCCTGGCCATCGAGCACCTCGCGCTGGTTGGCTTAAAAGGAATTCAATCATTGGAGCAGCGTATCTTCGAGAAGTCGCCTTACCCAAACCCGGGTCATGTCCCGTTTGTAATCGGCCGAGCCCTGCCCGTCGGACGATGGATCAGTGGCCGCCGCCGCCGCTTCCGCTACCTCGGCGATCAGTTGCGGCGAAACTTTGTTACCACGCAGCAGGTCCTCCGCTTCCTTTGCGCGCATGGGAACAGGGGCGACGCTACCCAGACCAATTCGCGCCTCTTCGCAAATTCCATCCGGCCCTGGCAGAACCGACAGCGCCACGGTAACCGCCGCGAAAGCTTCGGCCGATGTGCAGGTGTACTTGACGAAATTGACCCGTGTTCCCGTCGCCGGTTTTGGTATTCGAAGACCGGTCAGAAACTCCCGCTCCCGAAGGGCGGTGGTGAACACCCCTTGGAAGAAACTATCGAGAGGGATGGTCCGAGCCCCATCTGGGCCCATGACCAGGGCCTCGGCGTCCATTGCCAGAAATGCGGGTGCCACATCCGATGCGCCGTCCCCCTGGCTGATGCTTCCACCCACCGTTCCCATATTCCGAATGGCCGGCGACCCCACCCGGCCGCTGGCTCGGCACAGCAATGGCGCGAATTCGCCCACGGTGGCGGAATCTGCAACGTTATTGTGGGTCACCATGGCACCCAGCTTAAGCGCGCCATTGACTTCTATGGAATGGAGTCCGGGGACTTTTTCAAGGCTGACCACAACCTGCGGGCGTACGAGGCGCTCCTGCAGCAGGATCATCACCGTCAGGCCACCGGCCATCAACAGGGCATCATCACCATACTGGCTCAGGGTCTCGACGACTTCGTCGGCCGATTCAGGCGCCACATAGTCGAACGGGGGCAGGCTCATGCCACATCCTTTTGGAGCGGATTTCCGCTGACCGACATTACCGCCTTCACGATCCGCGCGTACCCCGTACACCGGCAGAGATTTCCGATCAGCGCTTCGCGAACCTCCAGCTCTGTCGGTTCAGGATTTTGCTTTAGAAATGCGGCCGCGGTGACCAGTATACCTGGCGTACAAAAACCGCACTGAACCGCTCCTTCATCAATAAAGGCCTGCTGCAATGCATGCAGTTTCCCGTTCGTCTTAAGGCCCTCAACGGTAGTGATGTGTTTACCCTCGCATCTCACCGCAAGCGTAAGACAGGAACGCACGGGCAGTCCGTCCACCATCACCGTGCAGGATCCGCACACACCCTGACGGCATCCGTCCTTGACGCCGATCAGGCTCAGGTTTTCCTTGATCACCTGGTAAAGCGTCCGATTGGCCGGGATGCTGACTTCCCGAACCTCATGATTAACCGTCAATGACAGGTTATGCATCACAGCAATTTCTCCTTTCCGCAGTCCATCCGCTCCATGGTATTTCCGGCGCGGCTCACTGCACCAACTCCTGCAGACCCAGCAGCACTTTTTCCGGCGTAATCGGTAGGCTGGTGATACGAACCTTGGTTGCGTTGTAGATCGCGTTGGCAATCGCCGGTGATGTCGGCGCTAACACCGGTTCCCCTAGTCCCTTGGCACCGAAGGGTCCTTCATCGTGCGGAAAGGATTCGACAAAAATCGGTACGATTTCCGGGATGTCCATGGTCGAGGGAATTTTGTATTCGGTAAACGACGGGTTGGTGACGACGCCATCCTTAACCAACATTTCCTCATGCAAGGTCGCACCCAGGCCCTGGACCACGCCGCCTTCAATTTGTGCCGCCGCGCCGTCGGGATTGATCAGCGTGCCCGCATCGTGAACTGCCACCAGTTTCAGGACTTTGACTTTGCCGGTCTCCAGATCGACTTCCACGTCCGCGATATGGGTGGCGTACATCCAGAAAGCGGAAACTTTCGTGCTCTGGCCCGTCTCCTTGTCCGGCGTCTGGGCACCGGGCGGGGTGAAGATGCCGTTTCCTTGCAGCGTAGCGCCGCGGGCCCCGTACCGACGCAGAATAATTTCTTTCGGCGTTTCAAACTCTTCGCTTTCCTTCCGCCAGACGGCACCATCCCGGTATTCCAGAGAATCCTGGGGGATGTTATCGAGTTCGGCTTTTAACTTGCAGAGTTGCTGCGCCAGGTCGCTGGCAGCTCGCAACATTGCATTGCCCATATGAAACACCGACCGGCTTCCGCTGGTGGATTGGTCATACGGGGTATAGCTGGTATCGGGGGGGCTGATGGAGACGTGTTCGATCGCGATGCCCAGGCCCTCGGCAACAATCTGCCGCAAGGTGGTATAGATTCCCTGGCCCAATTCAAGGCTGCTGCACAGCAGGTTGACAGTACCGTCCTGGTGCATTTTGATCACGGCCGCGGAGGTGGTTGGCGTATAGGTGAGCTTGTGCATGGTGGCCACGCCACGTCCGTACGCAACTTTGGGGGAATCTGGTTTCTGCAACGGCGCGCTGGCGCAAGCGTCTACCGCCTGCTTCAGGGTTTCCCTAACCCCGACACTGGTGGTCAGGATTTCCCCCGTGCAGGTGGTATCGCCCAGCTCAAACAGATTGCGCCGCCGCAGTTCGACCGGATCCATACCAAGACGATGCGCGATCATGTCCATCTGAGATTCATGGGCCCAGGTCATTTGTGGAACCCCGTAACCGCGAAAGGCACCGCCAAGGGGATTGTTGGTGTAGACACAATAGCTATCCACCCAGACATGGGGAAAACGGTACGGGCCGGTACCGCTAAAGGCACCGTTACGCGATACCAACGGCCCCGTATCCGCGTACCCGCCGGTATTGAAGATCGAGGTAATCTTGCGAGCAACGAAGGTCCCGTCCCGCTTGACCCCGGTTTTGAAGGTCAAATGGGTGGGGTGCTTGGTAACGCAGGCGGTAAATTCCTCGTCCCGGGTGTAGGCGTTTTTAACTGGCAAGCCGTCCGTGTGCATGGCCAGGGCGACGGCCAATGGTTCGGGACGGAGGTAAATTTTCGAGCCGAAACCACCGCCGATACCGGTACAGATGACCCGCACCTTGTTGTAGGGCAAGCCCAGGGCATTGCTCATATCGCGTACAAAATTATAGGGCGATTGGCTGTTACACCACAGGGTTACACTGCCATCGCCGGCGACCTGCGCGATACCGACATGGGTTTCCAGGGGGCAGTGCTGAACATACTGGGTGGTGAAGACATCTTCGAAGATCTCATCGGAATCCCGGAACCCCTGTTCAACATCACCATGTCGGATCTTGGTGTGGTTGATGATATTGCTGTCGGGAGTCAGGGTGAACGTGGGTTCCAGGTCATAGGAGGAAATGTCTTCATGGATTACCGGAGAGCCCGGATTCATAGCCTCCAACGGATCGAAAACCCCCGCTAGTTCTTCGTACTCCACCTCAATCAAATCGATCGCCTCCCGGGCGATCTCCTCACTGATCGCGGCGACCGCAGCCACCGGCTCGCCGGCATACCGAACCTTGCCGCGAGCCAGGAAAGGTTCATCGCGAACACAAGAGCCGAACCGAAAGGAGGTATCCTCGCCGGTAATGGCAGCGCGCACGCCGGGCAGTTTCCGGGCACGACTTAAATCGACAGACAGGATTCGCGCGTGCGGATAGGGAGAGCGTAAAGCCTTGGCATAGAGCATTCCGGGCAGTGTGAAATCCGTTCCATAGATCCACTGGCCCATGACCTTTTCGGCCGCCTCTCCACGTTTAACGGGCTTGCCGATATAACGAAATTTCTCGGTACCATCACCGTCCGAATTGGTATCCATGACCAGAACGCTTCCCCCTGAAAATTAGTTTAGGACTTTGCCCGGCGACCGTTGTACGGCAATTTCATCGTCGGTACAGACGTGCACCTGCCCTACCGGTTCGGCAAGAAGTGTCTTGAGGTCGGGCCGGCGCGTCAGGAGCAGTTCCAGGTTTTCAACCACGTTTTCCAGCTTTTCGAACGGAATGCCGAAAAACACCTCTTCCGGCTTGATCTGAACGAACTGGCGGAAGCCGAAACAGCCAAGGGTGTAGCAGACCTTGCCCGTCATCAGGGGCTGCGCCATGGCCATGGAACAAGCCGAAGGACCCGTTAGTCCTTCGATGACGCCACCGCCCTCGTACACGGCGGCACGGGCAAGGAACATGCCTGCCTTGGCCGAGCAGAACACATTCACAACCCCACCGCCGAAGGTGTTGTCAAAGGGAAAGTCATCGAGTGGGCCGAAAACCATGTAGGTCACCGTGCCCGTCGGCACCACGCTGTAATGCTCGAAGGTACGGCGGAAGGCTACCGGGGTTCTGAAAATGCTGCGCCCTTTGTCGGGATAGTCGCCACCCGGCCACGCGCCGGAACCCTGTCCCTCAAAGGGCGGTGTAAACCCCAGATAATGGCTGCCGTTCTTGCAATCAGTATGATTGTCAACGTCCGTATAGAAAAGCTTGTCTTCCATACGGGCAACGTCCAGAAACTGGCATCCTTTTAACGTACGATCGATACGTTCAACGCCTTCCGGCTTTTGGGTGGTCCACAGAACGCCCACCGGGCGCCGTTCCAGGTGTAGTGCTTTCACCAGGCGCTCGGAAAGCTCCTTGAAGGGTGTTTTTGTCTCAGTAGCCATTGGCTCTCTCTCCATGATTTTAATGGAATCTCAATATTTGAGATGCCACTCACAATTGTTTCAGTCAGCTTCGTTCGGACCAGCCGAAATCGACAGAAATATCTTTCGCCGTCTTGCCGGCAAGCTTCCTGTACTCCGCCAAATTTATTTCATCGAGTCGGGACTCAAGGCTGAGAATACTGACTGAAGCAATGGCAGCACCCTCTGGACTGAAAATGGGCGCCGAAACAGAACGCGAACCCACCACCCGTTCTCCGCAGGAATAGGCCGTGCCCGCTTGCCGAATCTTCTTCAATTCCTTGAGCGTGCGATTGGTCGTCAGTTGATCCAGGTCGGCGGTTTCCAGAATGGCGCTGACTTCCGATTTGGGCAGAAAAGCCAGGATTGCTTTTCCCGCCGCACCGACATGAAGTGGCAGCGGCCGCCCCAGATCAACCACGAAGCGGACTTCATGTGAAGTATCCAAACGCTCGATGGCGACGCGGGAATCGCCGTCGCGAATATTCAGACTCACCGTTTCCTTGGTCGTGTTTCGTAGTGCCCGAAGATGCGGGAGGGCCACCGTGCGAACCTTCATTTCGCTGAACCAGGTCGTCGTCAACTGCAACAGGCCGCTGCCCAAGGTATAACGATGGCTTTTGGGCTCCATGCGAACGAATTCAGCTTCGATCAACGAGGACAACAAGCGATGCGTCGTGCTTTTTCCCAAGCCCGCCGTCTGAGCGATTTCCGATACGCCCATGCCCCAGCCGCCCTGGGACAGGACTTTTAGAACTTCTGCTGCTCGTGCCACAGACTGGACACTTTCCGACGCCAAGAAACGCTCCTATCCTCAATCGCGCAAAAATCTTTCGTTCCGCTATACGGAATCTTTGTTCCGATAACTATACTGGAGGGCCAACCGCGAATCAATCGAAATTCAGCGCAGACCGACTTAAGAAAGCCAACAACCGTGGAAGCCTGTGTTCGGAAATTGCCGTAGAAAACACCCGGTGCACACCGGAAAGGTCGCTAATCAGAGAGCCGGGATGCTCCATGTTCACTTGCTATACTGCGGTTATCGGCCCTGGTTTTATTGCGCCCGCAGCGTTGGCCCGTAAGACGGTCCGAGTTAATTTACTCAAACGACAACGGAGTTAGCGGCTAACGTGAAATTGCCAAGCAACAGGACGAACTGGTTACGTCGCACACGGCTCAAGACCTGTCGCCGTAGAATTAGCTGTTATGTGCCTGTCATGAAAATGTACGTTCTAAAAATCGTATTGTTACTTTCTGCATTAGCATCAGCAGATGAAGAACTGCCTGTATGGGAGTATCCGATTCTTGGGTCGGAATACATTGGAGATAGTTGTTCGCTCGAAACCAATCAAGTGTTGATGAAAATTTCTTTCTCAATCAGTGGTGCAATTGAAAATATCGTTTTCATCAAGAAAAGCACGATCCCAGAAGTAAACAAAGAGGCAGAGAAATACATGATGGGGGAATCGCCCTTTGGTGAGTTTGAAGATATGAGTGTTAAAGAAGCAAAGAATTTTAGTACTGTGATCATGTCTTACACAATACCGTGCCAAGACACATAACCAAGTGATGCAGTTCGCACCTGCTTCGCAGGCGCCGGACGGCCAACAAATTGGCCGCCACTGATCACGGCGTTATAAGCTCAAAAGGAGGTCAAATTGAATTGCCCAAATTGCGGAGGTAAAACCAAGCCAATTAGGAAACGGATGAAAAAGGATGTATCTATTGGCTCGCCCTCTTCAATATCGGAATTCTTAGCGGTTGTTTTGTTCGTTTCTGCTTTTATCTATCCTCCAGCTGTCGAAAATGTGGGGTTGGTTATTCTAGTTTCTGTTGCACTAGCACTTCTTGGCCATGATTTAAGATATAAAAGGATTAGTCTAGAGTATTGCAAAGCATGCAAAAATGAATACCCGGTCAAAGGGTCATGAGGAAAACGCTCATATTCGATGATTGACGGATTAGCGCATAACGAGTGTGAGCAGTACGCGCAGCAAGCTGCGCCGGACGGCGAAACCGCTGCGCGCTTTAGCCGCCGTTGTCACAGGCGTTAGGTGTACTAGTGCCACAAAACTCCATGAAGGTCGAGCATCTATCCCTTATGTGGACTTCGATGTCAGGAGAGG
>CAYUOY010000087.1:0-16443 GCA_964446495.1 uncultured Woeseiaceae bacterium | reverse complement strand
AATGAAGATACCGGCTACGCTGGTCTCGAAGTTGGGATATACCAACGGGATGTCCACACCTCGTCGCTCTGTACCAAACACCAATTGAATGGCATCAACCGGGCAGGCTTTTTCGCACGCCCCGTGGCCTATGCAATTGGCAGGCCCAACCAATCGCGCCTTGCCACGAATGATTCCCAGCACCGGATGCGCGTCTTGCTCCGGACAGGCCGCAATACAGGAGCGACAGCCTATGCATTTGTGAATGTCGATGACAGGATGCAACGACGGCGGCTCCAGCATGCTGGCGGCGATAGCTTCTTCGGCCGCCTTAAGGCTCGCCTGCTCTCTGCGCGATCGTGAACGCACATACCACACGAAGATCGAAATAACCGGGAACAAATAGAGAGTGATTAACAGCGGGCTCATTGGAATTGTTTGTACTCGTGAAATTGAGGAACGAACGGTAGCAGCCAAACGCCCAAAATCAATACTGCACTCTTCACAATTTCAGCATCACATTCGACTATTAATACGAATCATTAGCATTCGCACAGTAAGTTCTTGAAATCTGAAAGGATCATAATTTTGTCTCTGTATAGCGACAGGAATTCCTTATTTTTCAATAAATTATCAAGAAAAAAATGTGAACTTGAGGGAACCATTTACAGTGCAGATTCGTGTAAAAGGGGAGTTGTTTAAGGATGAACCCGGCTTCGCGGCGCAACGCCACATGTTGTAAGCGTAAATCAAGGTCAAAGGAGATGACGTGAATGTATTGTTTTTTGCGGTGGCGTTAGCGATGTCAGTACTGGCCATCGCGATTGTCGTCCGACCCCTAATGACTGTTCCGGGAAGTCACGACAAGAGATTCGCAAAACTGCCTTTGCTTATTGTCGTCGGTGGCGTGCTTCTGGCCATCGGACTGTATGTCACCATCGGTCGCCCGGATGCCGCCTTTTTTCCAGCGAAGGATGATTCGAGCTGGAGTCCGTCACGGTCAACAGTTGCGTCGAAAGGCGATCAGAAAGTTGGCTCAATCGCGAGCCTGCTGGCGGGATTGGAGGAACGGCTGCGGCGCGCACCGAGTGATGCAGGTGGCTGGTTGTTGCTTGCAAAGTCCTACCAACGACTTGGCAGAACCGCAGAGGCACGCGATGCCTATGCGAGGGCAAAGGCATTGGGCCAAAGTGATGTAACGCTCGACGCAGACCTGGCAAGTAACCCGCAATCTGAGGCGCCGGTCGTGGAGATACGCGGACGAGTCAGCCTGATGCCTAATACTGGCGCGACGTTGAATGACACAGCAATGGTCTTTGTGCTGGCGAAGGCTGTCAACGGATCACCGCTGCCCCTCGCAGTCCTGAGAAAACCTGTCGCCGAACTCCCCTTTGAATTCACACTGACAGATGAAATGTCGATGGTACGAGGCAGCGGCATATCGAGTGTCACAGAGGTCATTGTCACCGCAAAAATCTCAACGACCGGGGATGCACTGCAGACCGAATCCGGCTATGAAGTGCACAGCCGACCGATCACCACCACCGATTCGCCGTTTCTGGAACTACAGATAGATCCTGCTGTAAGCCTGTAATAAAAAAAACAACACGGACTCAATATATGAACGAGATAGTCATAAAACAACCCATTGGGGTCAGTGGAAAGGCCTCTTCCGGCGTGACACGCCGAAGGCGGAAAAAGGACAGTTCTTTCTGGGGCTACGCATCGTTGATCGTATTGATAAGCGCTGGCTGGCTGCTACGTGAACATAACTGGATCAATCCCGAAGAGGGAGTGGGATACTGGCTGGGTATTGCCGGTGGCTCCATGATGCTGACCCTGCTTCTTTACCCGCTACGCAAACGCATCCGCTTCCTGCACCGCTTGGGTCCCACTAGATTCTGGTTTCGGATGCATATGATCCTTGGGCTCGCAGGACCTCTGTTGATTCTTTATCACTGCAATTTCAATCTGGGCTCATTCAACAGCCGCGTCGCGTTCTATTGCATGCTACTCGTCGCCGGCAGCGGTGTTATTGGACGCCATTTCTACGCCCGAATCCACCGCGGATTGTATGGACAAAAAACCAGCCTGCGCGAATTGCAAGGGGAACTTGCCAAGTCGGTGGAGAAAAGCCACGGACTGGCCAAACTGATGCCGGAACTGATCGAGCGGCTCGATAGCTTGTCCAACGAGTTGCAAGGCGATCGGGTGACACAGTCTCTCGGCATTGGACGCAGCCTGGGCTGGACCTTCACGCACCACTTTGTGCGGCTCTCGTTGCTGTCGACGGCGCGTCGTGAGTTAAGACTTGCGGCGGCATCATCAGATGTCATTGCGCAAGACTACAAGCGTTTTGCCCGAACCGCCGCCTCATTTATTCGGGACTACACGAGTCTGATGGGCCGGGTTGCACAATTCTCCTTCTACGAACGACTGTTCGCATTGTGGCATGTCTTTCATTTGCCGATCTTTTTCATGATGGTGATATCGGCCCTGTTCCACGTACTAGCCGTACACATGTACTAGCCACCCGGCTTGACCTCGACATGAACCTGCGAATTTTCCTAACTGGATTCACCATGGCTTTAGCAATTTTCAGTACAGAGCCAGGCGATGCCGCAGGCATTGAAACTCTGGTGATGCCGGGAAAAGTAATCGAAGGCCATGCAGACATTGAGTCGAAGTGCTCCTCCTGCCACACGGCATTCGACCGCAACAATCAAACAGCCCTTTGCCTGGATTGCCACGAAGAGGTTGCGTTCGATATCCAGCAAGCGGCCGGCTTCCATGGCTTGTTTGCTGGCGCTGGCGAACACGCTTGCGCCGATTGCCATAGCGACCATGAAGGACGAGACGCCGACATCGTACAACTGGATGAGAAAACCTTCGACCACACTTTTACGAATTTCCAATTACTGGGAAGGCATGGTGAGGTTGCCTGTACCGATTGCCATGTTGCCGAAGAGAAATTTCGTGACGCACCCGGCGACTGTTATTCCTGCCACGAACAAGACAATGTTCACGACGATGCCATGGGCACTGCTTGTGCCGATTGCCACACGCCAACTGACTGGATGGAGGTCGAATTTGATCATGATACGACCAACTACCCATTGATAGGCAAACACCAGAAGATTGCCTGCCTGGATTGTCACGAGGACCGGACCTTTCAAGATACGGCGACCACCTGTTATGGATGCCATGCCCAGGATGACACGCACAACGGGCGGAGCGGAAAGGAGTGTGACAACTGCCATAGCCCTACTGACTGGGCCGATACGAGTTTTGATCACGATCGTGATACCCGGTTTCTGCTGGATGGACAGCACGCCGAGCAGACATGCGATGGCTGCCACAGCGACGATCCTTTTGCGGATGAATTGCAGGTCGCCTGTATATCCTGCCACCTGGAAGACGACAGTCACAATGGCCACTTTGGCAAAGAGTGCGCTACCTGCCACGTAAGCCAGGACTGGTCCCGAGTAACGTTTGATCACAATATCGACACCAGCCATCCATTGAACGGCGCGCACGAGAAAATCGAGTGCGAGTCCTGTCATCTCGAACCGGTTTTCGAGATCGAACTGCGCTCGGATTGCAACTCCTGCCATGTGGAAGATGATGCCCACGAAGGTGAGCAAGGTGTCGTCTGCAATGACTGTCACAACGAAGCATCGTGGCAGGACAACGTTTTTTTTGATCATGATCTGACGACTTTTCCTTTGCTAGGCACGCATGCCGCTACCGACTGCGAAGGTTGCCACGACTCACACGTGTTCCAGGATGCGCCTGATGCCTGCGTAGACTGCCACCGCGAAGAGGACCCACACAATGGCCGCTTCGACGACAACTGCGCGGGTTGCCACAACCCGGTCAATTGGGAAGCCTGGCAGTTCAACCACAATACTCAGACCAAATTCCTGCTCGACGGCGCCCATTTGGCGGTGAGCTGCGAGAGCTGCCATCGACAGTCGCTAAAAGCGCAGACAAGACTCGGCAGCCGTTGTAGCGACTGCCATCGTTCTGATGATATTCACGATGGCGAATTCGGCTATGACTGTGGTCGTTGCCACTCCGCCAACTCTTTCCGGGAAGTGAGGACCATCCAATGAAAATTGATACATTGGCCCAGAGAAACCTCTGTCAACGAGCGATGCTGATTATTGCCTGGCTAGTTCTCGCATGCGCCATGATGCCGGCGAAGCTGCTGGCACAGGAGCCATTCGACCATTTCAGTACCGGATTCAACCTGGACGGAGCGCATACGAATGTGAGTTGCGAGGGATGTCATGCGGCCGGCTCGTTCAAAGGAACCAATCCGGACTGCGTCGCTTGCCATTCCCGTATTGGTCTCGGCAGTGCCTCCATCAAACCGCCAAATCATGTTTCCTCGACGGACTTCTGTTCAGACTGCCACACCACGTCGGCCTGGAGCCCGGTCAGCTATATGGACCATACTGCAGTCACTGGAAGTTGTGGGTCCTGCCACAACGGTGTTGTTGCAGCGGGAAAAAATCCCACCCATTTCACCAGCGGCGAGCAATGTGATGACTGCCATCAGTCCTCTTCCTGGACTCCCGCCGTTTTTGACCATGCGAGCATCACCGGCAGTTGCGCTAGCTGTCACAATGGCGTGAAAGCGACCGGTAAGAGCCTGGCGCATATCCAGACCACTAATATTTGCGAAGACTGCCACAACACTTCTCTGTGGCAGCCGGCTACCTTCATCGATCACACCCAGGTCATCGGTACCTGCGGTTCCTGTCACAATGGCACGATAGCGACTGGTAAAAATCCGACCCACCTCACCAGCAGCAATAATTGCGATGACTGCCATACGACCACCGGGTGGCTTCCCGCTACCTTTGATCACGACAGTATCGTGGCCAACTGCTCAAGCTGTCACAACGGTGTCACAGCCACCGGTAAGAATCCAACCCATATTCAGACCACCAATGTGTGCGAGGATTGCCACAACAGTAGTCTGTGGGCGCCCGCCGATAGCGTCGATCACACTCAAATACTGGGCTCCTGTGGTTCCTGCCATAACGGCGTCATCGCTACCGGGAAAAACCCGACGCACATTACCAGCGGCAACAACTGTGACGATTGCCATACGACCGTAGCGTGGATCCCGGCTAACTTCGATCATGCCAGCATCGTCGCAGGCTGCTCTACTTGCCACAACGGCGCTGGAGCCACCGGAAAAAATCCAACGCACATCCAGACCACCAATATTTGTGAAGATTGCCACAACAATGTTATCTGGGCACCGGTCAACACCGTCGACCACACTCAGGTTGTCGGTACCTGCGGTTCCTGCCATAACGGCACGATCGCTACCGGGAAAAATCCGACGCACATTACCAGCGGCAATAATTGCGATGACTGCCACACCACCGTGGCCTGGCTGCCGGCATTTTTCGATCACGTCAATATTGTTAACAATTGTTTCAGCTGCCACAACGGCACCGATGCTACTGGAAAGGGACCGACGCACGTGCAAACGACCAACGTGTGCGAGGATTGTCATAGCACTAATCTGTGGGCGCCCGTCGATACCGTCGACCACACACAAGTGCTGGGATCCTGTTCTACCTGTCACAACGGTGTGATCGCCACGGGAAAAAATACCGGACACTTCGTAACCGCGAAAGAATGCGATTCGTGTCATGACACGGCTGCGTGGCAACCGGACAATTTCAATCACACGACGTTAACTTTTGAACCGCTGGATCACAGAGGGAACCTGCAGTGCACCGCGTGTCACCTGGGTAATGCAGAGCCCGTCAACTGGCGCACACCAGCCTACATACCAAACTGTGCGGGGTGTCATTTCAACTCCTACAAGCCAGGTGAAGACGAACACAATGGCATAGCTCGGGACCAAAATTGCGCCAGCAGTGGCTGCCACAGAATCAGTGACCGGGATTGGGATTAAAACCATCGATTATGCGTATTCTTGAAATCGATAGTTTTTGCATTGACTCCACGAGAAGCTTGACACGTATCTGTCAGGCGGTGGTTATGGGAGTGCTGCTCTCCTGGGGAACTGTGGCCGTGGCGGGGCCCGGGTTCATATCTGGCACCCAGGTCTCAAAAGGCAATTATCTCGCGGAAATTCGGGTGGGATTCAATTGTGGCGTAGAATACATCGATCACCAACCAGCCAATGACGGTGATCTGCTGCGCATTCGCCTGGAGTCAACTGGCGTCTGCAACGGAGTCTCGCCGCTGGTGACAAACAGTCGGGAACAATATCGACCGGTCGATGCCGATGATGCGAAGTTAATCAATCTGGAGTACGACGGTGCTACGCCGGCCGGATCACTATTGCGCCTGAACTTCAGTGAACACGTACGGTTCTCGATTGTCCCCTCAACCGACGACAAAATAATTGTCGTGCGCGTCTATTTCGACAAACCGTTGACCGCCACCGTTGCTCCACCGTCAGCAGAAAAGGCCGGCCGGCGGGTCCCTCACGCGAGGACTCTCCCGACACGGTATGTCATCAATCTCGAATCCTCGCGCAGACCGCCCGGTGTGGGCGACATGCCGAAACTGGATTTGGACCGCGGACAATCTGTTTTCGTGACTGAGGCCATCATTGACAATGTAACCTGGTACCGCCTGCGGCTCGGATACTTTGACACTGCCCAGGATGCTGCAAGGCAACTGGCTAGCGTACGTCGTCAGTACTCATCGGCATGGATTGACCGCGCGAACGAAACAAAGATGACATCCAGAGCGCCTCTTGTGTCCTCCGCGGTCGAACCGAATGCGGCCGCGCCGAGCGACGCGCTCCCTGCGCCGATAGCCCACGATATCGCCAATGACGATAACCTGACACGGCTCATGAGTGACGCACGCCGCGCAATGACCGCGGGGGAAATCTCACGCGCCGTACAGATCTACACCAAAGTCCTGCAACAACCACCGAATCTATATCAGCAACAGGCGCAGGAGTACCTGGCCCTGGCGCGCGAACGAAACGGGCAAATAGCACACGCCAAGGCGGAGTATCAACGCTATCTCGCGATTTACCCGGACAGCGAGGGCGCCCCCAGAGTCCGGCAACGACTATCCGCCCTGCTCTCGCAACCAGGCCAGGCCAGGCCAGGCTCGACCCAAAGCGCCAGTTCCCGCGCGCGGCAACAGGCCAACGCCTGGAGCCTGCGGACGTTTTTCTCACAGTATTATCGGCGCGACGTCAATCAGCCAGACGCTACCGATGATATTGTTAGTCAGTCTTCGCTGTACTCTGATATCAATATCGATGTTCGCCGCCGTGGAGAGCGCTTCGATTTCTCGTCCCGATTGACCACCGGTTACCGTAGTGATTTCCTCAAAGATTCACGCAGCAGTGGCAATGACCTGCGGATTTCCTATGCCTATACCGACCTTGCCGACGGCAAGACGGGATTGCGTGGCCGCCTCGGTCGCCAGTCCCGTAACAATGGCGGCGTTCTCGGCCGCTTCGATGGCATCAACCTCACCTACCAGGCAACGGAAAAGTTACGATTGGATACCGTTTTCGGCAAACCAGTCTACTCAACAGCCGACAGTGTGAACGACTCGAGGACCTTCTACGGTATAAGCTCGAATTTTGGCCCCATTGGGGACAATCTGGACCTCGGACTGTTTTTCCTGCAGCAGGATATCAATGGCATCAAGGATCGCCAGGTCGTGGGCAGCGAGATGCGATATTTTGCAGAGAACAAAAGCCTTTGGGGACTGATCGACTACGATACGTCTTTCAAGGAAGTGGGGAGCATGTTCCTGCAAGGGAGTTGGAGACTGCCCTCATCATTTACGCTGTCTGGAATGGTTGACCGGCGCAGGAGCCCCTTCCTGAGTACGGGAAATGCATTAATTGGGCAGGCCGGACTCACCTTTCACGAGCTCAGTACGATCTTCACCGAGGATGAGCTCCGGCAACTGGCGCTGGACCGCGCCGCAAAAACAACGACAGTGACCATCGGGCTGTCACGACCTCTGACGCCGAAACTGCAAATGAATCTGAATGCCAGCGAATCGGCGATCAGCGACACACCGGACTCCGGCGGCGTCGCCGCCACTCCAGCGACGACCTACCGTTATTACTCGGCGGATATGGTGGCGAGCAGCCTGATTGCACAAGGCGATGTCAGCATATTCGGGGTGCGCTACGCCGATTCAGACACCACCGAGGTCTGGTCACTGAACCTCGATACGCGCTTTCCGCTTGGCCGTTCATGGCGTATCAATCCACGTTTGCGGGTAGACTATCGGCAGATCAACTCGGACTCGAGCAATGAATGGATCTATACGCCGGGACTCCGGTTGCAATACCGCTGGCGGCGAACAATCCGCCTGGAGTTTGAAGCGGGAAAACAGTTTGCCAATCGGACTTTTGCCGATACTGATATGAAGCGCGAGTCTTATTTCTTCAGTTTCGGCTACCAGGTTTTCTATTGATCATGCGATATATTCGACAATCAATTCCCCTCCTGGCGGCTGCGCTCACCGTAGTTGTCGGCAGTTGCAGTTCATCCGGACCGGTGGTCGAGGATAGGCTGGATCCAGTAACAGGAATAACCATAACGCATGCAAGCGTACCGCTTGTTTTTCAACTGGATCGATCGGCACGTGCTGCGTACGCACGCGACTACGTCAATCTCGGCCCAATACAAATCAACCGCATGGGCCGACACCAGTATTTCTTGTGGGCCGCCATCTGGAGCACTCTGCAAGATACCCACCTTGCAGATGAGCGAGACGGATTCGAATCGATCGTTGTGTTTGCAGATGGCGAACCTCTGGAACTCAGCAGCGTCGGCTGGACACCGCAGGCCATTGGTGCATCGGAATCGGTATACATCAAACCAGTCGCGTCGGCCGCCGAAGCCTACTATGAGGTAACTGTTGATCAGTTACGGCTGATAGTCGAGGCAACAGACATCAGGCTAAAAACGACCGGCGCGCAGGCCCGCGACTACCAGCTTTGGGATAACCAGGCCGCAGCGCGTAACAGCATGCAGGCCTTTCTTGAGCGCGTGAGTTTCTGACCCGGTGCTAACAGCCCGTTGTAAATTCCGTTTTTCGACAGGCCGCTAGTCGTAGCCGAGTATGGCTCGCAACCCGGGCACCGCATAGTCAACCAGGCGCTTTTGCATGTCCGGCAATTCATCCGGGATGTCGAACGAACCGCTGCCTACGAGGTTTTCCCGGGCCGTACCGCTTTGCTCCCGATCAGCACCGACGCGCACGCGTTCACGCCAGTCGGCCGGCAGCGCGGAGATTCCGCAATCCTGCAATAATTGCGAAAAGAAGATTTCAGCCTCGGCAGTATCGAGGTTCTTGACGTGTGAGAGCAGTTCTTCCATACGCAGCAACCGAGCCTTGGTACCAAGCCAGGACACCGCATTGTGTGTAAAGATTTCATACATCGTTGGCGCTTTACCGTGGATGCCAAAAATCATCATGTTCAGGACCTCATCCACGGACACGTTGCCGCCCTTCAGGTGTTCCAGCGACCCCTGGAAGGTATCCGACAGAAAGAAGCGGGCACGCGCAAGAACCCACGTGTACGGATCACGAACCTGCACGATGTGGCGAACGTGCTTCAAAACGATGGCAGCATCGTCAGAATACAAAAGATGACCCCAGCTCAGATGTGGCATTGCCTGGGAGTATGCAACCTGATGCTGCCGCAAGACGGCGTGCTGAATAAATGCCGCGTGGTATTGCTGCTCGACCGGCACGAACATGCGAAGAACGTTTCGAATCAGGTGCGTGCCACACTTGGGTACACTGTTGAGGAAGACGGGCTCGCGCAAGGGCGGCTGTTCGAAATTCCGGTTCAGCTCATTCAGGTTGTCCTCTTTGACCACAATTCTTGGCATTAACCGCACCCCAAAATGACTGTGCCGGCAATTGCCGGCACAGTCATTGTATCAATTTGACGCTTCTTATTCGAAGGTCATGGTCAGGTTCAGGAAGAAACGCCTACCGAGGGGATCGTATTGTGATGCCAGCAACGCGTTACCCACCATGGAGAATTCGCCGCCCGTTTGTACCCGAGTTAGCTGCGGTGGCTTCTGATCGAACGCATTCGCTACACCACCCAGTATTCTGAGCCCATTGTCCATCGAATACGATGCTGAGAACTGGTGATACCACAAGGCATCTGTCCCGAGCTTCGCATCGTACTCCACGCCGCGATAGAACACGGTATCTCCGCCAAATCTCTCCGCACTGGACGTCGTACCGATGTAGTTTCCTCCCCAGAAGAAAGTCCAGGCCTCACGCTCAAAAGTGATCCGGGTCTGAGCGACCCATTTCGGATCGCCAACCAACCCGTTGAAATCTTCAGCCGTATCTTCAAATAAAGCCTGACGGTCCTCAACCTGCCGGGTTACATCCACATCGAACCGTAACGCACCCCACGGTACATCCATGCCGTACCGCGCCTGCAAGTCATAGCCACGATTTCGCTGCGAAGCTATATTGATGAAGCTATCTCGTATGTTGTCGATACCCTGGTTGACGTTGGTCCGATCAAACAGCTCACACAGAGGTTCGGTATTGTCGAACCCAAAGCCAAACAGTGAGTTGTAACAGGTCGAGACGATCCGCGATCCACCCAATTGGTCCACTTCATCCTTCACTTCGATATCAAAGTAATCGATAGAAAGACTCAGATCCGCAAACTCAGGTTGCCAGACAATGCCGAACGTTTTGGAGTCGGATGTTTCTGCTTTCAATACACCCAGTCCGCCGCCGGTAAGTACTTTCGGTGTGATGGTGCCGCCGGTGTAATCCGGTGGCAGATCCCGCGGATCGGCCAAACAGTTCTGGTACACCGTATTCGATATAGCACCTTCGTCGAAGTTTTCCTGATAACGAATACAGGGGTCCGAACGCTGGCTGATGAAACTGGTCTGATTCGCCAGGTACAACTCAAATAGTGCCGGTGTACGGAAGGAAGTCCCCCAGTTCGCCCGGGCGCGGAACGTCGGTGCCACTTGCCAGTTCAGCCCTATTTTCCAGGTCGTGTCATCGCCAAACGAATCCACATCTGTATATCGCGCGGATGCGTTCAGTGTCAGATTTTCGAATCCCGGTTTGTCCGTAATGAGGGGAATGTCGACTTCCGCAAACAGTGCTGTCGTGCTGTCATCGCCTGCCGTAATGCCTGCAGAATCGCCAAGCCAGGAGTTACTCTCACCCGTTACAGGATCGAGAGTAATGGCTCCCGGTGTGTCATTGATCTCGTCTTCTCTATAATGGAAGCCAACGGCGAGCCCTACCGTACCCGCGGGCAGCTCGAATGCCTCGCCCGTTATAAAGCCATCAACAGACCATTGCTGGTAGGTGGTCGACCCGGTTTCGGTGCCATACAGAAAATCGGTGACCTCCTGTGACGCATTGCCACGCAGGAATTCCGGATCGAACCACGGAACATCGACACACGGTACCCCACGAACGGAACTGACCGTCCCTACACAGGATCCGGTCGCAAAGTTATTGTCGAAGATTGCATCGGCGTAAACCCGGTCATCCGTGTAACTGGCATCCGAGTCGCTGAACTGCCACGCCAGATCCCAATCCCAGTTTTCCGTAAGGCTGCCTCTCAAACCAAGTACGAAGCGTTGATAATCGACCTCTGCCGACGAGTCAGCGCGGTCCGTAATGGCCGTGGGGCTGTACCACTGCTCTCCAAACCAGCCCGCAGCAGCAGACAACGAACTACCGCCGCCTGGAACGCCGGTGCCGAGCGAGTCAAAATCGAAGTCGCCGCTATACAGGTAACTCCAGACCTGTTGGTAGCTATCCGCATTGGTCGTGCGCCGATTCAACAGCACTTCCGAGTAAACCGTCAGATTATCGGTTAAGAAATATTCGCCTTCCCCGTAAAATGTCGTGATTTTCGATTGCGGATTCAGCGACTGCTTGTCCTGGAACGGATGGTTATCATTGGTAATGCCATCGGTCAGTGGATCATAGCCAACCGGGAAGAAACCCGGGGGCGAGGTCAACTGCCCCGGAGTCGTCGGTGGGGCGTACCCTGGAATGAACTGACTAAGGTTTTCGTCGTCATAGCTGAACTGAGACAGCAACGATGCCGATTGCGGAATATTGCTGGGATCCGAATAATCGTAAATCCAGACATGGCCCCAGGTTATGTCCTCACAAGCACGCTTGCCATCACGCGGGTCAATGATGTCCGCCCGTTCGCCCGTCTCCTGATCGAAAACGTACTGGTTGCCACAGGTGAAGTAGTCACGATCGCCGCGGCGCAATTCCTCGCGCTTGTTGTAGTCAGCCGTTACTCTAAAATTGCCGCGCTCAAATGATTTGCCCCAGGACGCCGTAATGCGACTCTCTTCACCACCACTCTCTGATGGTACGGACAAAAATGCGTCGAAGGTCGCGCCGTCGCCTTTCTTCGTGATGATGTTGACCACGCCAGCGACCGCGTCTGAACCGTAGATGGACGATGCACCGTCTTTCAGGATTTCGACACGCTCAATGGTCGCCAGTGGCAGCACGTTCAAATCGAACGACGAAGTCGCTCCCTTGATGCCTGCCGGTCCGGCACGTCGTCCGTTCAGCAATACCAGCGTGCGATTCGCACCGAGGCCGCGCAGGGAAATGGTCGAGGCACCCAGGCCACCATTTTGCACAAACTGAAACGACGTTGCCGCCGTAACCTGCGGTGATCCCATCGCAACGGTGTTGGTCTGCAATAGCTCACCCACGTTCGCAATACCAGCGATCGACGCCTCGCCAACATCAATGACATCCATCGGTGTTGAACTGGTGAATACGTTCTTGCGAATGCGCGAACCGGTTACGATAACTTCTTCAATCGAATCCTCTTCCGCCAGCAGGTCTTCATCCTGATCTTGTGCGAGAACCGTTCCGGTCGCACAAAGTGCGCTCACGGTCAGGACGGAACTGATAGCGCTAGCTAGTGGCGTTTTTCTCATATTGCCAAATCCCCTAAGGCAGCAACCGTTGCAGCGACCCGGTATCGTCCGGTTTTCGCTTCGTGGTCGAAAATAGTTTTGTTGTTAATTAATCGTAGTAAAACGACTCCCGCGAGTAGACCATACCCTGCCTGTCTAAAGCAAAGTATTTTTTGTTGCATGAGGGCCACAACAATTGTCTTAGGTAAAAATACGGCTAGAAATCACCTCGTGTGAGGTTAAGATAGCCAAAAAGAAAGGATCGGCTTTACATGACCCCCAAGAAAATTGCCGTCATTGGTGGCGGCTCCTCCGGCTGGATGGCAGCGGCCTACCTGAATGCGGCCCTGAATCGACACGGCCAGCGGGTTGTTGAGATCAGCCTGGTGGAATCGCCCGACGTACCCAGAATTGGCGTCGGCGAAGCCACGGTCCCCAGTATCAATCATATCTTGAGCGTCATAGGCATCGATGAACAAGATTTTCTGAAACGAGTTGACGGGACCTTCAAACAGGCCATCAAGTACGTAAATTGGCTGCAAAACGATGGCTCCAGCTACTATCACCCGTTTAATCGTTTCCGCAGTTCGCCCATCGATCGTTCCGGTCTCCATTGGTTAATGAGTGATCGCTCCGTGCCTTTTGCGCACACGGTGTCTGCTCAGCCGGCGTTGTGTGAGGCGAATTTGGCACCACGAATGCCAGGGCAGTGGGATTTCGGGCCACCTTTGACCTATGCCTATCATATGAACGCCCTGCAATTTGCCGATTTGTTGTGCGAAGTGTCCACAGCTCGCGGCGTCAAGCACCACATTGACCACGTGACCGGTGTCGAAATGGCCGACAATGGACGCATCGCCGCGGTCAGCACTCGTGGCGGCTTGCGACTGCAAGCTGACCTTTTCATTGACTGCACTGGCTTCACCGCCTTGTTGATCGAAAAAACGCTGGGGGTGGAATGGGTGGATTGCTCCCAATGGCTCCTGTGCGACCGAGCCGTCACGATGCAGGTGCCCTATGAACACCATTATCCGGGCTATGTTCGACCCTATACCACGGCGACGGCGCTTGAGGCTGGCTGGGTCTGGGAAATTCCGTTGCAATCCAAGCGATCGTTGGGCTACGTCCACTCCAGTGCATTCATCAGCGACGAACAGGCAGAGGCCGAATTACGTCGTTTTGAGGGCGAACACGCCGCCGACCTGGAAGCCCGCATTGTGCCGTTCAAAGTGGGGCACAGGACCAAATCCTGGGTTGGAAACTGTATTGCCATTGGCCTGTCCGGGGGCTTTATCGAACCACTTGAGTCGACCGGCCTTTACCTGAGTGACCTCGCGTCGGTGATGCTGGCCGAACACTTCCCTTACGGCAATGATTTTGAACCACTCGCGTTTCGCTTCAATCGGATCATGGCCAATCGGTTTTATGAGATTCTCGATTTTATCAATCTGCACTACTGCCTGAGCCGCCGTGATGACAATGATTTCTGGCGGGAGGTTCGCAAGCCCGAGCGCATCACCGACAGGCTGAAGGCGAAGCTGGAATACTGGCGGACGAAGCCGCCATCACCGACCGATTTCGAGGATCAGTTTTTCCCCGGCATGCCGGAGACGCTGCTGCACTCGGGTGGTTTTGCCGGTGATCATCGCGGCCCGATCGATGCTGCACGCATATTTAGCATCGACAGTCACGAAGCCATTATGTATGGCATGGATTTTCTGCGGGATGAATGCACTAAATGGTACGGTGAGAACCGGCCGCCAACTCAGGTTGCGCGCGTCATCGCCAATCGACTCCAGCTCGCACCGCAAAAACTGCCGCCCCATGAATTGTGGCTGCAACGGGCCATCGGCATGCCGGTCTATGGCAATGCTGCCACCAATCCGGGCAGGGGTACGCGATGAATACCCGGCAACCGAAACGCGTGCTGGTCGTGGGTGGTGGCTCAGCTGGCTGGATGACGGCCGCGTATCTGAACGCGGCGCTCAATGGCGCCGGCCAAAAAATTGCCGACATCAGCCTGGTCGAATCACCTGACGTACCGCGTGTGGGCGTCGGTGAAGCAACGATCCCGAATATAAACCATATTCTCGAAGTCATCGGTATCGACGAAGTGGAGTTCATGAAGCGCGTCGATGGCACCTTCAAACAATCCATCCGCTACGTGAACTGGCTGCACAACAATGGCGATTACTATCACCATCCTTTCAGCCGATTTCGCCCCGGCCCTATCGACTCCTCCGCCAGGAACTGGCTGATGAGTGACCGCTCTATCCCGTTCACCGAAACGGTGTCGGCACAACCCATCATTTGCGAACTGGGACTGGCACCGAAAATGCTCGATGGGGGTACTCCGGAAGCACCGCTGACCTACGCCTTCCACATGAACGCGTTGAAGTTTGCTGACTATCTCACCGAGTTATCGACGGCAAAGGGGGTCACTCACTATGTCGATCACGTCGTCGATGTAGAGATGAGCGAAAACGGCAACATTGAGGCTGTCAAAACCAAAGGGGGTCTGCGCCTGGAAGCCGATCTTTTTATCGATTGCACAGGTTTCGCGGCGATTCTGATCGAAAAGAAACTTGGCGTGGAATGGGTCGATTGTTCGCAATGGCTGCTCTGCGACCGCGCCGTCACCCTGCACGTCCCTTACGACCAGCACTACCTGGGCTTTGTCCGCCCCTATACCACCGCAACCGCATTGTCGGCCGGTTGGGTATGGGACATTCCCTTGCAAGACAAGCGTTCACTGGGATACGTGCATTCGAGTGCGTTCCTGGGTGACGCTGAAGCCGAACGGGAATTGCGCCTGTTTGAAGGTCCTCACACCGACGAGCTAGACGCACGCATAGTGAATTTCAAGGTCGGTCACAGGACTAAGGCCTGGGTGAAAAACTGTGTCGCTATTGGGCTGGCCGGCGGCTTCATCGAGCCACTGGAATCCACCGGCTTGTACCTGAGCGACCTTGCAGCCGTCATTCTGACGGAGCATTTTCCGCGCGACGACATGGCGCCAATGGCCTGGCGCTTTAACCGCACGATGGCCAATCGCTTCTATGAAATTCTGGACTTCATCAATATGCACTATTGCCTTAGCCGTCGAACGGATACCGAGTTTTGGCGTGAGATCCAGAAACCGGAACGGATTAATGACCGACTCAAGGCGAAACTGGAATTTTGGAAAATTAAGCCACCCTCGATTTCGGACTTCGAAGACCAGTGGTTCCCGGGACAACCGGATACGCGCCTGCCCTCAGGCGATCTGCCGGGTGACCACCGAAGCCCGATCGATACAGCCGGTCTCTGGAATCATGAGAGCTATGAAGCTATTCTCTACGGCATGGATTTTCTGGCCACGGAATGCGATGAGTGGTTCGGCAAGAATCGACCCAAACCGCGTATGTTGAAGAAAATCATCGAGACGCTGACGATAGCACCGCACTCTCTGCCCTTGCATGCGGACTGGTTGCAGCGCGTGCTCGGTATGCCGCATTATCCGACCACC
>CAYUOY010000086.1:12073-16540 GCA_964446495.1 uncultured Woeseiaceae bacterium | reverse complement strand
GCATGGACCGGACCCGTTGATTGTTGGCACGCCGTCCCAGGTTATCGAGAAGGATCGGCATCTTTGGGGGTAGGGGCTTGGGTTCGAGTTCGGGATTTCTCCTCAGCCTGGCAGCTTGAGCGCAAGGCCGAAAGGAACGTCTGGTGCTCGCTTAGCAATCGAGCGTAGGGGGCCTCCGATGGACTTCCCTTTGCTCGCAGAAGCTTTCGCATAGACTCTTTGGCGGGTCCCGACCAGGTGGCTGGTTTCGCGGCGGCAACGATTGGCGCAATCTGGCGATATGCGGCCTGTTCTTGCTTCGACCAACGTTTGGTCGAGCGTAAGCGGAGGTCTCTTGAGACGGTGGCGACAACTCTCCGCTCTGATTCCTCGCGTGTTGCGCCGCCCGCAGCAGCCAGCTCTCGTGTCGCTAGCAATGAGCTTGTTTCTATCCAGCGCTCGTGGAACAAGTCACCGGCCCGAGCGCCCGGCAAAGTCAGGTGCATATCGCAACTCGCCAGGCGGCGCAGTATCGGCAACTCACAACGATAAGATTTATCTCGCCGTATACGAATTGATTCACGTTGTGCCAGTTTGCGTACCGGTTCAAGGACGGGTCGATACCCAAGACGGTAGTAGAACCAGAATGCACCGCTTCGCAATGCTTCATCATTTTCGCTGCCGAACTGGAACGGATTTGCGATGAAGCGAATACAGGCGAAGAGATGGTGATATACCCGCATCACCTGCACCCACAGCCAGGCCGCTTCACTGCCTCTATACTCATCAAAAATGTTGACGCCCGTATTCACCTGGCGAAAAAGTGCGCTGGCACCACCGTAACCGACAGGGACACCGTTCGATAGAATAAGATAGCCCATGGTGCATTCCAGCGGGTATCGTGATGCTGGCTGCAGGCCGAAAATTGCGATGGACACACCCTTGCCGGCATTCGCGACATACACTTCGCGGGAGTTGGCACAATTGAAATGAAACGTCTCGCGATGGCGCACGGCCAGCGAGGCGATGGCAATGCTGATGAGCCTGGCGCCGGCACGAGTAGATACCTTTTGCAGTGCCTCCAGCGGCCGCATAATTTCGGTTTTTATTTTCCCGGCAGTCCGACGCATGCCGTCGTGTCGCGCGCTGACCAGCGACTGCGTGAGGATATTACGTGACTTCGAATACGCTATAGAGCCGAGGTTCCAGGTCAGGGGAAGTTCCGCCGCGTTATACATCTGCGTCAGGACTCGCTCATTGCGTAGTTGCCGCTGTCGAGCAATGAGCCAGTCGAACTCTGTGGTGTCTGTGTTGCCTGAGACCAGGGCCAGCCATTCCTGGCTGCTTATGATGCCGCTGTCAAAGTAGTCAGTCTCGACGGGCAATACCACTTGTTCAAGAACGTCGTCCAGCCGGGATGTGTCCTCAATTTCATCCCAGTCAATCGTAACCGTACCCGGTGAATTGCGTTGCAGCCAGCTAGCGGTTTCGTACGAAAAAGCATAGTACACCGGCGTTCCGGCGATACCGGTATCCCAGAGCTTATCCCTTTCGGCGAGCGACAATTGCAGGACGCGCTTCTCGAAAGTGAGGAGCATCGCATGAGCAACGCGATAATGTGCACGGGTATCCGGAAAGGCTCGGATGAAACAGAGTGCCTCGTGCAACTGCTTGAGGTCCCGACTGGTGTGAACAGGGAGGTCCTGGATCGAGCGTAGCAGCGCCAGCTTTTCCTTCGTAAGCGCACCACCAAATGATGAGCGAAGCGCGCTCAGCCGCTTTATCTTACGAGTGTGGGACTGAGGGCGGCTCACCGTAATTCCGGATTCCTTTCACCTTTCAATTTTCGAAGAGCGCATCGAAAAATTTCGAAGGCGTTTCGAAACACGGACACCCGCTTGAATGGATGCCCGTGAGACTTTCATTCGGCCGGCTTTTCTCTAACTACCGGGTTTACGTAGTTTCAGCAGGAAGCGGTTTGTTTTGCCGCGAACGCCTTCAGCAAATACGGCCTGTGTCATATCGTCATTGTGGTTGTGCAATATGCCGCTATCGCCCTCAACGATAAAGCCGGCCGCTTGTGCAACCCGAATGACATCAGCCTTAAGTGCGCGATGCAGTGCTTTGTTGTCGTTCGCTTCATCACCCTGGTGATCGATGATGCCGAACACGCCACCCGGCTTCAGAGTCGCTGAGACAATTTTCATCAGACCGATGGCGCCTTCCTCTCCACCGTTATTGTAAACATCGTGAAAATTGAGGGCAGTAATAGCCACATCGAAGGTGCCATCCTGCGGCGAAATGTCGGCGACATCCTTATTCAAACGAGATACGTTGCCCAGACGATCGCCCGACAAACGTTCACTCAGGGCCTTTTCGTTCGCGCCTTCACGCATCTCCAGAATATACGGTGTGTTGTGTGCGACAACGTGACCGTCCGGACCGACAGCCAGCGAAAGAACCTCCGTGTAGTAGCCACCGGCGGCGATGATGTCAACGACACTCATGCCCGGTTCAATGCCTAGAAATGCAATGACTTCGGCTGGTTTGCGACCGGCGTCTCGCGCACGATCAGCTTCGGCTCGGGAATCACTCGCGAGCAGGCTTGCAAGGTCGTGGGCGGCGGGCGCTTCGGTAACCGGGGATGCTGCGTCATCTGCAGCGGCTTGTTCGCCATCAGAGCTGTTACCACAGCCTGCAAAAGTCATAGCACCTAATAACAAAAGGTAATATCGCTTCTTCTTCAAATTCATGTTCACGCGGGTCTCCAGTTAAATTCAGGACGTATCGCCAAATCTGTCGATGGCATAGCGTACTGCATAATCGGGCCGATGTGTGGCCGCATTCAGGCGGGCGTCGCGTGGCAGGTATTTTCACAGCGTGAACACGACGATCTGTACAGACGAACTCCCAAGCCCCGTCGTGGTCTTGAAAAACGACCAATGCGCCATACATAAGGAGTCTTAAGTGCCCGCGCAAGGCAGTTGCAAGACCTATGGACTACAAGGATTACTATAAGCCCCTGGGCGTCGGGCGCGATGCCAGCCAGGATGAGATCAAGCGTGCTTATCGTAAACTGGCGCGCAAGTATCATCCTGATGTGAGCAAAGAGCCCGATGCGGAGGCTCGGTTCAAGGAACTGGGTGAGGCGTACTCTGTTCTCAAGGATCCGGAAAAACGTGCGGCCTACGATGAGCTTGGCGCCAACTGGCAAGGGGGGCAGGAATTCAAGCCGCCACCCGACTGGGGTGCAGGGTTCGAGTTTAGCGGCAGCGGCTTTGACGGTGCAGATGCTGGCGCATACAGCGATTTCTTTGAATCGTTATTCGGGCGCGGCGATGCGGGGCCCCAATATAGCACCGGGCATGGCCAGGGCTTCCAGGCTCGTGGCGAGGATCATCATGCACGAGTACTCATTGATCTCGAAGATGCCTACCGCGGCGCAACGCGCAGCATTAGCTTGCGTGCGCCGGAGCTGGACCCGAAAGGTCATGTTGTCACCAAAGATCGAACGTTAAACGTCAAGATACCGAAGGGCATTAAACAGGGACAAAAGATTCGGCTGACTGGACAGGGTTCCGCAAGCCATAGCGGAGGCAAAGCGGGCGATCTCTATCTTGAAGTCGAATTTCGTCCGCACAGCTTCTACCGAATCGAAGGCAAGGATGTTTACCTGGATTTGCCGGTGACGCCGTGGGAGGCGGCATTGGGCGATACGATAAAAGTTCCGACACCTGCCGGGGTTGTTGATTTGAAGATCCCACCCGGCGCCGGTAATGGACAAAAACTGCGGCTCAAAGGTCGCGGGATACCGAGCAAGGTACCCGGTGACTTCTACGTATTGATCACTATCACAACGCCCCCGGCAGACAGCGATGTTGCCAAGGAATTG
This sequence comes from uncultured Woeseiaceae bacterium, assembly GCA_964446495.1. Classification (GTDB taxonomy): domain Bacteria; phylum Pseudomonadota; class Gammaproteobacteria; order Steroidobacterales; family Woeseiaceae; genus JAADHU01. The sequence continues at coordinate 12,669 of CAYUOY010000086.1, read as the reverse complement.
TATGCAAAGATGCGCGAGGAATTACCTTACAATCCGCGCGGGCACCTGGAGGTTTAAACGGTCATGACCAAGAAAATACTGACCGGAACGTTGCTTGATGATCAGCTGCATTTGTCGTTAATCGAGATCAGCGAGGCCTGCGCCAGCCGCACCGAGTGGGTGGTTGAGTTGGTCGAAGAAGGAATTCTGGAGCCACTTGGAGCGGATCGCGATCACTGGCGGTTTGCAGGCGAGAGTCTAAGCAGGGCAAGTACGGCCAGGCGTTTACAGCGCGACCTGGGCATGAACCTTGCGGGCGTCGCAATGGCACTCGACCTGCTGGAAGAAATCGCATCGCTGCGGGCCCAATTGCGCAACCGGGAGCAATGAGTATGGATGAACCACTGCATATTGTCTGTCCGCATTGCCGAGCGGTTAATCGTATTCAGGCGAGTCGCCTCGATGATGTCCCCAAATGTGGCAAATGCCACGAAGCCCTGTTCCTGGGTCATCCGCTGGAATTGGATGAAAGCAGTTTTCGACAGCACGTGACTCGGAATGATGTTCCGGTATTGGTTGATTTCTGGGCTCCCTGGTGCGGACCGTGCAAGATGATG